>JAVXWN010000046.1:0-49458 GCA_032230645.1 Acidobacteriota bacterium | reverse complement strand
AAGCCCTTGAGCGACAAAGACCCGGACATCGCGCCCAGCCTCGTCCCGCTGCGCACGAGGTTGATGGCGATGGTGAAACGCCCCGTCAACATTCAGGCCACGCGCGACATCGTCATGCAGATTCGAGGCGAGTGGATGGGGCAGCCCTATCTGACTTTGATCGGGAAGGTCGGCGAGTCGTGACCCTCAGCCTCTTGAGCTACAACGTTCGCTTCGGCGGTGCGGGGCGCGAGTCGCTGCTTGCGTCGGTCGTTGCGGAGGCGTCACCCGACCTCGTCATACTTCAAGAAGCCAGCGACCCGCGAGTGGTCGAGCGCATCGCCGCCGAAACCGGGATGAGCTTCTGGGCGGCGCAGCGCGGCCACTCGCTCGCATACCTCAGCCGCATCCCCGTCGCGCGGCACGAGTGGCATCGCCCACGCGGCTCGAAGCGTCACTTCCTTGAGCTTGAGCCCGAAGGCATGGGGCTCACCGTCTACGGCGTACACTTGAGCGCGGTTCATTCGCGCTGGACGGAGAGGCGGCGGGCGAGGGAGTTGCGCGCGCTGCTCGCATGGATTGGTTCGCGCAGTGAGGAGTTCCACGTCGTCGTCGGCGACTTCAACACGCTCGCGCCGGGCGAGCTGCTTGACGCTGGACGACTGCCGCCGCGCCTGCGCGCGTTCATGTGGTTGAGCGGCGGAAGCGTTCGTTACGAGACGATTCAAATCATGCTCGCCGCGGGTTACATTGACAGCTTTCGCAAACTTCACGGGGATGAGCGCGGCTACACATTTCCTACGTGGGACCCGCACGTGCGACTCGACTTCGTGTTCGTGCCTTCTCAATTCGCCGCTCGACTCGCTGACTGCCGCGTGCTTGCCGAAAGCCCCGCAGCGCGGCAAGCATCCGACCACTTCCCACTTGCGGCGCGACTGTTGACCGAGTAGTTCGACGCGGCAGTGTGCGACGATAAAGCTGTGCTGATGAGATTCGTGAGCAGGACAATTCCGACGGCGTTGGTGCTCTCCATCGCGCTCGCTTGCGGCACCTCGACCGCCCACGCGCGGCAGAAGGCGCGCGCCGGTTCGCGTAAAACTAAGCCGGACGCGCCCGCGCGGAAAGACGAGACGAAAGAGACGCCCGACGACCTCGCGCGTCTGCGCGCGCAACTCGTGCAGGCGACAAAGGATTACAAGTCGAGCCTCGAACAACTGCTCAAGCTCTACGAGGCTGAAGGCAAAAAAGCGGACGAGCGCATCTTGAAGACGAAGGAGTTGTACGAGGCCGGGCTCATCTCGAAGCGTGAGCTTGAGCGCGAGGAGAGTGAAGCTCAGTCGGCGCGCGCCAAAGCCGCTGGTGTCGAGGGTCAGTTGAAAAACGCCGACGTGCAGATAGCAGAGACGTTGGTTGAAGCGGAAACGGAAGAGGTCGCCGCGAAGGCGCTCGCCAAAGCGATGACTGCTCCACACGCGCGTGGCGGGTTGATAACGACGACCGCTTACATACGCTACGGCGGCACGCGTGCGTGGTCACTCAATGAAGCGGGCGCGGTCATGCAATTCTACACGCGAAGCTTCGGTCGCCAACTTCCCGTCAGCTCGTTCGGGCAATCGGCCGTCCACGACCGCTGGGGCTACGATCATCACAACGCGATGGACGTGGGCGTGAGCCCTGAGAGCCCGGAGGGGCGCGCGCTGATGGAATACTTACGCGCGTCGGGCATACCCTTCACCGCCTTTCGCTTTGCCATCCCCGGCACCGCCACGGGGCCGCACATACACGTCGGCAGCCCTTCACACAGAATCGCGCCCCGTTGAATGGAGGGGGAGGCGAAGCTCGACGACGAAGCCGCCGCCCAAAACGTTCGATGCCTTGACCGTGCCGCCGTGCAGTTGCATCGCGCGCTCGGTGATGGCGAGCCCGAGGCCGGTGCCGCCCGTCTCACGCGCACGCGAGTCGTCCATGCGGTAGAAGGGCCGGAAGATGTCGGCCAGAGTCTCTTCGGGGACACCTGCTCCCTCATCGCGCACACAGATGACGGCGTGCCCCGCATCATCGCCGCGCCCGCAACGAAGCGAGAGCTTCACCGTCGTACCTTCCTCCGTGTAACGAACAGCGTTGCGCACGACGTTCTCAATCGCACTTCTCAAAAGCGGAGCCGTCCCCGTGACCTCGCACTCGTCACACTCCGTGACGACGACGGAGCAGTTGCGGCCCTGCGCCTCGAAGTCGGCATCCGATGCGACCTCGCGCAAGAGCGCGTCGAGCCGGACGGGCCCCGTTCGCACGCCGTTGCCGTCGCTCTCACGGCGCGAGAGCGTGAGCAGTTGACCGATCATCTCGTTGAGACGTTTCGCCTCGCGCTCGATGCGGTCAAGGTCGGCAGTGGCCGCGACGCCAGCGCGCTTACGCGCAAGGTCGAGCGCCACCGAGAGACGTGCGAGCGGCGAGCGCAATTCGTGCGAGATGTCGCGCAGCAGTCGCGTCTGTGCGCTCAAGAGTGTCTCGACACGCGTTGCCATCGCGTCGAAGTCATGACCCATCGCGGCCAACTCGTCGCGTCGCTTGCCGAGGCGCGGCCCGACACGCGCCGACAGATCACCGCGCGTCACCTGCCGCGTCACCTCGCGAAGCTTGACGACCGGCGTGACGATGTAGCGCGCCAGAAGATAGCAGAGCGCCCCGGCCGTCAGGATGACGACAAGGAGGCGGATGAGAAGTACCGAACCGCTCTCGGAGAACAACCAGAAGGGGCCGTGCGGCCCGCCCGGCGGCGGATGTCCCACCGGCATCTCGGCGACGAAGGCGTAGCTTCGACCATCGCGCGCAGGCACGGGTCGCACTTCGAGCATCCTGCCGCCCGCATCTCTGAAGATTGGCTGACCCGTCTGCGCTACCTGTTGTGCCACCTTGCTCTGCTGCGCTGATGCTTCCGCGCCGCTCAAATCCATGCCGCGCGCGTCACAGAGATGCGCGTGTATTCCGGTTTCATGGTCGATTGTTAGCAGATAGTCTTTGAGCGCCGACGCCCCGCCATGCTCGTAAGCGGCGGCGGCGTTGCGCCCGTACCCGGAGAGGACTGCTTCGATAAACTGCGGCGGGCGAAATGTCGGCTCGTTGCCCGTCAAGTGTGACGTGATGAGCAGCGCGCCGATGACGAGCACGGTCGAGAGCCAGAACCAGAGAAAGACTTTTAAGAAAAGACTGCGCACACGCTTCGACTCCGTAACACTTCGACTCTTAAATTTGCTCGCTGTTACTTTAGGCACCGCCCGCGTTCGCGGCGGAAGAACGCGCGTAGATGTAGCCGACGCCGCGCACGGTCTTTATCCGCTCGACCTCGCCCGCGCGGTGGCCGAGTTTCTTGCGAAGGTGGCTGATGTGCATGTCAATGCTTCGGTCGAAGACCGAAAGCTCACGCCCGAGCACCGACCGCACGAGGTCTTCGCGCTTGACTACGAGCCCTGCCGACGCGAGCAGGACGACAAGTATCTCGTACTCGACGTTCGTCAACTCGACCGCTTTGCCTTCGCACCACACGCGGCGCGTGCCCGTGTCCACTTCCACGTCTCCGACATTGATTCGTTCCGGTGCGCGCGCATCGGCGGCATCGTGTGTCGGCGCGTCCGCACGCGGAGGGCGGACGCGGCGCAGTATCGCCTGTATGCGCGCTATCAGCTCGCGCGGGTTGAAGGGCTTGGGCAAGTAGTCGTCCGCGCCGATCTCAAGGCCGACGATTCGATCCACGTCGTCGCCGCGCGCCGTGAGCATCAGGACGTGAACGTCTGAGCCTTCGGCCCTCAGACGGCGCAGCACCTCGAACCCGTTCATCCCCGGCATCATCACATCGAGCACGACGAGCGAGTGCTCGCCCGACAGCGCGCGCTCAAGTCCCCGTGCGCTCGCGTTCGCCACCTCGACACGGAAGCCCTCTTCGCCCAGAAGCTCCGCGACAAGCTCGCAAAGCTCCCGGTCGTCGTCAATGATGAGCAAATGTTCCAACGTTACTTTCTCCCGCGTCACACTCCGACCCCACATTCTATCGCAGCTATCGAGCGTCGTCCGTAAAGAAGTGTCGGAGCGCGTTGACAAAACTTTACGCGGGGTTGACCGACTCTTTACGTACAGGCCGGGGGTTCTGGCGTACAGTAAGCGTGGATAGAGAGCGAGCGGCTTTTTGGGTAAACCATTTGGTGAAAGGAAAAGAGATGAGATTGACGAGAAAGAGAATTACGACCGGCGCGCTTGCGCTCGTCGCGGCAATGTTGATGGCGGCGGCCGTGTTCGCGCAGAAGGGTGACATGCACACCTTCGGCGGGCCTCCGCACGGCGAGGGCGGCCACGAGCATGGCGGCCCCGGTGGCCCCGGCGACATGCTCGGGCATCTGGTGCACGAGTTGAACCTGACGGACGCGCAGCAGACGCAGGTCAAGCAGTTGATGGACAACTTCCACACGAGCACGCAGAGTCTGCATGAGCAACTCTTCAAGGCCGGCGGCGGGCCGCTCGACGGGTTGACCGATAATTTCGACGAGGCGGGCGTCCGCGCAGCGGCGCAGTCGCGCGCAAACGTGCAGGTCGAGCTTGAGGTGGCGCACGCCAAGTTGATGTCGCAGGTCTACTCGATTCTGACCGCGGAGCAGAAGGCAAAGGTCGCGGAGCTACGACAGCACTTCGAGCAGATGCACCGGCAGCCGCCTCCGCCTCCGCCGGGTGGTACGGAAAACGTGCCCACGGGCAGCAACTAAGCAAGGGGCGGCATTCATTCGCGCATGTTGCCTTCAAACTGGGGTTGGCGACTGCGCGTGAGCGGGGAGGCCGTTTGTGGGTCGGCCTCCCCTCTTTATGTCTCTCGACACTTTGTAGCCACCGCACACGCTCAATCATTCGCAAGGTGGAGGATAGATGTCGGCAGAAGCGATACTTGAAATCCGGCAGGGTGAAGGTCGCGTGCAGTCCCGCGAGGTCAGCCCGGAGCGGGCACCGGATTTTGCACTGGCGCGTAGGGCCGCGGATGGCGATATGGAAGCGTTCGAGGAGATTTTCCGTCGCCAGCGCCGTCTCGTCTACGGCCTGTGCCTGCGCATGACGCAGGACGTAGCCGAGGCTGAAGATGTCATGCAGGAGGTCTTCGTCCTGTTGCTGCGCAAGGTCGGCGGCTACAGGGGCGAGGCGAACTTCACTACATGGCTGCACCGCCTGACGGTCAATCAGGTCTTGATGCGCTTTCGCAAAAACAGATCGCGCCGCGAAGATGCGCTTGAAGAGTGCGAGTCGCCGCACTCGTTTGAAGCCCCCCCGGCGCACAGCCCACGCCCGGCGCAGTTGATAGACCGCATCACGCTTGAAAGGGCCATCGCGCAACTGCCGCCCGGCTACCGCGCCGCCTTCATCCTCCACGACGTTGAAGGTTACGAACATGAAGAGGTCGCACAAATACTCGGCTGCGCCGTCGGCACCTCGAAGTCACAACTTCACAAGGCGCGCACCAAGCTGCGCAAAATTCTCGCGGGCTGACTCACATGCCCGAGCCCAATAGTTGACAGCTATCATGTCTGGAAGGTCATGTCTCGGAAGAGATATTGACGGGGATGGCTGTCGATGAAGAACTCAATCGTCATCTCGTGCATCATCCGGCCCATGCTTGATGATGTTCCCACGGGAACATCACAGGCAGGTGACTTCTTTGGTTTGCGCGACTCAAGGATTAACCTGCCTGAAACCACTTCACTTGATGCGGCGCTCGACTTAAAACTGCCGCTGTCGTATATTGTCCCGGCTTCAAAACAGGGGCTCGCCTCATCTCCGCCAGGGTGAAAAAAAGATTGTTGCAAGTGTGAAACACTGTTCCATTCTCGCGCCGTTTGTGGTAAACTCTCCGGGTCTGCTGGTTAGGACACCAAATTTAAAAGCGTGAGAAAAGGGGACGAGAAAGAAGTGGTAGCAAATATGTCTGACAGGCAGAGCGCGGATCGCGGCAAGGCGGTCGAAGCGGCGCTCGCAAACATCGAAAAGAAGTTTGGCAAGGGCTCGATCATGCGCCTCGGCGATAAAGAGGTCATCGACATCCCTGCCATCTCGACGACTTCGCTCTCGCTCGACGCAGCCATCGGCGTCGGCGGCATCCCGCGCGGTCGCATCATTGAAATCTTCGGCCCCGAGTCTTCGGGCAAGACCACACTCGCGCTGCACATCGTCGCCGAAGCGCAGAAGGCGGGCGACGTTGCGGCCTACATTGATGCCGAGCACGCGATGGATTCGGACTACGCGGGCAAGCTCGGCCTCAACATCGAGGAGCTGCTTATCTCGCAGCCCGACTCGGGCGAGCAGGCGCTTGAAATCGCGGAGGCGCTTGTACGTTCAAACGGCGTGGGCGTCATCGTCATCGACTCGGTAGCGGCTCTCGTGCCGCGCGCGGAGTTGGACGGCGAGATGGGCGACTCTCTGCCCGGTCTTCAGGCGCGTCTGATGTCGCAGGCTCTACGGAAGCTGACGGCCATCGTCGGGCAGACGAACACCTGCCTCATCTTCATCAACCAGATTCGCGAGAAGATCGGCGTCATGTTCGGGAGTCCCGAGACAACGTCCGGCGGCCGCGCGCTGAAGTTTTACTCGACCGTGCGACTCGACATCCGGCGCATCGGCGCAATCAAGGACGGCGACCGCATGGTTGGCAATCGCACGAGGGTCAAGGTCGTCAAGAACAAGGTCGCGCCGCCCTTCCGCGAATGCGAGTTCGACATCATGTACGGCGAGGGAATCTCGCGCGAGGGCGACGTGCTCGACCTCGCGGTTGCGAACCGCGTCGTTGACAAGTCGGGCGCGTGGTTCTCCTACGGTGGAGAGCGTTTGGGACAGGGGCGCGAGAACTCGAAGAACGCGCTGCGCGAGAATGCGGATTTGCTCAGTCGCGTCCAGAACGACGTGCGCAAGGCGCTCGGGCTCCACGTTTCCGGCGAGGAGACCGAAGAGGTCGCAGCAGCGAAGGCCGACGGCAAGAAGTAAGGCAAAAGTAAAAGGCAAAAGGCAAAAGGAAGATGAAAGCCAGCGTGCTTCTCATCTTCCTTTTGCCTTTTTGCTTTTGCCTTTGTGCAGAGCCGTGCTTCTACTTTACAGAGGCGCGGGCGGGCGTGGATAATCGCGCGGCCGAGAGACACCGCTTCAAAACTCTCTTCGCCTTTTTCAGATGGAGCAGACCATTCTCATCAGGGGCGGCACCGTCGTCACGATGGACGCCGCGGACACGATTGTCACGGGCGACGTGCTCGTGCGCGACGGTCGCATCGAGGCCGTGGGTCGTGTCTCGGCCTCGGCCGCCGACGTGACCATAGACGCGCGCGGCTGTGCCGTGCTGCCCGGCTTCGTGCAGACGCACGTGCATCTGTGCCAGACGCTCTTTCGCGGCGCAGCCGACGACCTCGAACTGATTGACTGGTTAAAGAAACGTGTGTGGCCCATGGAGGCGGCTCACGACGCACACAGCTTGCGCGCTTCGGCGCGTCTCGGCGTTGCCGAGATGATGCGCGGGGGCACGACCTGCGCGCTGACGATGGAGACGGTCAATCACACCGAAGAGGTCTTTCGCGTCGTCGAAGAGTCAGGCTTTCGCGCGACCATCGGCAAGTGCATGATGGACAAGGGCGACGAGGTGCCCGAAGCGCTTCGGGAGAAGACCAAAGACTCGATACGCGAGTCGCTCGCGCTGCTGGATAAGTGGCACGAACGGGGCGGCGGTCGCATACGCTACTGCTTCGCCCCGCGCTTCGCCGTGAGCTGCACACGCGAGCTTCTTGAACGCGTAGCACATCTCGCGCGCGAGCGCGGTGTGATGATTCACACGCACGCCTCCGAGAATCGCGCGGAGATAGAGATGGTCGAGCGCGAGACGGGGCGGCGTAACATCGCCTACCTCGACGCGCTTGGCATCTCGGGCCCTCACGTCGTGCTCGCGCACTGCGTACACGTAGGCGAAGATGAGATGCTGTTGCTCGCAGCGAAGGGGACGCACGTCGCGCACTGTCCCTCTTCCAATATGAAGCTCGGGTCGGGTATCGCTCCTGTCGCGGAGATGATGGGGCGTGGTGTCTCTGTCTCGCTCGGTGCGGACGGTGCGCCGTGCAACAACCGTCTCGACATGTTCACCGAGATGCGCTCGGCGGCTCTGCTTCAGAAGGTAAGTCGTGGTGCCGACGCCTTGCCCGCGTCGCGTGTCCTGCGGATGGCGACACGCGACGGCGCGCGCGCCCTCGGGCTCGAAGACGAGATCGGCAGCCTCGAAGTTGGCAAGCGAGCCGACATCACGGTCGTCGAACTCGAACGGCTGCACACTACGCCGCGACCCGAAGTCGTCTCAACAATCGTCTACGCCGCCGAAGCGCGCGACGTGCGGGACGTATTGATTGACGGTCGGGTCGTGCTCCGTGGTGGTGAATTGACGACGCTCTCGGAACGCGAAGTGGTCGCGGAGGCGAAGTTGCAGTACAAAGCTCTGGTCGCGCGTTCCGCCATCTGAGCGTGAGCCGTTCGGTGCTTTGCGGAAGCAAAAGTTTATGACAACTACGCCCTCCCGCCTTTCATCTAAAGAGGCGTCGGAGGGTAATTGTTTATGAGAGGCATTCTTAAAAAGCTGTTTGGGAAAAGAGACAAGCGACACTTGCACTGCCACGCGCACGTCGCAGAGGTCTATAAGTGCCGGTGCGGTCATACATTGGTCAGGGAGAGAAGGTAACGGTGCGGTGTTGGAAGTGGGCGTTAAATATAAAAGTGGCAGCTCAAAGGTAGCGGCTGTGGGGGGCACAATCGGCGTTCGAGCTGCCACTGGCGGGCACTGTCGATGTTCGGGCTGTGGCTGGTTGCCCCTTGCGGGACGCACCGGCTGTTTGGCAACCGGCACCACCCTCAGACGGCACGGATTATACACCTTACCGAAAAACTGTCAACGATTTTTTGTGACGCATTTGACAAAAAATGACCCGCCCGAAGCACGTTTGACAGCAATCTTTTGATTACCTATACTCTGCCATCTGTTCGCGAGGACGATTTCCGGCCAGGTAGCTCAGTTGGTAGAGCACGCGACTGAAAATCGCGGTGTCGGCGGTTCAATTCCGTCCCTGGCCATCAAATTTTCAAAGAAAACCGGCTGCCGCGAGGCGGCCTTTTTCTTTACACACATTCGTACACACATTCACTCAAACTCAAAAGGCGGAACTTGAAGCTTGGCGCGTAACTCACGCCGAGCGACTACGTCCTACAGGTCGTCATCCTCGACCGGCTCGCGCAGAAGAGTGAACAACAGCTTGCCACGCAGTGGATTGACTTTGACATAATAGATTGATGAGCGCCCGCCGCAAGGGCGCATCAGAATATGAAACAGACGAGAAAGGGCGGCTCACGATGAGCCGCCCTTTCTCGTCTGTTCGTTACTACGAAACGCGTTCGGCGCTCAGCCCTCCGCGGATTCTCCCGTCGAAGTTTTCTTCGTGCGCGTTGAAGCAGCGCGTTTAGTCGTCGAGCCTTTTTTCGTTGAAGAGGTAGAGCGCGTGCTCTTCGTCGCGGCTGCGGAGGCCGACGGCGGCTGCGGCTCCGGCTCGGGCCGCGATTCGGGCGTGGCTGCCTCTGTGACCGCATCGACCAACCCGGAGACGACTCCCGTGGCATGTCCCAGAAAGTCTGTGACCGTGTTGACGACATCAGAGGGCAGGTCGCGGACTGACTGCGGGATGAGCGAGTCGGCGGCCGACTGCGCGGCGGAGGCTGCCGCCGCGAGCGGCTGCGTTGCCGTCGTCGCGGTCGCGGGGTTCAGCAGGGCGTCCCAGCGGTAGCGGCTCGTGGACTGGGGCTCGGAGAGGCGGCGGAAGACGAGGTCGGTGACGGCCTTCGTCAGCCAGTTGTGATAGAACTCGCCGACCGATGCAAGCTCGGCATCGGGCGCGGGGTTCATGAAGTCAATGGCGTATGGGATGTCGTCCTTGATGGCAAACTCGACGGTGTTGATGTCGTAACCGAGCGCGCGGTTCAAGGTGAGCACGTCCTGTGAGACGCGCGCGGCCACGTCGCCCGAGAGGTAGCCGGGGTCGTGTACGTACTGCTCGCCCGACAGGTACGCCTTGCGCGGGTCGTAGGGCATGATGAGCACGTCCTCCTGCCCGATGCAGTAGCAGCGCACGAACTCATCCCACTCGATCATCTCCTGCAACGTCATGCAGAGCGTGCCCGTCGTGTTGTAGACCTGCCAAAGCTCTTCGAGGCTGTTGACCCGCGAGACGTTCTTCCAGCCGCCGCCGTCGAAGGGCTTGAGGATGGCGGGGAAGCCGACGTAGTCCGCGATTTCCTGCCAGTCAACGGGGAATTCGAGGTTACGCAGAGACTCGCTCGTGATGCCTTCGATGTATGACTTCTGCGGCAACAGCACCGTCTTCGGTATGGCGACGCCGAGCTTCGTCGCAAGCGAGAAGTTGAAGAACTTGTCGTCGGCCGACCACCAGAAAGGGTTGTTGATGACGATTGCGCCTTCGAGCGCGGCACGCTTGACAAAGGCGCGGTAGAAGGGTACCTCGTGCGAGATGCGGTCAATGATGAGGTCGTAAGGGATGGGGCCCTCGTGGCGCACGCCGCCCACCTTGACGAACTCGGCGACGACCTCGCCGCCACCGCGCGCGTTGATGCTCTCGATGAGTGAAACGGGAAAGGTGCGCTCGCGGCCGACCAGAAGTCCTACTCTTTTCACTGTGCTATGTCCTTTCAAAAATAGTCCGGAGTCCGGAGCCGGAGGCAAGTGGTTCTGACTTCAGACTCCATACTATGAGACTCCGGACTTTTCTAACGTTTATGAAAACACAGGACTCTACAGGCTCGCCTCGGGGTATGTCAACGCGCGCGGGCGGGCATCCGTCGCAAGGCTAGTGGCATCAATTGTTTTGGACTTCCGGCGCGTGCGCCGACTGGTCGCGGGGCGCGGCGTGTGTGTTACAATCTCTCAAAGTTTTACTGCCCGACCTCTCCTCAAGTGGGGCATGTCCGCCGGCGGCGTGCGCCGGGTAAACGACTCAGGAATGGAGAACAATTCAGTGTTACGACGCTTGTTTGTGTGCGCCTTACCGGCGGCCCTCTTGGTTGCCGGTGTGGCTAATCACGCGGCCGCCTCCGCCGCGCAAGGTAAGGACGCGCAGAAGAGTGAGAAGCCGAAGAAGGAAGATGAGCCGAAGAAGGTCAAGGTTGATAACAAGGTCGTGACGGCCGAGCAGGTCGCCGAGACGGTCGTGCTCGTCTTCGGCTCGCGCGCGGGGCTCCAGCAGATCAGGCGCACGGGCGTCGAGCGCGGGAAGATTACGCGTACCGGCGGCGACGGTCGCCCCGAAGAGATTTCCTACGAGCGCACCTTCAAGCGCGGGGACACCTTCGAGAAGGACAAGATTCGGCTCGACCAGCACATGTCGGCCGTCGAGTATTCGCTCATCTTCAGCGACGGTCACGTCACGGGACTGCTGCGCGGGACACCGTTCACGCCGAAGGAGGAGGATGTCTCGAACATCCTCACCGAGCGCGTCCATGGCATAGATGCGCTCCTGCGTTACAAGGAGAGCGGCGCGACACTCAAGTACACGGGCAAGGAGAGCCAGAAGGGGCTCGACCTCTGGGTGCTCGAACTCATGGACAAGGAGAGCCACGCGACGCGCTACTACATCAGCGCGAAGACGGGGCGCATCCTCTGGCTCGAATACGATGAGGGCACGGGCGCGTCGGCCGTCAAGTTCAAGCGCACCTTCCATGATTACCGAGTCGTGCAGGGCACGCTCGTCCCCTATCGCTCGGTGCTCTACGAGGGCGACCGGCAGGTCGAGGAGTCGCAAGTGCTGACCGTCACCTACGGCGTGAAGATGGAGGACGCGGTCTTCACCCCTGAAGCCGCCTCCTTACAGCCTTAAGCGAGACACGCGACACGACCCCGTTTTCAACATTCCGCCCGCCCGCGCCGAGTCAGGCGCAGGTGGGCGGCTTCTGTTTTCAAAGGGCGAGGGAACAATTGTTGGACGGCCCCGAAGTCATGTGGTAGTATCCCGCCACTTCTAACAGCGTCGTTTGAAAGGGATTAAGCCGGGCCGCCCGCCCGGCCAAGCGAGCAGCCAAAGTGTGGCCTCGGCGCGCCCGAAAAATCTGTGCAATACTCGTCGCTGTTTTGAACGCTTCGTCGCCCCCGGCTTTCATTCGCTGTCCTTGACCGGGACGATTTTACTTGCAAACCCGCGCCCCGATTCTGCCCTCGCTTTGAGGAGATTGTTTATGAGTAACAGACTTGTCGAAATCATGAAGCTCGGCCAGTCAATCTGGTACGACAACATCCGTCGCGCCATGTTGACCACGGGCGACCTGCGGAAGAAGGTCGAAGAGGACGACCTGCGCGGCGTCACTTCAAACCCAACCATCTTCGAGAAGGCCATCACGGGCTCGACCGACTACGACGAGCAGCTTCGCCGACTCGTTCAGGCGGGCAAGAGCGTGAGCGACATTCTCGAAGACCTCGTCGTTGACGACATCACGAACGCCGCCGACACTTTGAAGCCCGCCTACGACAAGACCGACGGCCTCGACGGCTACATCAGTCTCGAAGTCAGCCCGAAGCTCGCATACGAGACACAGGGGACGATTGACGAGGCGACGCGGCTCTTCGAGCGTGTGGGTCGCAAGAACGTGATGATAAAGATTCCGGCGGCGCAGGAGGGACTCCCGGCTATCGAGGAGTGCATCTATCGCGGCATCAACATCAACATCACGATGATCTTCTCGATTGAGAACTACGAGCAGGTGGCCGAGGCTTTCATCAAAGGTCTTGAGCGCCGCGCGGCCGAAGGCAAAAGCGTTGACCACATCGCTTCGGTCGCCAGCTTCTTCGTCTCGCGCGTGGACACGGCGATTGACACCGACCTCGAATATAAAGCGCGCCACGCTTCGACGCCCGAAGAGAAGCAGCGGCTCGAAGCTCTATGCGGTCGCGCGGCGGTCGCCAATGCGAAGCTCGCCTATCAGAAGTACAAGGAGATTTTTTACGGCGCACGTTTCGCGGAACTCAAAGCAAAGGGCGCGCAGGTGCAGCGTTGTCTCTGGGCTTCGACGGGGACGAAGAACCCGAGCTATTCCGACGTGCTCTACATTGACAATCTCATCGGCCCCGAGACGGTCAACACCGTCCCGCCCGCGACCTACACGGCCATACGCGACCACGGCCGCGTCGCGGTCACGATTGAAGAGGGTTTGGACGAATGCCGCGCGCTCATCAAACAGCTTGCGGAAGTCGGCATTGACCTCAAGGCCGTGACCGAGAAGTTGCAGAAGGATGGCTTGAGCGCCTTCGTCAACTCCTTCGACACGCTCATCGAATCAATCGAGGCCAAGCGCGATGCGCTCCTGTCGGGCATCAATGAAAGGTTGAGCGCGTCTTTGGGAAAATACGCTGACGCGGTGAGTGCGGCCATCAAGGAAGCCGAAAAGGGCGACGTGATGCGCCGCGTCTGGCGTAAAGATGCCGCACTGTGGAAAGAGGACGAGTCTCATCAGAAGCTCATCAAGAACGCGCTCGGCTGGTTGACGGTCGCCGACCAGATGATAGGCGTCGAAGATGACCTCATCGCTTTCGCCGACCGCATACGGGGCGAGCGCGGCTTCAAGCATGTCGTGCTCTGCGGCATGGGCGGCTCGTCGCTCTGCCCCGAGGTGCTGCGTCGCACGTTCGGGCAGCAGGAAGGCTATCCCGAACTGCTCGTGCTCGACTCGACCGACCCGGACACCGTCGCTGCTTTTCGCGAACGCGTTGACGTTGAGCACACGCTCTTCGTCATCTCGTCGAAGTCGGGTATGACGACCGAGCCGTTGATGTTCTATCGCTACTGGTACGATCAGGTCTCGAAGGTCAAAGAGAACGCGGGCGAGAATTTCGTCGCCGTCACAGACCCCGGCACGAAGATGGAAGCGGACGCCACGCGCGACCACTTCAAACGCATCTTCCTCAACCCTGCGGACATCGGCGGTCGCTACTCGGCGCTCTCCTACTTCGGCATGGTGCCAGCAGCCTTGATGGGTCTGGATATCAAGAAGCTGCTCGACCGCGCAGAGCGCGTCGTCCACGCCTGCTCGCAGGTTGTCCCCGCTTCGGAGAATCCCGGCGCGCGGCTCGGCGCGATTCTCGGCGAGTGCGCGAAGGCGGGGCGCGACAAGCTCACGATTATTGCCGACCCGAAGATTGCTTCGTTCGGTCTCTGGGTAGAACAACTCATCGCGGAGAGCACGGGCAAAGAGGGGAAGGGCATCATTCCCATCGCGGGCGAGCAGCTTGGTGCGCCGTCCGTCTACGGTGACGACCGCCTCTTCATCTCAATCGCCGTCGGCCGTCCCGATAGCGAGACCGAGTCGAAGCTCAAGGCGCTCGAAGCCGCGGGCCATCCCGTCGTCTATCGCACGCTGAAGGACACTTACGACCTCGGCGAAGAGTTCTTCCTCTGGGAGATAGCGACGGCGTTCGCGGGCTGGCGTCTCGGCATCAACCCCTTCGACCAGCCGAACGTGCAGGAGTCGAAGGACGCGACCAAAGAACTGCTCGACGCCTTCAAGCAGCAGGGCAGCCTGCAAGAACAAACAGTCGTCGCAAGCGAAGGCGCGCTCATCGTCTACGCCGACGACGCCACGCGCGCGTCGCTCAATGCGGATTCGGTGGCCGAGGCTTTGAAGGCGCACTTGCAGCGCGCGGCGGCGGGCGACTACATCGCGCTGCTCGACTATTTCGAGGAGTCTGAGGACGCCGAAGGCATCGTCCAGCAAATTCGCACGCACCTGCGCGATGCGACGCGCTGCGCGACGACGACCGGATACGGCCCGCGCTTCCTACACTCGACGGGTCAACTTCATAAAGGCGGCCCCGCGAGCGGCGTCTTCATGCAGATTACGGCCCGCGACAAACGAGACGTTGAGATACCCGGCGAGACATTCACCTTCTCGACGCTCAAACAGGCGCAGGCGCTCGGCGACTTTCGCTCGCTCTCCACACGCGCGCGCCGCGCCGTGCGCATCGAGCTTGGCTCGGACGTGACGGCCGGACTCCGACGCCTCTACGACCTCGTCCGCGAGGTCATGCCCGTCTCGGGTGCGACGGGAGCGAAGTAAAAATGATGAGTGATGAATGACGAAGAGGGAAGAAAATGGCGACACCTGAACAGACACCGAAGACCGCGCAGATTGGTATGATCGGACTTGCCGTGATGGGCGAGAACCTTGCGCGCAACATCGAGCGCAACGGCTACACCGTGGCCGTCTACAACCGTCCGCCGAGCAAGGACGAGCCCGACCGCGTGACCACCTTCATGACGGAGAACGCGGGCAAGCAGTTCATCCCCACGCGCACGCCCGAAGAGTTCATCAAGGCTTTGGAGCGACCCCGGAAGATCATCCTTCTGGTCAAGGCGGGCGACCCCGTGGACTGGACTATCAACCAGATAAAGCCTTTTCTTGAGCCCGGCGACATCATTATTGACGGCGGCAACTCCTACTTCATGGACACCGACCGGCGCGAGAAGCAGCTTAAAGAAGAGGGCTTGAACTTCATCGGCTCGGGCGTCTCGGGTGGCGAGAAGGGCGCGCTGTGGGGGCCGTCGCTGATGCCCGGCGGCGACCGCGAAGCCTACGAGCACATACGTCCCATCTGGGAGGCCATCGCTGCGAAGGTGGACGACGGCCCCTGCGTCACCTACATCGGGCCGGGCGGCGCGGGCCACTTCGTCAAGATGGTTCACAACGGCATCGAGTACGGCGACATGCAGCTTATCGCCGAAAGCTACGACATCATGCGGCGCGTGCTCGGCATGTCGGCCGGTGAGATGGCCGATGTCTACGACGAGTGGAACGGCGGCGAACTTCAATCGTACCTCATCGAAATCACCGCGAAGATTCTGCGCGTCAAAGACCCCGAGACGCAGAAGCCGCTCGTGGACTTGATTCTCGACAAGGCCGGGCAGAAGGGGACGGGCAAGTGGACGAGCGCCATCGCGCTCGATCTCGGCATCATCACGCCCACCATCAACGCGGCCGTTGACTCGCGCACCATCTCTTCGCGCAAGGACGAGCGCGTCGAGGCGAGCAAGCAGATCGGCGGCCCGGCGGGCGCGGCCTCTGGCAGCGGCGACCGCAAGGAGATGATCGCGGCCGTGCGCGATGCGCTCTACGCGTCGAAGATTTGTTCATACGCGCAGGGCATGAATCTCATTCGCGCAGGTTCGGAGAACTGGAACTGGGGCATCAACCTCGGCGAGACGGCTCGCATCTGGAAGGGCGGCTGCATCATCCGCGCGCAGTTCCTCGGCAAGATCAAGGACGCCTACCAGCGTCGCGCGGATTTGCCGAATCTCCTGCTCGACCCCGACTTCAACGCGTACATGCAGGGCGCGCAGTCGAACTGGCGTCGCGCCGTCACCTCCGCCATGCAGGCGGGCATCCCAGTCCCCGGCATGTCGGCTTCGATCAGCTACTTCGACGCCTATCGCACGGCGGAGTTGCCGCTTAATCTCACGCAGGCACAGCGCGACTTCTTCGGCTCGCATACCTACGAGCGAGTTGACCACCCCGAACAGGGCTCCGTCCACACCGAGTGGGAAGAGCTTTTGGAAAAGCAAGGATGAAGGATGAGGGATGAGGAATGAAGTGAAGACTGCCTAACCTTCATTCCTCATCCCTCATCCTTCATCCCTTCAATGTTGAGGTCTGATTGATGGAAGCAGCAGCGGTTGTAGAGAACCCGATGCGCGTGGGCGTGAGGCTTGAGCGAACGGCTGAGCCGTGCGCGGTTGTCATCTTCGGCGCGTCGGGCGACCTCGCCAAGCGAAAGCTCATCCCGGCGCTCTATCGTCTCGTGCAGGAGCGTTTGCTTCCCGCCGAGTTCGCCATCGTGGGACTCGGGCGCACGCCGATGTCCGACGACGAGTTCCGTGACAGGATGAAGGCGTCCGTCGTCGAGTTCTCCGAATCCAAGAGCGTTGACGAAGAGGTCTGGCGCTCGTTCGCCGCAGGGATACAATACCTGCCCTCGAACATTGACCAACCCGAGAGCTACGCCGAACTCGCAAGGAAGCTTGAAGAGGTTGACGCCGCGCGCGGCACGCAGGGCAACCGTCTCTTCTACCTCTCGGTCGCGCCCGAGTTCTACGCCGAGGCCGTCAAGCAGTTGGGAGAGGCCGGGCTGACGAAGGAGGAGCGTGGCTGGGTTCGCGTCATCATCGAGAAGCCCTTCGGGACGAGCCTTGAGAGCGCGCAGGAACTCAACCGGCAGATTCTCAAACATCTCGACGAGAAGCAGATTTACCGCATCGACCACTACCTCGGCAAAGAGACCGTCCAGAATCTTCTCGTCTTCCGCTTCGCCAACGGCATCTTCGAGCCGATGTGGAACCGGCAGTACATAGACCACGTGCAAATTACGAACGCCGAAACGGTCGGTGTCGAGGGGCGCGGCGGCTACTACGAAAAGTCGGGCGTGGTGCGCGACATGATTCAGAACCACGTCTTTCAAGTGCTCTCGCTCGTCGCGATGGAGCCGCCCGCGTCGCTCTCGGCCGAGGACGTGCGCGACGAGAAGATCAAGGCGCTGCACTCTGCGCGCGCGTTCACCCCGGAGCGCGTCCGCGCCGAGTGCGTGCGCGGGCAGTACGGCGCGGGCAGTATCGGCGGCGTGCCCGTCCCCGGCTATCGAGAGGAGAAGGGCGTTGCGCCGGACTCGGCCACCGAAACTTTCTCGATGGTCACGATGTGGTTCGACAACTGGCGCTGGTCGGGCGTGCCCTTCTACATCCGCTCGGGCAAGCGCCTCGCCAAGCGCGTCACCGAGATTGCCATCCAGTTTCGCGCCGCGCCCCACGCGCTCTTCGGCAAGGCGACGGAAGACCTCGCGCCCAATCAACTCGTCATACGCATCCAGCCCGACGAAGGGATCACGCTGCGCGTCGCGGCGAAGGTGCCCGGACAGGTCACGCGCATCCGCGATGTCAACATGGACTTCCGCTACGGCGCGAGTTTCGGCGTCCAACTGGCCGAAGCCTACGAGCGCCTGATACTCGACTGCATCCTCGGCGACTCGACCCTCTACGCGCGCAAGGACATGACCGAGCGCGGCTGGGAACTCGTCACGCCCATCCTCGACGAATGGGGCGCTCACAAAGGGGACGCGAGCTTCCCGAACTACGAGGCAGGCTCCTGGGGGCCGGAAGAAATTTTCAAGCTTCTCGAACAGCACGGCCGACACTGGCGAAGACCTTAAAGGCAGTGATGAGTGATAAGTGATAAGTGATGAGAACATACGTCGCTTATCTCGTCACTTATCACTCATCAACATTTTATGGAGCCACAGACGAACACGACACGGGTTGCGCTGGCGCAGGGCATTGACGCGTTGAAGCTTGAGAAGGAGTTGAGCGCGAAGTGGGCCGAGACGTCCGCGCCCGAGGGCGGAGGGGCGACGGCAGGCGTCGTGCGCGCGTGCGTCTTGAATCTGGTGGTGTACGCCGCAGGGGCTCAGGAGCGTGACGAGGTTGACGAGTTGTTGGGCGCGGTCGTCGAGCGCCACCCGTGCCGCGCTATCGTGCTGGTGGCGGAGCGCGACGCGACGGAGGCGAGGTTGCAGGCTTTCGTCTCGACGCAGTGCCAGCCCTCCGCGCGCGGCTCAAAGCGCATCTGTGGCGAGCAGATTACCATCGAGGCTGCGGGCGCGGCCGTTGACACCGCTTCGACGGCGGTTGCTCCGCTGCTCGTGCCGGACGTGCCGGTCTTTCTTTGGTGGAAGGACATTCCGCACTACGACGACAAACTCTTCACGCGCCTCGCGGAGATGGCCGACCGCATCGTCATTGACTCGGCTTCGTTCGACCATCCACACGCGGACATGCTGCGGCTTGCGCAACTGCTCGAAGGTCGCCCGGTGCGTTTGAGCGATTTGAACTGGGGGCGGCTGACTTCGTGGCGCTCGCTTGTCGCGAGCTTCTGGGACGTGGCCGACTATCGCGCTTCGCTCGCGCAGATTGTGAAGGTCGTCATTGAGTATGACCCGCCCGACCGTTCGCACGACCAGATAGCGCCAAAGGCACTACTCGCGCTCGGGTGGTTCGCCTCGTGCCTCGGCTGGGAGGTCGCGGACGGCGGCACGTCGTTGGAGCCGGGACGCGCGCGATTCCGCTTCGACGGCGACGGGCGCGAAGTCGAAGCGGTGCTTGCCGCGACCGACGACGTAGCGGGGCGCGACGGTTGGCTGACATCGCTTACTATATCGACCGCGACGGGCGACGAGTTCTACGTCGAGCTGCTTCTTGAAGAGCACAAGTTGAAGACGGGCACGCGCCTCGCGGGCGTGGGTCAGAACGTCGGCCGCGTGCTTGCCTACGAGGCACGCACCGAAGGACAGCGTCTGAGTTGCGAACTCGACATCCTGACGAGGGATGAAGTATACGAGAGCGCGGTCGAAGTTGCGGCGCGTCTGCTCGGTGCAGTGGGTGCTTGAAGAGCGTGTTGGAATCAGGGCGGGGAGCTTCGCGTAAACAGAATGATAATCGCAGGTGACATCGGGGGGACTAAGACCAACGTCGCGTTGTTCGACGCGGTGGGCGGAGGGGTGGGCCGCCCCTCGGTGCAACAGAGCTTCCCGAGCGCGCGTTACGGCTCGCTCGAAGACATACTCGCCGAGTTCGTGACGGCGCATAAACCGGGACGCATCACGCACGCCTGCTTCGGCGTGGCGGGGCCCGTCGTCAGCGGACGCGTCGAGGCAACGAACCTCGTCTGGAAGGTGAGCGACGAGAAGGTGGCCGCATCGCTCGGCCTCACTTCCGTCAGGCTCATCAACGACCTTGAGGCGACGGCCTTCGGCATCGGCGAGCTTGGGCCCGAACAGCTCTACACGCTCAACGAGGGCGAGGGCGAACGGCGCGGACATCGCGCGCTCATTGCTGCGGGGACAGGGCTCGGCATGGCGGGTATCTTCTACGACGGCGAATATTATCACCCGATGGCATCCGAAGGCGGCCACATGGACTTCGCCCCGCGCAACGGGCGCGAGTTCGAGATGCTCACATACCTCCACGAGAAGGTCGGCGGGCGCGTCTCCTTCGAGCGCGTGCTCTCGGGGATGGGACTCTTCAACATCTACTCGTTCCTGCGCGACCGGGGCCACGGCGAAGAGCCCGCGTGGCTGGCCGAGGAGATAAGGACGGGCGATGCGAGCGCGGCCATCTCGCACGCGGCGCTCGCGGGGACGTGCGAGTTGGCAGTGACGGCGCTTGAAATGTTCGTCGAAGTCTACGGCGCGATGGCCGGAAACCTCGCGCTGCTTTTGAAGTCGGTCGGCGGACTCTACATCGGCGGCGGCATCGCGCCGAAGATCATGCCGAAGCTGAAGGACGGCACCTTCATGCGCAACTACAGCGACAAGGGGCGCATGTCGGGACTCGTCAATTCGATTCCAGTCCGCGTCATCCTCGACGACAAGACCGCGCTCTACGGCGCTGCGCGTTGCGCGCTGATGAGCGAGATGTGAGAAGCGATGCTATCAGCAGGAGCCGAGCCGCGCGTGCGAGTCTTTGACGACCCTGACGAGGTCGCGCGCGCCGCCGCGCGTCGAATCGTGGAGCTTGCCGACGAGTCGATTAAAGAGAGGGGAACTTTCAGCCTCGCGCTCTCGGGCGGCTCCACGCCGCGCAGGATTTACGAACTGCTCGCCGATGAAGAGTTCCGAAATCAGGTTGGATGGGCGAGCGTGCATGTCTTCTTCGGTGACGAGCGCGCCGTCGCCGCCGACCACGCCGATAGCAACTACCGCATGGCAAACGAGGCTCTGCTCGCGCGCGTGCCGCTGCCCATCGAGAACATACATCGCATCGAAGGCTTGGGCGATGCGGCGGCCAACGCGAGCGATTACGAATCGGTGATGCGCGGCTTCTTCGGCGATGCGGAATGGCCTCGGCTCGACCTCGTCATGCTCGGCATGGGCGACGACGGCCACACGGCTTCGCTCTTCCCCGGCACCGACGCGCTTGAAGAGCAGCGTGCCTGGGTCGTTGCCAATCACGTCGAAAAGTTTAATACGTGGCGCATCACGCTCACTGCCCCGGCCATCAACGCCGCGCGCCACGTGCTCTTCCTCGTGACGGGTGCGGGCAAGGCCCAACGACTACGCGAAATCCTGAAGGGCGAGCAAGACCCTTCGCGTCTTCCTTCCCAAATGATTCGGCCGCACGACGGCACGCTCGAATGGTTCGTTGACCGTGCGTCCGCGACCGCGCTCGAAAGCCAGTGAGCGGTTGGCAGCTTCGCCGGTTGAATGTCGCTCTAACAACCCTCCTCATGTCATGACTGCCTGATGACCAGCAAAGAACAGGATAGACTCAAAGAACCGCCCGTTGCTCACATCCATCCCTGGCGCAAGTGGGGCCCTTACGTCTCGGAGCGCGCATGGGGCACGGTGCGCGAGGACTACAGCGCCGACGGCAACGCTTGGGGCTACTTTCCGCACGACCACGCGCGCGCGCGCACGTATCGTTGGGGCGAAGACGGCATGGCTGGGCTTTGCGACCGTTATCAGGTGCTCTGCTTCGCGCTCGCGCTCTGGAACGGGCGCGACCCCATCTTGAAGGAGCGCATGTTCGGCTGCGTCGGCTCGGAGTCGAACCACGGCGAGGACGTGAAGGAGTACTACTTCTATCTCGACTCGACCCCGACGCACTCCTACATGAAGTACCTCTACAAGTACCCGCAAAGCCCGTACCCCTATGAGCAGTTGATTCATGAGAACCGCGCGCGCGGCGCAGGTGAGCCCGAGTACGAGCTTCTGGACACGGGCGTCTTTGACGACGACCGCTACTTCGATGTCTTCGTCGAATACGCGAAGGCCGGGCCCGAAGACATCGTCGTCCGCATCGAAGCATTCAATCGCGGCCCTGTCGATGCACCTCTGCACATACTTCCGCACCTCTGGTTTCGCAACACGTGGGCGTGGGGCCCCGATCAGAGGCCCGAGCCGTCCATTACACACGGCCCCTCGGGCGTTGACTTCGAGAGCCTGTGCGCCTCGGACGAAGCGGTTGGGCGCGTGCCCGGTCTCACCTTCGACTATCAACTTGGCGCGCGCTTTCTCTACGCCGAAGCGGGCGCGCAGCGGCTCTTCACCTTCAACGAGACGAACAATTCGCGCATCTGGGAACAGGGCGCGCAAAACCGCAAGCCATACGTCAAGGACGCGTTCCATCGCTACGTCGTGAACGCCGAGAGCGGGGCCGTCAACCCCGAGCCTATGGGGACGAAGGCGTGCTTTCATTACGCGAACCTGAACGTGCCTGCGGGCGGCTCGGTCGTCGTGCGTCTGCGCTTGACGGATGAAGAGTTGGAACAACCGCTGCTCAATGTTGATGAGATAGTTACCAAACGAAAGCGCGAGGCGGACGAGTTCTATCATGAGCTTCATCCGTCGGGCGCGAGCGAAGACGAGCGGCGCGTGCAGCGGCAGGCGCTCGCGGGGATGCTGTGGACGAAGCAGATTTATCTCTTCGACGTGAACGTCTGGCTCGAAGGCGACAACCCCGAATGGCCCCCGCCCGAGTCGCACAAGCAGATACGCAACTCTCGCTGGAAGCACCTCAACTCGATGCGCATCATCTCGATGCCGGACAAGTGGGAGTACCCTTGGTTCGCTGCGTGGGACTTGGCGTTTCACTGTGTCCCGCTCACGCTCGTTGACCCCGAGTTCGCAAAGGAGCAGCTCTGGCTCCTGCTCTTCGAGCAGTTCCAGCACCCGAACGGGCAGATACCGGCTTACGAGTGGGAGTTCTCAGACCTCAACCCGCCCGTCCACGCTTGGGCTGTGTGGCGCGTCTACAACATGGATCGCCTGCGTTCGGGGAAGGCCGACCGCCAGTTTCTTGAGAAGTGCTTCCACAAGCTGCTCATCAACTTCGCGTGGTGGGTGAACAAGGTTGATAGTCAGGGCAACAACGTCTTCGAGGGCGGCTTCCTCGGGCTCGATAACATCACGGTCGTTGACCGCAGCCAGCCGCTTCCCTCGGGCGCGCACCTCGAACAGTCAGACGCGACGGGCTGGATGGGCATGTTCTGCCTCAACCTCATGCGCATCGCGCTTGAGCTTGCGCGCGAGAACAAGGCTTACGAAGGGTTGGCGACCAAGTTCTTTCAGCATTACGCATACATCGGCGCGGCGATGAAGCAGATGGGCGTGGGCGATGTCGAGCTTTGGGACGAGAATGATAAGTTCTTCTACGACGTGCTGGGCTACGCCGACGGCACTTATCAAAAATTTCGCGTCCGCTCGCTTGTCGGCCTCATTCCGCTCTACGCCGTCGAGCGACTCGAAGAGGATTGGATCGAGCCCTTCCACGAGTTTCGCGCGAGCCTCCACTGGTTCCTCGAAAACCGGCAGGACGTAGTTCAAAGCTGCGTCACGACCATCGAGCACGACGGCAAGCGCGTACACGTGCTCGCCATCGTCAACCCCGAGCAGATGCGCGGGCTGCTTGAGAGAGTCTGGGACACTTCGGAGTTTCGTTCGGACTACGGGCTGCGCAGCCTCTCGAAGTTTCACGAGCATCACCCCTTCGACTTCGGCGGTGCGCGCGTCGGCTACGAGCCCGCCGAATCCAAAGAGATGCTCAAGGGCGGCAACTCCAACTGGCGCGGCCCCATCTGGCTCCCCACGACTTTCATGATGATCGAATCTTTGCGCAAGCTCGGCAAAGCTTACGGCCACCAGTTCGCCGTTGACAGTCCCGTTGCGGGTGAGCCCCCCGTCAAGCTCGACGACATGGCGCGCGGCTTCGCAGACCGTCTGATGCGCATCTTCACGCGCGGCGAAGACGGACGCCGCCCCGTCCACGGGTGGTACGAAAAATTTCAACACGACCCGCACTGGCGCGACCTGCTTCTATTTTACGAATACTTCAACGGCGACACAGGCATGGGTCTCGGCGCATCGCACCAGACGGGCTGGACTGGACTGGCGGCCTCTCTGATTGACGAGTGGAGAAAGTGAGCGGGTAAGAGGTACAGATGATGACCCGGCTTGACCCTTCGGAGTTGACGCTGCTACAGGCGTTGGCCGCGCGTTACCCGACGGCCGACCTCGCGCTGGCCGAAGCGGCGGCGCTGCGCGCATCGCTTCTGCTTCCGAAGGGGACGGTTCATGTCGTCAGCGACGTACACGGCGAGTACAAGAAGCTGCGCCACATCATCAACAACGCCTCCGGTAGCTTGCGCCCGCTCGTCGAAGTGCTCTTCGAGGGCGAGATGGACGCGGAGGAGATCAAACAATTTCTCGCCGTCATCTACTACCCGCACGAAGCCATCGAGCATTGGAGGCCCGCGCTGCAAGACCGCGACGCGCGCCGCGAGTGGGTGCGCCGCACCCTGCGCAGGCAGTTCCGCATCGTGCTCGCGCTCGCGTCCACGCGCCGCCTGCGCGACCTGCGCGAGACCTTTCCCGCCGAGCGACGCGAGTTGTTCGAGGAGCTTCTCTTCGAGCCGCTTGCGGGGCGCGGCGCGGCCTTCGTGGACGAGATGATCGAGACGCTCTACCTGCACGACCGGGACTTCTCGGCCGTTCGCGCCGCGTCGCGTTTGGTGAGAGACCTCTCCATCTCAGAGATAGTCGTTGCGGGCGACCTCGGCGACCGCGGGCCTCGCCTCGACCGCGTCATTGACTATCTTCTACAGCAGCCGCACGTCTCATACGCATGGGGCAATCACGATGCATCGTGGATGGGCGCATGTCTCGGCCACCCGGCGCTCGTCGCGACCGTGCTGCGCATCTCGCTACGCTATCGCCGCCTATCTCAACTCGAAGAGGGCTACGGCGTCATCGTCGCCCCGCTCGAACGCCTCGCGCGCACCGTCTATGCCGACGACCCGGCGGAGTGCTTTCGCACGAAGGGCACGGGTCTTCGCGACGACCTGCTGATGGCGCGCATGCAGAAGGCCGCGGCCGTCTTGCAGTTCAAGCTTGAAGGCCAGACGATACGACGACGACCCGAGTGGCAGTTGGAGCACCGCAACCTTCTGCATCGTATCAACCGGGACGAAGGAACGGTTGAGATAGACGGACGCACGTATAAGCTTCTCGACACACATCTGCCGACGCTCGACCCCATAGACCCTTACGCGCTCAGCCCGGAAGAGCAGGCGTGCATGGATAGAATCCGGCAGTCGTTCATCTCAAGCTCGACGCTCTGGCATCACATGCTCGCGGTCGTTCGTCACGGCGCGATGTGGCTCAGGCGAGATCAGGCGCTCATCTTTCACGGCTGCGTTCCCGTAGACGAAGAGGGCCAACCGCTCGCTCTCGAAGTCGGGGGACGCGAGTGCGCGGGGCGTGAACTATTCGACGCGCTCGACCGTGTAGTATGCGGTTGCTTCCGGCGCGGCGCTGAAGCTGCGGACGCTGACACCGACTGGCTGTGGTACCTGTGGGCGGGGCCGCGCTCGCCTCTCTTCGGCAAAGACCGCATGGCGACCTTTGAGACCTACTTCGTCGCGGACGAGGCGACGCACGAAGAGAAGAAGAATCCTTACTTTCGTCTCATACAGGAAGCGGAGTTCTGCAAACGCATCACGCGCGATTTCGAGGCCGGAGACGACGCGCTCATCGTCAACGGACACGTCCCCGTTCGCGTCGAGCGAGGCGAAGAGCCGGTCAAGCGCGGAGGCCATGCCGTCACCATTGATGGGGCCTTCTCGGAAGCATACGGCGACCGTGGCTACACGCTCATCCTCGCCCCTGAGCGCATCGCTCTGGCCGAGCATCATCACTTTGAATCAATCAGCGATGCCATCACCGAAGGCGCGGACATCGTGCCCAAAGTGACGACCGTCCGCGCCTACGACCCGCCCCGCCGCGTCGCCGACACCGAAGAGGGCGAACACCTGCGCGCGCTCATCGCCGCGCTAGAAAAACTCGCCGACGCATACGAGCAGGGGCTCCTTCTCGAAGATTCCCGCCCGCCGCACTAAGAATTGCATCATTTCCATGCGCCAGCAGCGCCGTTTGAGCAAAAAGCTCCAAATTTGAAGCTCGGAGCACGAACGTTGCAGCTCGGAGCCTCGACAACTCGTACTCTGAGCCTCAAGATTCGTGCTCCGAGCCGCAGTTTTTATGCTCCGAGCACGACGGTTCCCCCCTCGGAGCCTCAACTTTCCCTCTCTGAGCCTGAAACATTCCCGCTTGGAGCACCAAAGTTGAGGCTCCGAGCGGGAATGTTCGAGAAAAAAAACTCGGATTTTCCCTCTCCGAGCAGGAACTTTCGCGCTCCGAGCTTCAACGTCCCGCCTCAGAGCCTCAACGTCATAGCTCCGAGCCTGAACACTGGCTGACGCCGCAAAAGAGACGCCCTAACTTGCCGCCGGGGGCAGTCTCTAAACTAATAACCCTCAACTGTTTAAAGCTCGAACGCGGCGTATCGCGGGGTCATTCGCCCAATCTTGACAAAAAAGTAAGGTATGGCTAATATGGGTCTGCGTTAAGAGTTTTCGCGGGCATTTGCGGGTGCGTTTTATGAAGGTTTCAGCACAGGAAGAGTACGGTCTGCGCTGCCTTTTGCAACTGGCGCAGTTGGGCGAGGGCGAGTTCCTGACGCTCGGGCAGATAGCCGGGCGCGAGGGGTTGTCGCAGGCGAACACGGGCAAGGTGCTCTGGCTTTTGAACAAGGCCGGGCTCGTCGCCTCGATTCGAGGGACGAAGGGCGGCTACATGCTCGCGCGCCCTGCTTCGGAGATTCGACTGAGCGAGGTCATCAAGGTCTTGGACGAGGGCGAGGTTGAGGGGCACTGCAAGACCTACGCGGGCGTGCTCGACTCGTGCGTACACACGGGCGACTGCGGCATCCGTTCCGTCATCGTCAACGTTCACGAAGTGGTCGAGCGCGCGCTGTCGGGAATAACGCTCGCGCAACTCATCGGGACGGAGCAGAACGTGGACACGATGCTCCACCAGATTCAAGGGCTGCGTGCGCGGCCCGAGACGTTGGGTGAGGGCACGCGTTAAGGGTTCATTCGTAAGGCAAGAGATTTTCAGGAAGCGATCATAAGATGAGCACAATCGAGCTACTGACAAACAAGGAATACAAGTACGGCTTCGTCACCGACATCGAGTCGGACGTGATACCGCGCGGGCTTACGGAAGAGACCGTCCGGCTCATCTCGGAGAAGAAGGGCGAGCCCGAATGGATGCTTGAATTCCGACTGAAGGCATACCGCCAGTTCCTCAAGATGCGCGAGCCGAAGCACTGGCCGAACATCAAGTACCCGGAAGTTGACTATCAGGACATCATCTATTACAGCGCGCCCAAGCAGAAGGCGACGAAGGCGAGCCTTGACGAAGTTGACCCCGAACTCCTACGCACCTTCGAGAAGCTCGGCATCCCTTTGAACGAGCAGAAGCAGTTGG
Source organism: Acidobacteriota bacterium (assembly GCA_032230645.1). GTDB lineage: Bacteria > Acidobacteriota > Blastocatellia > Pyrinomonadales > Pyrinomonadaceae > QHXN01. The sequence goes on along the minus strand of JAVXWN010000046.1, from coordinate 22,016 downwards.
CGAACGTCGCGGTGGACGCCGTCTTCGACTCGGTCTCGGTTGCGACGACCTACAAGGAGAAGCTCAAAAAGCACGGAGTCATCTTCTGCTCGTTCACCGAGGCGATACGTGACCACTCCGACTTGATTAAGAAGTACCTCGGCTCGGTCGTGCCCGTTGGCGACAACTACTTCGCGGCCTTAAACAGCGCGGTCTTCTCCGACGGGTCATTCGTCTTCGTGCCGAAGGGCGTGCGCTGCCCGATGGAGCTTTCGACCTACTTCCGCATCAACAATCAGGAGTCGGGGCAGTTCGAGCGCACGCTCGTCATCGCCGAAGAGGGCGCATACGTCTCCTACTTGGAAGGCTGCACCGCGCCGAAGTTCGACAAGAACCAGTTGCACGCGGCGGTCGTGGAACTCATCGCGCTCGATGATGCCGAGATCAAATACTCGACGGTGCAGAACTGGTACGCGGGGGATGAAGAGGGCAAGGGCGGCATTTACAACTTCGTCACCAAGCGCGGCGCGTGTCGCGGCCGCAACTCGAAGATTTCGTGGACGCAGGTCGAGACCGGCTCGGCCATCACGTGGAAGTATCCTTCGTGCATCCTTCAGGGCGACAACTCAATCGGCGAGTTCTACTCGGTGGCGCTGACGAACCACGCGCAGCAGGCCGACACGGGCACGAAGATGATTCACATCGGCAAGAACACGCGCTCGACAATCATCTCGAAGGGCATCTCGGCAGGCAAGTCGAACAACTCCTATCGCGGGCTCGTCAAGGTGCTGCCCGGAGCGGAGGGCGCACGCAACTACACGCAGTGCGACTCGATGCTCATCGGCGCGAAGTGCGGCGCGAACACGTTCCCCTACATCGAAGTGATGAACAACACGGCGCGCGTCGAGCACGAGGCGACGACCTCGCGCATCAGCGAGGAGCAGTTGTTCTACTTGCAACAGCGCGGCATCTCGCAGGAGGACGCAGTCTCCTTAATCATCAACGGCTTCTGCAAAGATGTCTTTCGCGAACTCCCGATGGAATTCGCCGTCGAGGCGCAACGCCTGTTGGGGATGAAGCTTGAGAACAGCGTTGGATGAAAGCAGAGGTCAGAGGCCAGAGGTTAGAGGTTGGTGAAAAGCGATCTTCTACTGACCTCTAACCCCTGGCCTCTGACTTCTGAAATTTACGGAGTAAATCTACTGTGTTAGAGATTCGAGACCTACACGCGACGGTTGACGGCAAGGAGATTTTGCGTGGCATCAACCTGTCAATTCAAAAGGGTGAGATTCACGCCATCATGGGGCCGAACGGGTCGGGGAAGTCTACGCTGGCGAAAATTCTCGCCGGTCATCCGGCTTACGTCGTGACGAAGGGCGAGGTGCTTTACGAGGGCAAGAATCTGCTCGAACTCGCTCCGGACGAGCGCGCGCGCGAAGGCGTCTTCCTCGCGTTCCAGTACCCGGTCGAGGTGCCCGGTGTGTCGAACGCGCAGTTCCTGCGTCTCGCCTACAACGAGAAGCGCAAGCATCACGGCGAGGAGGAGTTAGACCCTTTGGAGTTCAAAGACCTTCTGGCAGAGCGCGCGAAAGTTGTCGAGATGGACGCGGGGCTGATGTCGCGCTCGGTCAACGAGGGGTTCTCGGGTGGCGAGAAGAAGCGCAATGAGATTTTGCAGATGGCCGTGCTTGAGCCGAAGCTCGCCGTGCTTGACGAGACCGATTCGGGGCTCGACATAGACGCGTTGCGCATCGTCTCCGAGGGAGTCAACAAGCTGCGCACGCCTGAGAACGCCATCGTCCTCGTCACGCACTATCAGCGGCTCTTGAACTACATCGTGCCCGACCGCGTCCACGTGCTCTACCGTGGCCGCATCGTTCGCACGGGCGGCAAGGAGCTTGCGCTTGAGCTTGAGGAGAAGGGCTACGACTGGATCAAAGAAGAGGTCGGCAATCAGCAGACGGCCATCAGCGCCTGAGCGCGTCGAAGGCTGACGATTGATTTCTAACTCATAAATAAATGCTGACAGCCGAACGCTAAAAGAATGTCACAGGCCATTAAAGAACAGAGTGCATACGCCGAAGCCTTCCGCGAGTTCGCCGCACGCGACGGGCGCGTGGGCGAGCCCGCGTGGGTCGAGCGGCTGCGTGAGGGCGCGTTCAATCGTTTCGAGGGGTTGGGCTTCCCGACGACGGACGAAGAAGATTGGAAGTACACGAACGTCTCGCCGATAGCACGCGCCGACTTCAAGCCCGCGGCGGCTGCGACGACGACCAAACTTGAGATGGCCGCTGTCGAGCCGTTCTTCGCGGCGGAGTCGCGAAAGAGCCGCCTTGTTTTCGTCAACGGCGTCTTCAGCGCGGAGCTATCATCGCTCGAAGCGATACCGCGCGGAGTCGTGGTCAAAGACCTCGGCGCGGCGCTCGCGGGCGAGCATGGCGAGTTGCTTTGGGAGCATCTCGGCAGGCTCTCGGGCGAGGGCAGCGACGCCTTCTCGGCTCTCAACACGGCTTTCATCGGCGGCGGCGCGCTCATCCACGTCCCCGTGGGTGTAACGGTGGAAGCGCCCGTGCAACTACTCTTCATCACGTCGCCCGGCGAGGCGGAAGCGGTCACCTTCCCGCGCGTGCTTTTGGTCGCGGAACGCGACAGCCGCCTCGATGTCATCGAAACTTATGCGACGCTGAGCGAGTCGGAATACTTCACCAACGCGGTCATCGAAGTATTCGTCGGCGAGAGCGCGCGCGTCACGCACTACAAGGTGCAGGACGAGGGCGCGGGCGCGTTCCACGTTGCCTCGACCCGTGCGGAGCTTTTGCGCGGAGGCTTCTACGATTTGACGACGGTGACGCTGGGCGCACGTCTCTCGCGGCACAACATCGAGGTCTTGCTTGAAAGCGAAGGCGCGGAGTGTCGCGTTGACGGGCTCTACCTCGTCGGCACGGGACAGCACGCCGACACACACTCGCTGATAGACCACCGCCAGCCACACTGCACGAGCCGACAGAACTACAAGGGCATCCTTGACGGCAAGTCGCGCGCCGTCTTCAACGGCCGCGTCTACGTTCGCGAGGGTGCGCACCAGACCGACGCCGAGCAGAGCAACAAGAATCTTCTGCTCTCAACGGATGCGCGCGTGGACACCAAGCCGCAGCTCGAAATCTATAACGACGACGTGAAGTGCTCGCACGGTACGACCGTCGGCCAACTCGACGAGGATGAGTTGTTTTATCTGCTGAGTCGTGGCCTGCACCCCGACCTCGCACGCAACCTTCTGACCTACGGCTTCGCCGAGGAGATCGTCGAGAAGATCAAGCACGAGTCTATCCGCGCGCAGTTGGACGGCGCGATTCTCAATCGCCTGCACGCACGGCTCGAAGCTTAAAGGTTAAGACAAAGAAGTCCGAGAGTTGAAGAGATGATAGCAACAGAGAAGATATTTGAAGGGCACGGCGGCGCGGCCGGCGCGGGCTGGGACGTGGCGCGCGTGCGCGAAGACTTCCCCGTGCTCGCGCAGAGCGTCAACGGCAAGTCACTCGTCTATCTCGACAACGCCGCGTCGGCGCAGGTGCCGCGCATCGTCATCGAGCGTGGGTCGAAGTATCTGCGCGAGGAGCACTCGAACATACATCGCGGCGTACACTACCTGAGCCAGCGCGCGACCTCCGCCTACGAGGGGGCGCGCGAGAAGGTCAAACGCTTTATCAACGCGCGCGAGTCGCGCGAGTGCATCTTCGTGCGCGGCGTCACGGAGGGCGTCAACCTCGTCATGCACGGCTACGGCCGCAAGTTCGTGAGCGCGGGCGACGAGATCATCGTCTCCGAAATGGAGCACCACTCGAACCTCGTGCCGTGGCAGATGCTCTGTGAGGAGAAGGGCGCGCGCCTGCGCGTCATCCCGATGAACGACGCGGGCGAGTTGCTGCTCGACGAGTTTGACGCGCTCTTGAATGAGCGGACTAAGCTTGTCTGCGTCGGTCACGTCTCGAACTCGCTCGGCACAATCAACCCCGTCAAGGAGATTACGGCGCGCGCGCACAAGCTCGGCGTGCCCGTGCTCATAGACGGCGCGCAGGGCGCTCCGCATTTGAAGGTGGACGTGCAAGACCTCGACTGCGACTTCTATGCCATTTCGGGGCACAAGATGTTCGCGCCGACCGGCAGCGGCGTCCTCTACGGCAAGGCCGAGTTGTTGGAGAAGATGAATCCGTTCCTCGGCGGCGGCTCGATGATTCGCACCGTCACTTTCGAGCGAAGCACATACGCAGCTATCCCTGACAAGTTCGAGGCGGGCACGCCCGCTATCGCTTCCGCCATCGGACTCGGCGCGGCGATTGATTACCTGAACAGCCTCGACCGCGAAGCGGCGCACGCACACGAACAGGAGTTGCTGCGCTACGCCACCGCGAAGCTCTCGGCCGTCGAGGGCGTGCGCATCATCGGCACTGCGCGCGAGAAGGCGAGCGTGCTTGCCTTCGTCATCAACGAGATTCACCCGCACGACGTTGGCACCATCCTCGACCAGGAGGGCGTCGCCATTCGCGCCGGTCATCACTGCGCGCAACCCGTCATGCAGCACTTCGGCGTGCCCGCCACCGCGCGCGCCTCCTTCGCTTTCTACAACACGAAGGAGGAGGTTGACCGGCTCATCGCCGCAGTGCAAAAAGTCATCGAGGTCTTTGCGTGAAATATGTCTGAACTGAGCGAGCTTTACCAGCAGGTCATTCTCGACCATAACAAGAAGCCTCGGAACTTCCAGAAGCTCGAAGGCGCGAACCGCGTCTCCGAGGGCTTCAACCCGCTCTGCGGCGATCAGCTCACCGTCTACATGCTGATGGACGAAGGCGTGGTGAGGGATTTGAGCTTTGTCGGGACGGGCTGCGCTATCTCGAAGGCGGCGGCGAGCATGATGACGCAGGCCGTCAAGGGCAAGACGCGCGAAGAGGCGCAGACGCTCTTCAACGAGTTCCATCGCATGGTGCTGGGCGAGTTGGATGAAGAGGCGGAGCCGAACCATCTCGGACGCCTGAAAATCTTCGCGGGCGTGCGCGACTACCCCGCGCGCGTCAAGTGCGCGAGCCTCCCCTGGCACACCATGCACGCCGCGCTCGAAGGCGAAGAGGCGGCCACGACCGAGAACCTCGGGCCCGACATCGCGCACGCCGCCGTCTCCGAGTGAAGGGCGTGCATCGGGATTTAACCACAGAGGACACTTAGGTCTTCATTGAAGGGCACAAAGGTTGAATCCTTTGTGCCCTTCGCGCGTCCTTCGTGCTTTTTGTGGTTGAGCGGTCTACTGCGCGCATGCGTTTCCGAATGACGAAAGTAGCGCACGCTTTCTCTTTTGAGTTCGTCTCGGACTCGCGTTAATATCTTCGTCATCAGACGCACTCCGGAGTCTTGGCCCGCATGAACATCTCTTCAATCGAGTTGCGCGAGATACGCCTGCGCCTCGTACACTTTTTCGAGACAAGCTTCGGGCGCACTATCGAGCGCCGCATCATGCTCGTCCGCATCATTGACCGCGACGGCGCGGAAGGATGGGGCGAATGCACCGCAGGCGAGGGGCCTTTCTACAGCGAGGAGTGGATTGATTCGGCATGGGAGGTTGCGCGCTCCTTCCTTGCTTCGATGGTGCTCGGCCGCGAGGTTGAAAGCGCCTCCGACGTAAGTGCGCTGATGCGGCGCGTGCGCGGGCATCGCATGGCGAAGGCTTCGATTGAGACGGCCTGCTGGGACTTGGAATCGAAGCGCGCGGGCGTCCCACTCTGGCTTCATCTCGGCGGCGTGCAAGCGGAGATTCCCTGCGGCGTCTCCATCGGCATACAGGAGACACCCGAGGCGCTGCTCGAAAAGATCGAGCGCGAGCTTGCCGACGGCTACCAGCGCATCAAGATTAAAATCAAGCCCGGCTGGGATCGCGCAATCGTCGAGCGTGTGCGCGCACGCTTCCCCGACACACGCTTGATGGTTGACGCCAACTCGGCTTACACGCTCGACGACGCGCCGTTGTTGCGCGCTCTCGACGAATACGGCCTGATGATGATTGAGCAGCCGCTTGCCTACGATGACCGCGAAGACCACGCGGCGCTTCAACGTCAGATTAAAACGCCTGTCTGTCTCGACGAATCAATTCGCTCGGCCGAAGACGCGCGCAAGGCGATTGAGTTGGGCGCGTGTCGCATTATCAACGTCAAGCTCGGGCGCGTCGGCGGTCACTTTGAGGCTGCGCGCGTCGAGGCCGTCTGTCGCGAGGCGGGGATGCCCGTCTGGTGCGGAGGGATGTTGGAGTCGGGCATCGGCCGCGCGCACAACATCGCGATGGCGACACTACGCGGCTTCACGCTCCCCGGCGATATCTCGGCCAGCGCGCGTTACTGGTCGGAGGATATTATCGAGCCGCAGGTCACGGTCACGCCGCAGGGAACCATCGTCGCGCCCAAAGCCCCCGGCATCGGCTTTGAAATCAAGCGCGACCTCGTTGACCGTTTGACGGTGCGCTCTGAAACTTTGACCACCGGATAAAGTAAATGTTCACCTCTCTTCAGAGAGATGCGCGAACCCTGCATGTCATTCGAGCCGAACAGTTCAAACTCCACGCGGCTGCTTCGCCATTTCGAGCGAAGGCGCGGCGAGATTCTTTCACTGACGCGCGCGCTCTGCGAGATCGAATCGCCGTCGGGCGATGGCGAAGGGAGCGCGGCAGTCGTTTGCCTGCTTGCGGAAGCGGCTGACTCACTCGGGCTCGGCAGTTCAATCGAGCGCACGCCCGCGCCCGGCGGCTATGGCGAGCACTTCATGCTGCGTGCTTTCGACAGTGCCGCGACGAGCGAACGCGCGCTGCTCCTGCTCGGCCACACCGATACGGTGCATCCGCGCGGCACGCTTTCAGAGCGGCCGTGGCGCGAGTCGGAGGGGCGCATCTACGCGCCCGGTGTCTTCGACATGAAGGCAAGCTGCGCTGTCGCGCTCGAAGTCATCGCTGCATGCGGCGCGCTCGGGCTTGAGCCGCGACGACCCGTCGTGCTGCTGCTCACGTGCGACGAAGAGTCGGGCAGCTTCAGCGGGCGCAAGCTGGTCGAGCGCGAATCAAAACTTGCCGAGTACGTCCTCGTGCTTGAGCCGCCCGCGCCGGGCGGACGTGCGAAGACCGCGCGTAAGGGAACGGGGTTCTTTACATTGAGCGTCGAGGGGCGTGCCGCGCACGCGGGGCTTGAGCCGGAGAAGGGCGTGAGCGCCGTCCTCGAAATCACGCGACAGGTTGAGCGCATCGTCGCCCTCGCGCGTCCCGAACTCGGCACGACCATCAACGTCGGGACACTGAGCGGCGGCACGCAAGCAAACGTCGTCGCGGCCGAAGCGCGCGCGGAGATAGACGTGCGCTTCAACACTGCCGATGAAGCGCATCGTGTCGAACATGCGATGCACGAGTTGACGCCTGCGGACGAGCGCGCGCGACTCCGCATTGGTGGCGGCATCAACCGCCCGCCATTGGAGCGCACCGCGTCCGTCGCCGAACTCTTCCAGAAGGCAAGGAGCGTGGCAGCGTCACTCGACTTCGAGCTTGACGAGACGAGTGTGGGCGGTGCATCCGACGGGAACTTCGCCGCCGCCGTGGGTGCGACCGTGCTCGACGGACTCGGCATCGAGGGCGACGGCGCGCATGCCGCGCACGAGCACATTGAGACTGCTTCGCTTGCGCGACGTGCGGCCTTTCTCGCCGCGCTCGTCGCGGGGTTATAGAGTGAAGCCATGAGATTTCTGTGGGCCGAAACTCTGGAAGAGATTGAAGAGGCGCGTGCTCTCTTCAAAGAGTACGCCGACTCAACCGGCATTGACCTCTGCTTTCAGAACTTCGGGCAGGAGCTTGCGGAGCTTCCCGGCGACTACGCACCGCCTTCAGGACGCTTGATAATCGCTTACTCTGATGAAGACGCGGCGGGGTGCATCGCGCTGCGAAGGATTGAAGATGGAGTCTGCGAGATGAAGCGACTCTACGTGCGCCCCGCTTTCCGTGGCTCGGGTCTCGGGCGCAAGCTCGCCGAGCGCATCGTTACCGAGGCGCGACGGATAGGCTACGAGCGGATGCGGCTCGACACGCTGCCCTCGATGCGCGAGGCCATCGCGCTCTATCGCTCGCTCGGCTTCCGCGAGATAGACGCTTATCGCCTCAACCCGGTCGAGGGAGCTTTGTACATGGAGTTGGAGCTACGTTAACGACAATCCAATCATCCGCGAGATTCACGCTATGACCTTCAGACACATTTTCGTCAGACTGCTTCTCGTCACTCTCTTCTTCGTCGCGCCCGCTGCGCCGCTCTTCGACGGCGTGAGCGGAGTCGCACGCGCCGCTTCGCGCGAGCCCGCGCGCGCGCGCCACGGCATGGTCGCTTCGACAAGCAGTATCGCATCGAAGGCGGGTGTTGACGTTTTGCGTCGCGGCGGAAACGCCGTCGATGCGGCCATCGCGGTCGCCTTCGCGCTCGCGGTGACGTACCCTGCGGCGGGCAATCTCGGCGGCGGCGGCTTCATGATGATACGTCTGCGCGACGGGCGCACGACCGCCATCGACTATCGCGAGATGGCTCCGGCCGCTGCGAACCGCAACGTCTACCTCGACGAGCGCGGCGAGTTGAAGAAGGGCGAGGGCGGGTCACTCGTCGGCTATCGCGCTTCGGGCGTTCCCGGCACGGTCGCGGGGATGGAGTTGGCGCTCAAGAAGTACGGCTCGGGTCGTCTCACTTGGTCGCAGCTTGTCGAGCCCGCGCGCCGACTCGCCGCCGAAGGCTTCCCGCTGCCCTACAGTCTCGCGCGGTCTCTGAAAGGCAACGCCAAAGAGTTAGGTCTCTATCCCGAGTCGAGCAAGGTCTATCTCAACGGCGGCGGTTTCTTCAACGAGGGCGAAGTATGGCGACAGCCCGAGCTGGCCGCGACGTTTGCTCGCATGCAGCGTCTCGGCCCGCGCGAGTTCTACGAGGGACGCACAGCACGTCTTATCAGTGAAGACATGCGCGCGCACGATGGCCTCGTCACGCTCGAAGACATGAAGAACTACGTGGCGAAGGAGCGCGTGCCGCTGCACGCGACCTATCGCGGCTTCGAGGTCATCTCGATGCCGCCGCCGTCTTCGGGCGGCGCGGTGCTCATCGAGATGCTCAACATCCTCGAAGGCTTCGACCTGCGAGACATGGGCGCATCATCCTCCGAGCGATACCACGCCGAGACCGAGGCGATGCGACGCGCCTTCGCCGACCGCGCGGAGTACATGGGCGATGCGGACTTCGTCAACGTCCCCGTCGCCGGTCTGATTGATAAGTCTTACGCCGAGCGGCTACGCAAGGGGATTCACATGGACAGGGCTTCGACGAGCGAAGAGGTGAAGGCCGGTCGCCCCGTTGGTGCGGAGTCGGAAGAGACGACGCACTTTACTGTCGTTGACTCGGAAGGCAACTGCGTGTCGAACACTTACACCTTGAACGACAGCTTCGGCTCGAAGGTCGTGATGAAGGGAACGGGCGTGTTGATGAACGACGAGATGGATGACTTCGCCGCGAAGCCCGGAACGCCCAACATGTTCGGGCTCATACAGGGCGAGCGCAACGCCGTCGCCCCGCGCAAGCGCCCGCTCTCGGCCATGACGCCGACCTTCGTGCTTCGCAAAGACGGCTCGCTCTGGTTCGCCGTCGGCTCGCCGGGTGGGCCCACCATCATCAACACCGTCCTTCAGGTCATCATCAACGTCGTTGACTTCGACATGAACATCCAGCAGGCGATTGATGCGCCGCGCATACATCATCAATGGCTTCCGGACGAACTCGTCTACGAACCCTTCGGGATGAGCGCAGACACCTTCCGCGCGCTCGAAGCACGCGGCCACCATCTGACGCCGAAGCCACACTACATGGGCGACGCGGAAGGCATCATGATCGAAGAGAAGACGGGCGTGCGTCTCGGCGCAAGCGACCCGCGCAGCTACGGCGAGCCCGTCGGTTACTGATAAAGTTATTCCGTCGGAAGTTTGAAGGAGCGAATTATCTTGAGAGTCAGAACAGTCATCGTGGCGCTGCTTTGCGCCTGCGCCGTTTCGTCAACAATCGCGGGCCGAGTCGGCAAAGGCGCGACGACGGCCCGAGCCGCCGCGCCTCCCGTCATACGCGAAGCACCGCCTGCGCCCGCCTTCAAAGACGAGGAGCGCCTGGCGGAACTGCGCTCGCGGCGCGACCGCGTGGCGGCGAAGATCGGCGCGAACTCGCTGCTCGTCATGTTCAGCGCAGAGCCGCGCGTCTACACGAACGACGTTGACTACGAGTTTCGACAGGAGAACGACCTCTACTACCTGACGGGCCTCAGGCAGCAGGGCGCGACCTTTATCATGATTCCCGGCAACACCGCCGCAGGCCCGCGCGAGATACTCTTCCTCCCACGGCGCAACCCCGCAGCCGAGACTTGGACGGGGCACATGGACAGCCCCGAAGAGGCGCGGCAGGTCTCGGGCATCAATGAAATCTGGGAGGCCAAAGAGTTCGAGCCCTTCATGCGCGCGGTGCGCACGCGACGCGCATATCGCCCGGCGGCCGAAGCCGTGCTGTTCACCTCGACGCCGACGCAGACTCCGCCCACGGGCTTTGACGCGCTCTTTAACGCGATGGCGCAGAACGACGCCACGCTCTACCTTCTGCTGCCGGGCGGCGATAATAGTCGCGAGTACAGGCAGGAGCAGGAGTTCGCGTCCACCTGGGCGAAGACGGCCGCAGGTCTCAACGTGCGCACGGCTTGGCCCATCCTCGCGGAGATGCGCATGCGCAAGTCGCCCTACGAGCTTCAAATGATGCAGCACGCCATAGACATCAGCATCGAAGGGCATGAGCGCGCGCAGGCCGTAGCCTCGCGCGCCCAATGGGAGTATGAGGTCGAAGCCGAACTCGACTACACATACAAGCGCCGCAACGCAGACAACTGGGGATACCCGAACATCGTCGGCTGCGGCCCGAACGCGACCACGCTCCACTATGAAGAGTCGCAAGGGCGCGTCCACGCGGGCGATCTGCTGTTGATGGATGCGGGCGCGGAGTACGAGCACTACAGCGCCGATGTCACACGCACCTTCCCCGTGAGCGGCAAGTTCAGTCCGGCGCAGGCCGACATTTATAACATCGTGTTCGCGGCGCAGGAGGCTGGCTTTCGCGCCATTCACCCCGGCGCGCAACTGCCCGACGTTCACAACGCCGCGCTCGAAGTCATCAAGGACGGCCTGCTCCGCCTCGGGCTCATCACCGATAAGAACAGCGAGCAGTATCGCGTCTGGTTCATGCACGGCACCTCGCACTACCTCGGCATGAACGTCCATGACGTGAGCGTGCGCGGCGCGAAGCTCGACACGGGGATGGTCTTCACGGTCGAGCCCGGCATCTACGTCCGCCCCGACGCGCTCGACTATCTGCCGAAGACCACGGAGAACGAAAAGTTCATCGCGGCCGTGCGTCCTGCCTTCGACAAGTACAAAGGTATCGGCGTACGTATAGAAGATGACGTGGTGGTGACACCTGACGGCTACCGGAATCTCTCGGGCGCGCTCCCGCGAACGATTTCAGATATCGAGGCTTTCATCGCCCGCGCACAGAAAGAGGTACGCGTCGGACTTTTGCCGCAGAGTCGTCGCGGCGCAATGGGCGAGTAAGGCTTCAGCTTCCCCACGCTTGAAGGTGTTTGCTCATGCGGCGCTGCGCAAAGACGGTGACGAGGATGACGCTCAAACCCAGGAGCGCCATCGCGAACACATGGGTCTCCTCATTCAGTCCTATTCATAAGCACACAGTCTTATTCATAACTCAACGCCTCGACCGGGTCTTGGCGCGCGGCGCGAAGGGCGGGGAAGAGTGCGCCGAGTGTGCCGCCGAGCAGGCCGATGACGAGCGAGACGAGAAGCCAGTAGGGCTCAATATCTACGGTAAGCGAAGTGGTGCGCATGACGAGGAAGCGCGCGGCGAGCGTCAGCAGGACGCCGAGGAGGACGCCGAGGACACTGACGACAAGTGCCTCCTGCTCGATCACCCATGCGACGCTCACGTTCGACATGCCGAGCGATTTGAGCACGCCGATCTGTCGCGTCCGTTCGGTGACGGTCGTGTACATCGCCAGCAGGATGACGAGCATGCTGATGACGGCCGCGACACCCACTACCACGTCAATGAACACGTCGAGCGCGGGCACTGACGACGCGTACATCTCCGGCAGGTCGCGCGTGAAGATGAGTTGGTCTTCGGGGAAGGTCGCGTGGATGCGCTCGGCCACCGCGTCCTGCTCCGAAGGTTTGTTGACCGAGACGAGGATGTTCGTGCAGAAGCTACGGTCTTCGACACCCGCATTCTCCTGCATCGTCGAAAGCGGAATCTTGATGCGCGCGCCGCCGGGTGGCTCGTAGATGCCGACAATCTTGAAGTCGCGGTCGAAGACCTTCACGGTGTCGCCGACCTTCACCTTCCGCTGCTCCTTCCAGATTGTATCGACAATCGCCTCGTCACCCGTTTGCACCGCGCGCCCCTCGATCACGCGCAGCCCTGACAGGCGCGTGTAACCGTCGAAGTCTATGCCGTCAATGACGCGCACGCCCCAGCCCGCATCGCTCTTGTCGGTCGTCTGGCCGTGCGCTATGGCAACGCGCACGCCCGGTATCCGCTGCACGTCGGCGGCGCGCGAGACGGGCATCTGGAATCGCTGACCGCTGCCGAAGCCGGTGGTGCCCGCGGCGCGAAGCATGATCTCCGCGCCGACCTCAGACTCGCGCCGCCCGCGCTCGCGCAGGACGCCGTGCGCGAGCCCAACCGTGAAGGCGACCAGAAGGACGCCGACCGCGACGCCGAGGACGCTAACGAAAGTGCGCGCCGGGCGGTGCGTCATGTTCGAGAGAACAAGGTTGTCCATAACTCCTCGCAGACGTGGATTGCGCTCGACGGCTTTGCGCAACGCTTCGGGCGCGGTATGGCGGACGAGCATCACGAGCCCGACGAGCGCCCACACGATCATGCTCGCCTTGCGCACGATGCCGATGGTCAATCCGGTCGCCACAGCGTAGCCGAGCGTGTGCAGGATGAAGCCCGTGCCGCCTTCGTAAACGCCGATGGTCGCGGGCACGAAGCTGAAGACGAGGTTGATCACCTTCGTCAGCGAGTCGATAATGTACGACACGCTGACCGACGGCTCAAAGCCAAGCATCCAGAGGACGGCCGCGACCTCCAGAACAGTCGTCGCGTGCGCGAGAAAGTCGCACGCGAACATGATGAAGAAGGAGCGTGGTCGCTGATGATAGAAGTCGTAGACGTTCGACTCGATGCGTTGAAAGTGCACGCGCTTCGTCGAGAACCAGTTGGCCTTGATGCCGCGACGGATGAAGAAATCAACGGCCGCCGTCACGGGCATCACGTCGCTGATGACGGCCACCGCGACGAGCACGATGACTAAAGTCATCCCGGCCGCGATGCCGTAGAGCGGCAGTCGCGCACCTACGGGCAGGTCGTATGTGGCGAGCATGACAAGCGCGCCCGTTGAGATGAAGACGGCGACCGAGAGGTTATAAAGCAGGTTGTCAACGGCCAGAGCCTGCACGGCCGAAGCGAGCGGAACGCGCTTGCGCAGAAGCGCCGCCTTCGTCGCCTCGCCGAGCACGGGGCCGGTGAAGGTGAAGAAGCTGATGGTCTCGCCCGCGAGCCGCGTCGTGTATGCCTCCCAGAAGGTGAAGCGTCGATGCTCGGGTGCGACGGCGAGTCGCATCGAGAATGTGCGCAAGGCGTGTCGCACTCCGGCAACGCCGAGCAGGAAGAGGAAGCCATAATGAATCTGGCCGAGCGCCTGAAAGATGGGCTCAAGCCCGACGGCGCGGATGAGCACGACGAGCAGGGTCGCGCCGAAGAGGAAGGCGAGTATGTGGAGGTAGAAGAGCCAGCCGCGACGGTGTCGGCCGGGCTCGCCCGTGTCGGACGTGATGTGAATCTCGGCGTCGAAGAGCCCGACGCGGTCGATGTCCTCCTCGCGGCGGGAGAGATCGGTGGTGTTCTCTTCGCTCGCGGCGTTCAAGGCTTGGCCTCCGGTCTGTTGATGGTGTCGGCGACGGGCGCGGTCGTGTCCGTCTCTTCAAACAACTCGCGGACGACGCGACCGGGGAAGGAGCGGAAGCCCTGTCGCCAGAGGACGGGTACGGGGCGCGTGCCGTCTTCGATCTGACCCGTGAGCGCGAGCAGAGTGGGCATCAGGCTCAGGCTGTCGTATGGCTCTTCGACGACGAGGCCGCGCGGGATGCGCGTGTGCTCGCCGCCCGCGAGCATCAGCGTCGAGTGGGTCGAGATGCGAAAGAACGAGCCGTGATTTCCACCGGGATTGGAGCCGCGCACGTCGAAGTTCCAATGGTCGTTGGCGAGGAGCAGCAGGTCTGACTCGACAAGCACGCGCTGACGTGCGCGGAAGCGTCGCATGCATCTCTCGTCGTCGGAGAGTCCCGGAGCGTCTGCGTCAGTCCCTTCGACGATGTGGCGCGCGAGTTGTTCATGCAGGCCGACGACCGCGTTTGAATATTTCGTGAGATGAGTCGCGCGCAGCCATTCGAGGTCTGTGTGCCAGCCCCCGAGCCAGCCTTCGCGTGCTTCACCCGAGGGCGTATTGAGACTCGCATCCTCCCAAAGCTTGAGCGGGAGCCCTGCGTGCCATGCGGCGCGATTGAACGAGACGCGGCCTCGGGCGTCCTGCGCGAGATTGGCGGTGGGCAAGTAACGCAGCATCAACCGGCCGCCCTCTTCGCGCGCGAGGATGAGCGCCTGACGGTCGCGCCCGCCATAGAGCCAGATGACCTCGTCGGGAATCTCGTCCTTGCCGAACGCGCCGCCCGTAGCTTCGATGGGAAGACGGACGGCGACGAAATCAACGGGGTGTGCCTCAACGCCCGGCTGCACGTTGTTACGCACACTGATGTCTCCGAGAAGCGAGAAGTAGTTGACGCGCACGAAGCTTCGCTCAAAGTCGAGCGAGCCGTCGGGCTTGAGCGCAAGTCCCGTGGGCGCGGGGCCCGCGACGTAGTTCTGAAGCTCGTAGATGCTGTTGTGGTCGCCCATCGCGCCCTTCGGTATTAACGCTTCGATGTTGACCTCCGGAGGATTGAAGCGCGAGCGGTCGAGTGCAAGGAGACCCGCGAGCGACTGCAAGTAGACGGTGTATTCGCGCTCGTCCGACGACCACGAGTCGAGACGTGCGAACTGGCGTCGCGCCTCACGGTCGCGCCCCGTGTCGCTATCCTCCTTCGTCCACTTCTTCGGCTGCGCCTCGACAACGGCGCGCTGACGCTCGATGAGATGGTGCAGCGCGCCAAGCTCGTCCTTCATCTCGGAGACGGTCTGTTGCCATCCGGCGCGACGCCGATTGATTGTATCGAAGAGCGCGTCGGTCGCGGCACTGCGCAGGGGCGCGGGCAGGTCGTTGCGCTTGAGTTGTTGCAGGAGAATGTGGATGAGATTCAGGTCGCTGTCTCGCAACTGAATCGAAGCGCGCTCGTTGCCGTCGAAGTCTACGAGCGCGGTCGGGTACGTGGTGGATTGACCCTTGAGGTAGAACGAGTCGTCGGTCGTCGTGTAGATGAGCGGGATGAGCGGGTAGATTCCCTTGAGCGCGTATGCGTTCAGCAGTCGCCGCTTGGTGACGACGTGGTGGCCGCCGCCAACGGCACTCGCGAGTAGCTTGACGAGGTTGTAGCCCTGACTGTAGATGCGCTCGTCCGTGTTCGTGCCGTGATCTGAGACGACGACGAGCGCGGTGTCGGACGCGGTGGGCGTGCGCTGGATGGCAGTCCAGACGCGGCCGACTAGTGCATCAAGCTCGCGCAGCGCGGCAAGCTGCGTCACCGCGTCACGGTTGTGATGCGCGGCATGGTCGAAGTCGCCAGTGTAGAAGTCGAGGTAGCGCACCTTCGGGTCTTGCAGCTTCTCTTCAAGCTCGCGCTCCTGCTGCGTGTTGAGGATGTTGCGTCCGCCGATGCCAAGCTGCCACTCGTCAAACAATTCGCCGGGCGCGCGCTCGAACTTGTTCTGAAGCCCGCGCTGGAGCGTCGTCCAACGCGTGCCGCGCTGGTAGAGCTGGAAGCTGAGGAACCGCTCGTCATATGGATACGCGTCGGCGAGGAGCGGGATGCCAACCTCGTCGAGCAGTTCGGGGCCGGGCATGTCAACGCGCACGCCGCCGACGTTAGCGACCCAGAAGGGAATGAAGTTCAGGTAGTCGTAAGAGTGGAGCGTGTAGCGGTCAAACTCGACGTTGCCCTTAATCTGTAAATGCTGCCCCGTGTCGAGCAGTGACCACGAAGGGCCCGAAAGGCTCATGCCGCGCACGTAGAAGTTGGCGAGCCGCGTTCCCCCCTGATAGAAGACATGGTCGAACCACGGCAGGAGGCTCTTGCCCGTGCGCGGGTCGCGCAGGCGGACGAAGCGGTCAACGGTGTCGAAGGGCAAGCCGTCAACTTTGACGATGACGAGGCGCTTCGCACTCGTTGCGAAAGCTGTCACATGAAGTGAGAAGAACAGCCCGAGCAGTAGCCCCGCGAGCATGAAGATACGAGCGCGAAATCTACCGGGAGACATGAAGAAGCCGTCAGGAACTCGGGTCATCTCTATCGTTCACTGGCCGATGGCGGCGATGATCGCTTTAGCGTCTTCGGGGGCGATGCGCTGTTCTTCGCGCAGGGCGTTGCGCAGATACTCGGCCGTCAGGCGTCGGAGTTCGGGGTCTAGCTCCGGAGATTGATAGACGCGCAGCAGCGCGCTCTTCGCCGCCTCGTTGTTGATGCGATAGAGACAGTCGAGGCAGAGCCGTCTCGTCTCGGCGTCGTTAGTCTGCGCGAAGATTTTGGCGGCGGCGCGTGCCGCACCCGCATCGCCGCGCTCGCCCGCCTCGGCAACGTAGCGCAGGCTCCTTCGCACGTCCTCGACGTTCCAGACGACCTCGACGACCGGAGTGGACTTCGCGACCTCCTGTAAAAATCGCTTGTGGTATGCAAGCCGCCGCTCGGCGTCGAGCGTCTGTCGCACCGTCTCGGGCGCGGCCGTCTCACGATGTTTGTAGACGCCGAAGCTGAGGACGTTGGCGAAGCGCAGCAGGACGCGCCCCGTGCGCCCGTGCTCAAGCGGCACCATCTCTTCGCGGCGGTCGCGGTCGAGCTTGAGCGAGAGGCCGTCGGACTTCTTCGACGCGGCGACGAGCGCAGCGTACTGCTGACGCGCGAGACTCGCTTCGGCTTCGAGGTCGTTCTCAAGAGGGTTGAGCGAGACGCTTTCGATGTGTTTGCCGATCTCGTCGCGCAAGCCTCGGTCAAGCGTCGCGTCGAGCGAGAGCAGGAGCTTTAATTGCGAGTATGCACGCAGTCGAGTCGGCTGGTTAACGTCAATGCCGCGTCGGCTGGTAACGAAGTCGAAGACCGTGCGGCCGAGAAAGTAGTGTATGTCTCCGTAGCGCGAGAGTGAGAGGACGTTGCGGGCAACATCCTCGATGACGCGGTGCGACATCTCACGCTTCTTCGGGTTCAGGTGGTCGCGAAAGTCAACGAGCAGCGTGGGGATTTTCGGGAAGTCGAGCCCGTAGAGCGCAAGCGGAATCAACTCGACCTTGCGCGCGCCTACGGTGCCTTCGGTGACCGTCCGACCCGAGGCGTCGAGATAGCGCGTCTCTGTGTACCCGTCCCAACGCGCGAGGCGCGAGTCGTCCCACGGGCTTGCGATGTTGAGAAAGCGGCTGCCGAACTTTCGCCCGTTGTGCTTCCGCAAGTCTTCGCGCGTGACCCACACCAGCGCGTGCGTGACGCTGCCGCCGGGCATCTCAAGCGGCTCGAAGTAGAGCCCTTCGGTCTCAGCGCGCTGTCGCAGAAGTTCCCAGTTGTGGCCGCGCGCGTCGAGTTGCTCTGTGGTCTGGCGGCGTAGAACTTCGTCGAGGTACGAGTCGTCTATGAGCCCGCCGAAGGTCTTGCTCGTCAGCATCAGTCGTGCCTGTATCTCGGCCGACTCGGCGGGAGTGAAGGCCGACTCCGCGCCGGTCTCGGCCTCGTAGAGCGAGAGTATCGCGAGCGCGCGCAGGATGTGCGCCTGACGGTATCGTTCGTTGTTGTGGCGCAGCGCGCCCGCCGATGCCTTGACGGCTGTGCCGTAGGGATTGAAGACGACGTTCTGAAGCGCGAGCCACATGAAGCGCTGCCACACGTCGCGCTTCGGGTCGGCGAGGTCTAAGACGGGCGGCGGCACGCCCTTCACACTCGCCCTCTTCTTGTCGCCGACGCGGCCATAGAGGAAGGGGACTGCCGAGGCGAAGCGTTGCAGCGCAGTCGGGCGTGTATAGGTGAGCATCCAGACGTAGCGCAGGCGGTCGTTCTCCGGGTTCTCGTCGCCGAGCGTGTCGCGCAGGATACTGACGAGCGGCACCTCGCGGTCTGGCGCGCCCTCGCTCTGCAAACCGTCGAGGTTGCCGAAGACGGTCAGCAGTTGCGCGTCGCGTCCGACTGGCAGCGTCTCGATGCGAAAGGGCGAAGCACCCTGAGTCTTACGCGGGAGCGTGTCGTCACTCTTGTCGTCAGCCGTGAGGACGCTGGCTATCTGCGCGAGCACGGGTCGGCGTGGCGCGGGCCCCGCGAGGATGAAGAGCGCCAGCAGAAGGGTCAGTGATTTCTTGACCGGAAGCTTTGGTGGAACGACCTTCATATCCGCTCAGATTCCTTGTACGTTAACGAGAACGCTCCTGTCGGAGCGAGAAGACTGCGCCCGGGCCGTTGCGTCCGGTAGTGGAAATACGGCGGCGGGCATCGTCTTGCAAAGCCTCGCGGCTCAAAAGAGCAATGCCCGTTCCACTCACACGATCAATCCACACGAATCACACAAACAATCTACACGAACAGCCGCGCAATTCCCACGCATTTCCGACGCGAGCGCGCCACACCTTTTTCCTCAACGCGTGCGATGCCGCCGCGCCCCAACGCTGTTGCCCTGAAATTCTCAGTCTAACGGTTGACGACTTCTTCCAACCGCGCGAGTGATTCAGCGTCGAGTGCGTAGATACGCACCGACTCGACGACGCCGAGCGAGACGACGGCTGCGGGTTGAGACGCCGATTCAAGCCGCGCCGTTAACTCCTCGTTGCTGAAGTAGCGACGACCGCGCGCGATGATGACCAGATCGCCCGCCTGAAACTCGCGGAGCGTCGCGCGGTCTGAGAGCGACACGGGCCGCAGGTCTGTGCGTCCCGCGAGCCGCGCGTAGTAGGCGAACAGTTCGGGCGTCTCGCTCGCCACGCGCGCGCCCTCGGGCGCGAGACGTGAGACGACCCCGGCCACCTCGCGCGTGCTCGCGTCGTAGAACTCATCGTGTGGGAAGTAACTGCCCGCGCGCGCCGCGCCCCCGCCGATGATGTTTGTGTAGAGACGGTAGTAGGGAGCCGCGCTCACCGAAGCCTTGAGCGAGAAGGCTAAGACGAAGAGCGCGACACATGCGCGCGCGTAAGTGCCCCAAGCATCATGTGTGCCGGGTCGCCGCGCCGTCGCAAGCAGTCGCTCCAAGAGAGTCGCGGCGTAGTTGATGCCGACGGCTGATGTCATCAGAACAGCGGGCAGCGCGAACGTGAAATAGCGCGTGAACTTGCCGCCCATAACCGTAAAGGGTAAGAACCAGAAGAAGAGCCAGAAGAGCACGAAGTAGCGTCCGTCGCCGAGCCGTTTGCGAAAGAGTTGCGCGAACCCTAGAAGGAAGCCCGCGATGACCGGCACGGGCAGCTTTACTCCCATGAAGACGTAATAGAAGTACCACGGCGAGCCACGCAGCCACAGCGTCGCCTGATTGCGGTAGAGGTGGCCGATGAACTCGTAAGAGTCGTGCCCGATTCTCTTCTCGCCCGCGAAGACGCTCATCTCGTGCCACGTGCCCGGTAGAAGAATCGTCGGGTTGCACACGAGGAACGCGACGCCCATCACCGCGAAGAAGACGAGCCACTTGCGCTTGCCCATGCGCCAGCGCGTGGCCTCGACGCCCTGAAAGGCGTAGTAGTAAGCGCCGCTGATGGCGATGAGGTGCGGCACGTACTTCGATGCCATCATCGCGCCGAAGGCCGCGGCCGTCGCCCAGTAGAAAGGCTCCGCTCGGCGCATGCCTTCCTCGGCCACACGCTGTCCGCGCAGCCAGAAGACGTTGCCGAGAAGAAAGAAGAAGAGGAGAAAGGTGTCCTCCTTTGCGATGCGGTTGAAGCCGATGGCCGCCGGGTCGAAGACCCACAGCGCGGCGGCGATGAGCCCAACCTCCGTGCCGAAGAGTTCCGTTGTGACAAGGAAGATGAGAAGCGTGCTGAACGCGCCCAGGAGCGCGCCCGGCAGACGCGTTGCAGTCTCGGTCGAGACTTGTAGACGAGGGCTGTGGTGTGCCGCCTCGGTCGAGTTCCAACTCTCGGCCGCGACGATGCTCGCCGCCAGCATGGCTTTCATCAGGAAGGGATGTTCGCCGTTGGCGGGCGTCAGCCCACGCTCGCGGTACTCGGCCACGGCGCGAACTTTGTTCAACTCGTCTTCGCTCAGACTCTCAGCGCCGAGTTGATATGCGCGCAGGTAGAACCCGGCGAGCATGAGCAGCGTGAGTGCCACGACGACGAGCACGC
Source organism: Acidobacteriota bacterium (assembly GCA_032230645.1). Taxonomy (GTDB): domain Bacteria; phylum Acidobacteriota; class Blastocatellia; order Pyrinomonadales; family Pyrinomonadaceae; genus QHXN01. The sequence goes on along the minus strand of JAVXWN010000046.1, from coordinate 1,385 downwards.
GGCTCGTGGTGCGTGCCATCCGCCCGTCGAAGAGTTCGGGCTTGATGGCAGCGTTCGTGGCGGATGCAGCGGGTGCGGACAAGGTTCGGCGAAGTCTCCGTGAATAAACGTGGGGCGCGCATAAGAGTCGAGCCGCGCCCCCTTCCCAAAGCAGGCAGAGTAGCGGACACGCGCCGCCACTGTCAAAACCGTCTGTGACAGAAGGTTAAGCGTCACAAGTAGCTTGCCGGGAGCGCGGGCATCCTGCCCGCCATGAGCGCCGCAGGCGCGAAGACGAACAAGCTTTGAAACTCAAGATTGAGTTGCCGCGAAAGGTAGGAAGCGTGCTTGTCGCACGCTTTGGCGGGCAGGATGCCCGCGCTCGCGGCGAGCCGGAGTCGTGATTCAGCGTGGTTGGTTCGCGGGCGGGCGCGCGTCCTTCGAAGGCTGCGCGGTGTTCGAGTTGGCACTCGGTTCTTCGACCGGCTCGGCCGGCTTCCAGCCCGCGCGTTCGAGTAAGGGGTAAGCGAATTTGATGGGCACGGCGTAGTTCTGGTCGGGCATCTCGGTGAAGGTCGCGAAGTTGACGCCGATGACGCGTCCCGACTGGCCGAAGAGCGGCGAGCCCGAGCCGCCGACCGCGTTGCGCGCGTCGTAGACGATGCTGCGGCTCTCAAGGTCTGTGATGTGCCCCTGCGTGGTGAGCGGCTTGATGTAGTTGCGTTCGGAGAGACAGGAGAGCAGCGTCTCGACCGAAGAGCCGCAGCGTTCGCGAAGACCGCGCGACTCGGTCTCGGTGATGGTTGCCATCAGGCGATCCTCGCCGCTCGGGTAGCCCATCATCACCACGGTTCTGCCGATGGCGGCCGTGTCCGGGTCTTTGTCGAGCGGGAGCGTGGGAAGTCCCGCCGGAAGTTCTTTCGCGTCGAGTGTGCCGATGGCGAGGTCTTCGCGCGTGGCGGTCTGTCGCAGCCGCAGCACGTAGGGCTGGCGAACGCCGGGGAAGAAGGCGACGATGCGCGTGACGCGAAACTGCCCGTGCACGCTCGCACCTATTGACTGCACGCCTTCGTCGGCCGTCCACGGCTCGACCGCGAGATGACGATTGGTGACGACGTAGCCGTTGCCGACGTGGAAACCCGTGCCGACGAAGTCGCGTATGAAGGGCGGGCCGTTGCCCTCGGGCGTCAGCAGCGGTTGTTCGCCGCCCGCCTGCGCAGGTTCTCCTTCCGCGTTCGCCTGCGCCTCTGGGTAGCGAAGGGGTCGCCCCGTGCCCGGCTCGAAGAGCATGTACGAGCCCGCGACGAGGCAGACGCCATTGCCGTACTGGCTGCGCAGGCGCGGCGCGAGCGAGAGGCTGTCGCGAATCTCGGTGTTCGAGCGGTTAGTCTCTTCGAGTTGGTGGT
>JAVXWN010000019.1:0-8352 GCA_032230645.1 Acidobacteriota bacterium | reverse complement strand
TCGACTCCGCCGCCGCCTCCTCCGCCACCGGGGCCGCCGCCTCCGTCGTTACGATCTCCGCCGCCCGTGTTGCCGCCACGACCCGGCCCCAGCCCTGTCCCCTCGCCCGGGCCCATCCCGCCGCCCGTCCCTTCGCCCATCCCGCCACCCTTTCCGGGGCCGGACGATGGCGTCGTCGCGTTGGAGTTGGGCAATCCGTAAGGGATATCTCTGGGGTCAACTTTGACGAGCATCGGGTCGACCTGCATCGTCACCGGCGTCGGCAGATGCGCGTTCAAAGGCGGCGGCTTCGGGCTCGCCGTCAGGATGGGGGGAACCTCTAACTGCGCCGACGGCAGCTTGCCCGCTGAAGCCTGCGTCTGCTCCTCGCGTCCGCCTCCGCCGCCTCCCGCAGGTTTCTCCTGTCTCGCTTTCGAGCCGCCGCCCTTGCCTTCGTTCGTCCCCGCCGTGCCCTTCTCCGGCGTCGGCTGCTCCTTCGGAATCTCTTCGCCCACCCAGCCCTGAAACTCAAACTGCTCGTTCGCCCCGGCCAGTTGCGCCGCACGCGAGCGAAGGCGTTCGAGCGCGAAGACCGAACCCAAGAGCAGCGAGATGAAGACGAACGCGCTCAACGTCGCCAGCGCGACGTTGCGCTGCGAGAAGAATGTCCAGCCCGCGCGACCGTAAGCCTCGACCGAGCGACGCGTGAAGCCAAAGGGGTCGCGCTTGAACTCGGGCCACGTCAACTCCGCGCCGCGCGACACAGCGCTCAGCTCGCGCGCGAGTCGTCGCGTCAGCCCATCGTCTTCGACGAACGTCAGACGATACTCGCCACGCGCGAACGGCAGCGCCGCCGCGGTCTGTCGCCAGAGGTCTGTTTGAATCTCTTGTGCCATACGCTTCTTTAGCCTTTCTTCGTAGCCCACCCAGAACCCTTCCGCCGGGAGAGACGCATCGGCGGCTTCATCGAACACGCGCAGGGTCTCCGCCATCGAGCGATACCGGCCCGCGCAATGCTCACAGCGCACCACCTCTTCGAGCAGAGAGCTTTTCTGCCCGCCCTCGGTCTCGCCGAACAGCAGGTCGATCAGTTTTTCATTCGTCGCCTGACAATCGTGTCTCATCACAACGGCCTTAACTAACTCTTCCCGCCCGCGCCCAACGGCACACGCCCCTCTGTCTCCGCGTCCAGCCCCAGAGACGAACGCAGTTTTTCGATTGAGCGGAACAGAGACTTCTTGACAGACCCGGCGGAGCAGCCCAACGCTTCTGCTATCTCCTGATAGGTCATCCCCTCGCGATGCTTGAGCAGGAAGATCAAACGCTGCTGCTCGGTCAGCTCGCCCAGCGCGCGCATGACGCGCCCGACCAGAATCCCGCGTTGAAAATCGTCCTCCGCGGTGTCGCTCGCCAGTCCCCGCGCGAGCGTCTGCTCGTCGAGAAGCTCTTCGAGACTGTCGAGCCTGACAATCATCTTTTCGTCGTCGCGCGTCACGGTCAGCGCCCGCCTGTGGTTGAGAAAAGCGTTGACCATGATCCGCCGCAGCCAAGTGTAGAAGCTCGACTCGAAGCGGAAGCCGCCGAGCGCCTTGAAGGCTTTCAGCCAGACATCCTGCGAGAGGTCTTCGGCGTCTTCCGTGTGGCGGCAGTAGTGAAGCGCGAGGGCGTAGACGCGCCGCTCGTACTCTCTCGCGAGCCCGCAGAAGGCTTCGATGTCGCCTCCTTGCGCACGCCGGATCAGTTCGTTCTCACTGGTCAACTCTGGAGTCCCCAGGACAAGCTCGTTAACAGAGACACGGCGGCGCGGATTCGGTTGGCATGCGCCGAAGAAATTTTGTGCTCTGATGTTCACTCGCTGCGAAAGGGTTGGACGGGCAAGGGACAGGCGGGAAGAGAAAGCGCCGGCGGAGGGGTCACCTCGCGCCGGCGCTTTCGTTTGCGAACTGGTCTTCGCGCTTACTCTCCGGCGTTCTCCTTCGACTCGTACCCGAACTTCGACGTGATTCCTGTCAGCAGTCGCGGGAACGTGCCGAGCGGCGTGCGGCTCTCGACGTAAAAGCCGTCGGGCTGCGTCACTCCGAACGCGAAGCTCGGCCTCAAAGTGGCGACCTGCCCCTCGGTCTTGAACTCCTGCTCGCCGCCCTTGAGCGTGCGCCCGAGCCGGTTCAGATAGTCCGCGTTCGTGTTGAAGTAGACAAACTGCGGCGGCCCCTGAAGCTGCGCGCTCGCCGTCTGGTAAGCCGCGCTCGACTTGAGCGAGCGACCGCCCTGCGCAGTGTCGATGACGCGCTCAACGGCCGCGCCCTTGCCGCTCGCAACGAGGTTGCCGCCGACAAAGGCGTACTCAAGTCCATGCCCCTGCTCGCCCTCGATCCGGTGAATCACGACGCCCTTGTACTCGCGCTCCGACGTTGCGCGCTTCTTGACCTCGGCGAACTTTGTGAGCGCCCGCGCGAACGCCCCCTCATCTTTCAGGTTGAGTATGAGGACGCCGCTCGGCTCATCGCTCGCTGTGCCCGCGGTCAACTGCGCGGCGCAGAACTCCGTGCCGATTGCGCCGACGATCTCGTTGCGGAAGTCAACGCCGGTCTTCTCCGTGAACTCTGCGAGCGCGTCCGTCGGGCTCTTCTTGCCGGCCTGCTCCGAAAGCTGCGTCGCGAGCGAGAGCATCTGGTCGAAGGTCTGCGGCGCGTTGGCGACCGAGGCGTCGAAGGTCTGCACCGCGTCCTCGGGCACGAGCGCGAGCAACGCGGCTTGCGTCGGCGGGTTCGAGGCGACGGTGGCAAGCACGCCCTCACGATTCGGCGCGACCACACTGAAGCGTTCGACGACTCGTCCCTCCTCGAACGCGCTCGTGAACGCGACCGACTGGACGCTGCCCGCGCCCGTGCCGTGGAAGAACTGCCGGAAGGCTGCGACCTTCTCATTTTCTCCGCCGGGCGCGCTGTCGATCAGGCGCGTCAGCGCCGCGCCGTCGAGGAATCCGAACATGCCGTCAACCGATTTTGCGCGGGCCCGCGCCTGCGCGAAGTTCTGGTTGGATTCAAGCGTCGGGAGCTTGCCCGCGCGCACGTCGAGCACGCGTTTGACCGCCTCCGAAGTGTTCGAGAGGTAGAGCGTGTCGCCCGCCTGCGCGTAGGTGAAGCTCTTCCCGCCCTGCTTTGAGATGACGTTGACGGTCACGTCGCCGTACTTCTCTTCCTTCGTCTCGATGCCCTTCTCCTGTCCCTCGCGCACAAAGCGCAGCACGCGATTCTCGAAGGTGCGACGCGCGCTGGCGCCGTTGAATTGTGCGACGACGACGAACTGCGGCTCCGCATGGCCGTTCGCTCCCGCCCCGAGTCCGAGCAGCGCCACGGCGTAGCTCGCGTCGAGCGCGCCCGCGTGGTTCGCCCCGATCATGAAGAGCGAGCTGGCCGCCGAGTTCTCCTTCGCGAACTCGCGCCACGCCTCCGACTCGATGACCTTGAGCGCCTGTGCGCGCAGGTCGTTGACCTCGACGAAGCCGACGGCGTCCGACGGCAGGAAGCGTTCCAGCCTCGGGTTCTCGGCCTTCGTCGGCCGCGCGAACTGTACGGCCACGAGCCCGACGACGAGCAGCACGGCCGCCATTCCGATGATAAAACTCTTGCGTTTCAGTCTTTCCACAAACCACCTCCGTTAAAAAGAGCCGAGTAACAAATATCTTTAGCGGCCACGCCTCACTTCATCTCTTTCCGCGAGAAGACGTACTGCGAAGCGAAGTAGAGACCGGTCGAGACCAGCAGCATGACGAGGATGGGCACGGGATCGAGGCGGCCGTAAAGATCGAGGTTCACGTCGCCGCTTTTGTCGCGCGTCGCGGCGCTGATGATCCAGTCGAAGAGGTTCACGCCGAAGTAGTAGAACATCCCGACGAGCGAGACGGCCCCAGCGATGACCGCGATCCACCACTTCTCGAACCAGACCGAAAAGAGGAACGTCGCCGAATAGACCATCAGCGCGATGACCATCGTCCACACCGTCCCGCGCACGCCGTTCGAGATGAGCAGCACGAACGAGCCCCAAGAGCCTGCCAGCGTCACGTTCGTCGCCGCCGCGGCCATCGCCAGATAGACGACCGCGAGCGTCGTCAGAATCGAAAGGCCCACGCACGTCGTCGTCTGCACCGCGCCGACCACGTACTTGAAGAGCAGGACATGCCAGCGCCGCACGGGGCGCTCGAAGAGAAAGAACATGCTGCGGTTATCCAGTTCGGCGCCGACGGAGCCGACCGCGAAGAACGCGAGCAGGAACAGTCCCGCCGTGATGAGAAAGACCGACTGCGCGACGAGCGCGACTTCCAAAACCTGCGCGGCCACCGAGTCCGAGAGCGCGTAGAGGTCGAAGCGCGCGCTCTCCCTGAGCGTCATCGTCAGCCCCGCGATGAAGAGCGGGATGTGAAAGGCGAGCGCGAACGCCAGCCACTTCCAGCGCGTCTCGCGCCACTCTTTCCAGATCATCGCTTTCAACATCTCTTTCGTCATCGACCCGCCCTCCGCTCGCGCTCCGCGCGCACAGTGTTTACGAAGATGTCTTCCAGAGAGATGGGCAGCACTTCCGGGTTCGTCACCCCACGCTCGCCCAAATGCCGGAGCGTCTCGTCGCCGAAGCCGTGGACGGTCAAGACCTGCTCGTGCCGCCCCGTCTCGACCATGAGCACGCCGGGCACGCCCGCCACTTCGGGTCGCGCGCCGTTCGTCGCATAGCGCACGCGCTTGTACGACGCCTTGATCTCGTCAATCGTCGAGACCATCAGCAGCTCGCCCTCGTCCATGATGCCGACGTAGTCGGCGACCCGCTCGACCTCCTCGACGATGTGCGAAGAGAAGAGGACTGTCTTCCCTTCCTCTGCAATCTCGGAGACGATGTTCTCGATGAAGTCGCGCCGCACGATGGGATCGAGCCCCGACGTGGGCTCGTCGAGGATAATCAGCTCGGGGTTATACGCGAGCGCGAGCAACAGGCACAGCCGCGCACGGTTGCCGCGCGAGAGCTGCCGAACCTTCTTCTCCGGCGGCAGGCTGAAGCGCTTCAGCAGGTCTGCCGCCTTCCGGTCGTCCCACGTCGCGTGGAAGGCGCGCGTGAAGCTGAGGCTCTCGGCGACGGTCATCCACTCATAGAGGTATCGGTTTTCGGAGACGTATGCGACCCGGCGGCGAATCTCAATAAAGTCTTCGCCGAGCGTGCGGCCGAGGACGCGAACCTCGCCGGTGGTGGGTTTCAGATGACCGACGATCATCTTGATGACCGTTGACTTCCCCGCCCCGTTCACCCCGAGGAGGCCGAAGACTGTGCCCTTGAGCACACGCAGGTCAACGCCCTTCACGGCCTCGAACTTGCCGAACATGCGCCCGAGGTTTCGCGTCTCGATGGCGTAGTCTTCAGGCATGTACTCAACGTCTGAATTCATAGCTCACTCTGGTTTCCGCTTTCGTCTCTATCGCTGCGACAACTCAATTGCCGACCGTCTCCGCCAGTCGCGCCTGCACGATTTTTTCAAGCACGCGGTCGAAAGTATCGCGCAACTCCTGCTCGTCGAGCCCGAGGTTCACGCCTTCGACCAGCGCCTTCTCCAACAACTCGCTCAGAACCCTGCGCCGCTCGTTCTTCGACACGCGGACGCCCTGACCGGAGACGAACGTCCCCGCGCCCTGCCGCTTGTAGATGACGCCCTCGATTTCGAGGTCGAGATAGGCGCGCGCCACCGTGTTCGGGTTGACCGCCAGCTCAACCGCCAACTGCCGCACCGATGGCAAAGGGTCTTCCGGCTGGAGCCGACCCATCGCGACCGAGGTCTTTATCTGCTGAACGATCTGCCGGAAGATCGGCGCATCGTTCGACGGGTCAATACTGATGAACAAGCTTTCCTCGCCAGCCAACTGTATTAGTCAACTAATACAGTGCCTCAAAATACGGGTGGCGTCAACAGCAAGTTTCAAAAAAGATTCGGCCACCCCGCAGGGAGTGGCCGAAACCGTGGTCAAGCTTTCTCGCGGCTTACTTTACCGTCTTCGCGCCGTTGCCCGCGGGCGAGTGCTCAAGCCCGAGGCGGTCTTTGAAGAGGCTGAGGAGCAGGAGCGTGCCGATGCCGCCCGCGCCGTCGCCTGCGCCGTTGCCGCCGGAGGCGAGGATGTCGGGGGTGATGCGGACGTTCTTCTCGCCGATGACCCTGAGCGTCTCGACCAGCGCGACGCCCTGCTGCCCGAGCGCGTTGACCTGCTCGTGGTAGGCGACGCCCTGCGCCTCGCCCATCAGACGCACCTTCTCGGCCTCGGCCTTGCCCGTCGCGAGGATGTAGTGAGCCTCGCCCTCGCCCTCGGCCCTGCGCTGCTCGGCGCGGCGCGAAGAGATTTCGACGCCGACGGTGGCAGCCATCAGGTCGCGCTGGTTGTCGGCGTTCGCCTTCGTCTTCTCAAGCTGAATGCGCTTCTCTTCGGCCTCGCGTTGCGCATTGAACATGTTCTGGCGCTGCTCGGCGAGAATCTTCTCGGTCTGCGTCTTCATCAACTCTTCGGGCAGATGGATGTGGCAGATGAGAACGTTGACCACGTCCACGTGATACTTGAGAAGATGCGCGCGCACACGCGCTTCGGCGCGCTCCTGCTCCTCGTGGCGATTTTGCAGATAAGCCATCGCCGACGACTCGGACGCCTGATTGCGAAAGATGGAGTCGATGAGCGGGTGCATCACGTTTTGGATGAGCCGGTCAATGCCGCCGATCTTGGCGACCATGAAGGGCGCGTCCTCGGGCTTGACGCGGAAGACAACACGGACTTCAAGTTGCATCGTGAAGCCGTCTTTGGAGATGACCTCGAAGGGGTCGAAGGTGTTCGACGTATCGCCCGCCGTCCACTCGACCGTCTGGTTGGTCGTCGGGATGATGATGGGCGAGACGGCGAGCGTGTTGACGTAGTAGCGGCCGGGGCCGACGACCGATTCCTGTATGCCGCGAAAGCCTTCGGGGACGACGTAGGCTTCGTGCGCGCCTTCGTCGAGGCGGCGGTCGGCCGGGTCGGTCATCATCAGGTCTTCTTCGATCTGCTCCTTCGTGCGGTCTTCGTCGGCGAGCTTGTCGAGACGCGCGGCGGCCTCGGTGACGTGCTCGTGCTCCTCGCGCTCCATGCGCGTGCGCACCTTGTTCGCCATCTGGCGACGAGTATCCTCGGTCGGGTCTTTGCCGACGTTCGAGACGATGACGGCGACCTCACCCGGCTTGACCTCACCGGCCTTCTCGGGGATGACCTTGAAGAGAAGCGGGTTGATGTAGTAGGTGCCCGGAAGCAGGATGTCCTTCTGCGGCCCGCGCTGTCCGCCGCGACGTATGAACTCGTTGCTGTCGGTAAAGTTGTCGTGGCCCTCAACCTGCGTGGCGACGTAGTCGCGCGGGTCTAAGGGAGCGCCGTCGAGAGCTTCGATGAGTCCAACCTGATTCTCGTTAATCACCGTCGCGTCGAAGAGGCGGACGAAGAAGAGGCCGGGCTTGGGGTCGCCGCCCGCGAGCGGGACGGACTGGGTCAGGATGCGATAGGTGCCGGGCGTCAGTGTCTCGACCTGCGGGCCCTTCTGGCCGCCGCTGGCGATGAACTGCTCGGCGTCCTGAAAGTTGCGATGGCCGTCGATGGCCTTGCCGTTCAGGCGGCCCGCGTCGAGCGGGTCGCCGTCCGACGCGGTGATGACGCCGACCTTGCCGGGCGGAATCATCGTCGTCTTCGAGATCGAGACGCGGAAGAGGTAAGGATGAATCGGCCACAGACCCGGCGGCAGCGTGCGCAGTTGGATGCCCTTGACGCCGCCGCGCTTGATGAAGGCGATGGGGTCTTGGAAATTGTTGTGTGCGTTCTGCGCGCGGTCGGGCGCGAAGTTGCGGCCGGGCGGCATCGGCTCGCCGTCAATCGCCTCGACTATTCCAAGCTCGTCCGCGCCGATTTCGATGAGCGGAACTTTGTGTACGACCTTCTCGAAGGGCCACTTGACGAAGTGTAGGCCGGGCTTGAGCACGTCGGCCTGTATGCCGACCTCGCCCTCGGTGGCGACGACGCGGCCGGGCGGCATCTTCGCGCCGAAGTAGCGGCGCTCCTTGATTGCGATCTCGCGCGCGCCGACGTTGACGAGCCAGCGCCGCAGCAGGATGACCGCCACGATAAAGATGATGAAGCCGATCACGAGAACCGGCGCGAACTGGAGGAGTGTTTCGTTCATGGTCTTTCTTTCTGTGCGGGTGCTTCGCGTTTGAAGCCCGCGTCTGTGTTTGTTTGCGACCCGCGCGCGCGGGTCGCTACACGGCGGCGCGCGTCGGCGAGTTTCTGCTTGAGGACGAAGCCCGCGCCCGAGCGCTTGGCCTCCGAAGAGAGC
>JAVXWN010000012.1:0-12766 GCA_032230645.1 Acidobacteriota bacterium | reverse complement strand
GCCCGAAGGCATTGACGCCGAAACCGCCGCGTTGTTTCCGAGCGAGTTTGAAGAAAGCGAGCTTGGGCAGATTCCGAAAAGCTGGCGCGTCGCTGTGCTAGATGAAGCGTTCGACATCAACCCAAGTAGAAAGCTGGCAAAGAGCAAAGCCGCAACCTATCTTGACATGGGCAACGTACCGACTTCAGGACACCGCCCAACCGCTTGGATAAAGAGAGCGGCGGGTTCAGGCGCGAGGTTCACCAACGGCGACACCTTACTTGCGCGAATCACACCTTGTCTTGAAAACGGTAAAACGGCATTCGTTGATTTTTTGTGTGATGGTGAAGTTGGTTGGGGGTCAACGGAATTTATTGTTTTGCGCCCTAAGCAAGGTCTGCCGGATTATTTCGCATACCTGCTTTGCCGTCGAGAGGATTTTCGGGCGTTTGCCATCCAAAGTATGACGGGAACAAGTGGACGGCAGAGAGTGCAAACAAACTCGCTTGCCAAATACAAGTTGGCTCTGCCGGAAAGCGGATCACTTATCGGGATGAACTTTGGAGAATGTGTCGCGCCCTTAGCAAAGCGCATCAAAGCTGCCAGCGAAGAATCGGCGACGCTCGCCAACTTGCGCGATGCGCTGCTTCCCAAACTCATCTCCGGTCAGCTTCGCATCCCCGACGCGGAGAAGATGGCGGAGGCGGCGTTGTGAGCGCGCCGGAGTTGCTCATCATCAGCGGGGCGAATGGGAGCGGCAAGACGACGTTTGCGCGTGAGTGTGTCGCGCAGTTCGGCTTGCGCTATCTCGGAGCGGACGACATCGCCGCCGAACTCTCGCCCGCACACCCCACACAAGCGAGAGTCGGGGCGGGGCGGCTCTTTGCGGAACGGCTGGCGGCGGCGATTGACAAGCGAGAATCGCTCATCATCGAATCAACGCTCGCGGGAAAGTCGCTGACACACGCGCTGCTCGAAGCGAAGGCGAGCGGCTTTTACGTCAAGCTCTTTTACATCTTCGTTGACTCGCCGGAACTCTGCCTTGCGCGCATCAGCACCCGTGTCGCGGGCGGCGGGCATGACGTGCCGGAGCAAGATGTGCGCCGCCGCTTTCGTCGCTCGTTACAAAATTTCTGGAATCTTTACCGCCCGCTTGCTTCCGAGTGGACGCTTTTTGATAATACCGAAAACGGGTTTGAGCAAATTGCTTCCGGCACGCCAAACGTAATCACGCCCGTTGACGAACAACAATTTGACCAATACTTTTCAGTGCTGGAAGGGAAGCCGGAGCAATCATGATGATTGATAAAGCAATTGACACACACGGCGACGACGCGGCGGAAACTGCGCGTCTGGCGCGGACGCTTGAAATGCAACGCATCGGCAAGCGCGCTGTGCATAAAGCTCAGGCTGAGAACCGCCGACTCGGTATCCCGAATTGGTACTCGATAGGCGGCGTGCTCATCAGCGATCAAGAGTTAGACCGACTGAAACTTTCCGCAGACATCGTGCAAAACCCGTGACCATCCGCGAAGACCATCTCGAACAGGCTGCGCTCCGATGGTTCGCCGAACTCGGCTATCAAACTCTCTCCGGCTACGACATCGCGCCCGCTCCCGACGGCACCGCGCCCGAACGCGAAAATTACCGGCAAGTGATTTTAGCCGGTCGCCTGCGCTCGCAACTCGTCGCCCTCAATCCAGACATCCCTTTAACAGCGATTGATGATGCGGTTCGTCAACTGCTTAGTCCAAACACTCCCACGCTGATTCAGGCGAACCGCCAGTTCCACCGCTTCTTGCGCGAGGGCGTGCCCGTCGAGTTTCAGCGCGACGGTGAGACTGTCGGCGACCGCGTGCGCCTCTTCGACTTCGACAATCCAGATAACAATGATTGGGCGGCCATCAATCAGTTTACGATTCGTGGCGCGCAACACACTCGGCGGCCCGATGTTATTGTTTTCATCAATGGGCTACCCATAGCCGTACTGGAGCTGAAAAATCTCGCTGACGAGCGCGCCGACATCTGGAATGCGTTTGACCAGTTGCAAACCTACAAAGAACACATCCCCGATCTGTTCATCACCAACGAACTATTGGTGATCGCCGATGGCGTAACGGCGCGCGCCGGGTCGCTCACCGCGGACAAGGAACGCTTCACCGCCTGGCGCACGATTGACGGGCAGAAGACAGACCCGCTCGGCATCATGAGAGAAACGGAGACTCTCGTGCGCGGGCTGTTCCGGCGCGACCTGCTGCTCAATTATCTGCGCGACTTCATCCTGTTTGAAGACGACGGAGAGATCGTCAAAAAGATCGCCGCCTACCATCAGTTTCACGCCGTCCGTCGGGCGGTAGAAACGACGCTCAATGCCGCCGCGCCGAATGGAGACAAGAAAGCTGGCGTGGTGTGGCACACGCAGGGCGCGGGCAAAAGCATCTCGATGTGCTTCTACGCGGGCGAAATTATCACCGCGCCGTTGATGAAGAATCCGACACTCGTGGTCGTCACCGACCGTACCGATCTGGACGGGCAGCTTTTCGGCACTTTCAGTCAGGCGCGCGACCTTCTGCGTGAGGAGCCGAAGCAGGCGGAGACGCGCGCCGGGTTGCGCCAGATGCTTGCCGACCGCCCATCGGGCGGCGTCATCTTTACAACCATCCAGAAGTTCAGCCCGTTTGAAGAAGAAGATAATTTTCCGGTGCTCTCGAAGCGCGACAACATCGTTGTGATCTGCGACGAAGCGCACCGCACACAGTACGGCATCAAGGCGCGCATCGGTAAAGAGAGAGGCGAGATGCAGTACGGCTATGCAAAGCACATGCGCGACGCTCTCCCTAATGCTTCCTTCATCGCTTTCACCGGCACGCCCGTCTCGCAAGGCGACCGTGATACGCGCGCGGTCTTCGGCGAATACATAGATGTCTATGATATGGAGCAGGCGCAGAAGGACGGCGCGACAGTGCCGATCTACTACGAAAGCCGTCTCGCCAAACTTCAACTCAGGGAAGAGGAAACGCCACTCATTGACGACGAAGTAGAAGAGCTGACGGAAGACGAGGAGGAGAGTACACAGGCACGCCTGAAGAGCCGTTGGGCAGCACTCGAAAAAATTGTCGGGGCGGAGCCGCGCCTCAAACAGGTTGCGGCTGACTTTGTGCAGCACTTTGCGGATCGTCTTGCCGCGCTGGAAGGCAAAGCGATGATCGTCTGCATGAGCCGCGAGATTTGCGCGCATCTGTACAACGCTATCGTCGCGCTCAAACCCGAATGGCACGACCCCGACCCGGCGAAAGGCTCAATCAAAATCGTCATGACCGGATCGAGCAGCGATAAGGCGCTGCTACGCCCGCATCTCTACTCGAAGCAGACGAAGAAGGAGCTTGAAAAACGCTTCAAAGACCCGCAGGACGAGTTCAAGATTGTCATCGTGCGTGACATGTGGCTGACGGGCTTCGACGTACCGCCTCTGCACACGATGTACGTTGACAAGCCGATGCGCAGCCACACCTTGATGCAGGCGATTGCGCGTGTAAACCGCGTCTTCAAGGATAAACCGGGCGGGCTGGTGGTGGATTACATCGGCATCGGCCATGAACTCAAACAGGCGTTGAACGAATACAGCGCGAGCGGAGGGAAGGGAAGTCCGGCGTTTGAAGCTGAAGACGCCTTGCCCTTGTTGGTTGAGAAGATCGAAGTCGCGCGCGGGATGCTGCACGGCTTCGATTATCAGGACTTCGAGACTGACGCCTTCGACCTACTGCCCGGCGCAGCTAATCATATACTGGCTTCGCGTGAAGACAGTCGCGGCAGAGACGGCAAGCAACGCTTTTCAGATTGCGTCGTCGCGATGACCAAAGCCTTTGCGCTCTGCTGCACGCTCGATGAAGCGCTAGTCTATCGCGAAGAAATTGCTTTCTTCCAAGCTATCAAAGCTGCCTTAACAAAACATTCAACCACGACAAAGAAAATCTCCGACGAGCAGCGCGAACACGCCTTGCGACAGATCGTCAGCCGCGCGGTGATGTCTGATGAGGTGATAGACATCTTCGCGGCGGCGGGCTTAGAGAAGCCGAATATCGGCGTGCTGTCCGAAGAGTTTCTTAACGACGTGCGCCTCATGCCGCAACGTAACCTTGCCGTTGAATTACTCGACCGCCTGCTGAGAGACGAAATCAAAACGCGATTCGGCACGAACGTCGTACAGCACAAAAAATTCTCAGAACTGCTGCAACAGACATTGAACAGATACCGGAGCCGCGCCATTGAGACTGCACAGGTGATTGAAGAGCTAATCGAGATGGCGAGACAATTCAACCAAGCAGCGCAACGCGGCGAGAACATAGGGCTGAACGATGCAGAACTGGCTTTTTACGACGCGCTAGGAACCAACGAAGCCTCTGTGCGCGACCTGGGAGATGAAACGCTCAAGAGAATCGCCATCGAACTCACAAACAATTTGCGTAAAAATGTTTCGGTTGACTGGTCGGTGAGGGAAACTGTCCGGGCGCGTTTACGCCTATTGGTCAAGCGCATCTTGCGAAAATATAAGTACCCGCCCGATAAGGAAGCGCGGGCTGTAGAACTTGTACTTCAACAGGCGGAAACTCAGTCGGAATCTTGGGCAAGTTAAAAGCCCACGCCAGAATACCAGAATACCAGAAAGCCAGACACCACGTAAGACAGGCTTAAGGTAGAAGTGAATTAAATAACGATCCGCTCAATCTCATCTAGGCTAATCACGTCACTCGTCCGTTCATAAAGCTTAGAGTTCTTTTGTCTCGTTACATTATATCACGCACCCTTCAAATAATATTTTACTGGATGTACCCTTAGTGTGCCGCTAGCCGATTCGCGCCACGCCCGCGCCGGGGATATAGTTATGAATGCGAAATTTGTACTAATATAGAAGAGAACGTGGCTAGCAGGACTATATCAGCAGTGAGCTTTCGACCCGCGAAGCACCGCAAGGCGCTAGGCTGCTTGTTGCTCCTCATAATTACCTATGGGGTCACGGTGGAGGCAGCGCACAGTCATGGTACTGTCGCGCCTGACCGTCCAGGCATTGCTGCTATAAGAGACGCGGGCGGATCACCATCGGACACGAACCATTCTCAGCATAGAGAATGCGTGATATGCCAGTTCCAACAGCAACTTTTCAATAGCCTCGTCCATGCGCCGCTCTTCACCCTCGTGCCTTCGACGCAAACTGTTTTTGTCTCCTCGCTGACAGTTCTTTATCCCTCCAGTCCGACCACCCGCCCGTCGGGTCGCGCGCCGCCTCTCGGCTGAGGCTAACTTGGTGGCGCGGCTCATCAGATCGCCTGCCCTAACAGATCACCGAAGCCACATGGTCAACCTGCGGCGGGCTTGCCTTGCCTGCCAATGATTCGCTCTACCAGCGTGGGCGGAGTTTCGCACCGCGCGACTAACAACAATTCAATCAGCCGATGAATGCGAGGTGATCGGATGTGTCAGCGCACTAACAATTATCTGCGCCGCTTTGGTGAACGGTGCGATTCCGGGATTTGTCAGGGCCGATGCGGCTTTCCCCCACGCTGCCGTCGGCAAAAGAAACTCCTTGCGAGTTACCTGTCCGGCCTTCTCTTATTCATCATAATAATTCAGCCGACGCCGGCGCAGGAAAAGTCGCCCAAACCTGTGAAGCAAATCTGGAAAAACAGCCTCTTCGTGCTGCCCGACGATCCGCAAACTCCTACGACTCATACGACTCCGGCGTCTCCGGCGACTTCTGCTGGCCGGTCTATTACGATTTCGGACGCCGTATCGATTTTCTTGCAGCAGAATCTTCAGTTGTTGGCAGCCCGCTACGACATCGATACGGCGGAAGCGGAAAAGCTGACTGCGCGGCTGCATCCGAACCCTCAGTTAAGCGTCAGTACCGCCGGTCTCCCCCTCGGTTTCAGTGGCCCCTTTATCAAAGAGCAGACCTACTCCTACGGCATCTCTCAGACCGTCGAGCTTGGCGGGAAACGTCGTAAGCGAATCAATGCCGCCAACGCAAATGCCGAGCTGGCACAGGGACAATTTCAAACGGTCGTGTGGCAATTGACCAACGATCTGAAGAGAAAGTTTTACGCCGTTCTGCTGGCAGAGTCGCTGCTCAAGCTGGCGCAAGAGAATGAGAAAACATTTGCCGAGACGATCAAGCAAACGACCGAGTTGTATAAGGCCGGCGAGATTTCGGGGCTGGAACTGAAGCGGCTCGAAGTTGAAAAACTAAAGTTCGATACGGATGTAGCCAACTCAGAGAGGGACTACGAGGTCGCCCTGCGCGAATTGCGAGTCACGCTGGGCGGAGATTATCGAGCCATGGATATCGATGTCGCCGGGACGCTCGACTATCAACCTTACGAGTTCTCGCTTGCCGAGCTGCGCGACGAAGCGCTGGCTGCGAGACCTGACTTGAAAGCCGCGCAACTCAGTGAGCGCGCCGCCGATGCGTCCATTCGCTTACAAAACGCGCAGCGCATCCCTGATGTCACGTTAGGTGCGGGCGTCGATCAAGTTCCGTTCGGTACGAGCACCTACAGCTTCGGTGTCGGCATTACGCTACCGGTGTTTGATCGCAATCAGGGCGAGCGAGCCAAGGCGCTCATCGAAAGAAGTAGGGCGCAAAACCAACAGCAGCTTATTGCCAATCAGTTGCTGAGCGATGTGGACAAGGCGCTGGTTGCGTTCGAGCTTCAGAAACGGCGAGTTGAGCTTTACCGGACGGGCGTGCTGACGAAGGTCGATGAGATTCAGAACCTGACGGAGTTTGCTTTGAAGGCTGGTGAAAGCTCTACGCTTGAGTTGCTCGATGCGATTCGCACGCGACGCGACACGCTAGCCAGTTATTACCAGGCGCTCTTTGATTACCATGCGTCGTTGCTTGATCTTGAGCTGGCGACCGCAACGCCTCTGGAAAAGTAAGTACGTCGGCGAAAGGATGCGCGAGATGTTCCAACGAAGAATAATTCATCTCCTCTCGGTTCCACTGCTCCTCATCGTGTTGATATGTGGAGGCTGCAATAGGGCTGCTACTGCTCCCTCTAATACTTCCGGCCCACAGGCGGGCGCAGCCGTATCAGAGTCGGCGCAAAGCCATACGATAGAAGCTGAGATAGTCGCACCGCAGTCAATCTCCGGAGCGATAGTCGCGACGGGGAAGATACTGGTTATGGAGGATCGCATGGCAAACATCGGCCCGGTCCATGAAGGCAGGATCGTGAATCTGTACGCGGGACAGGGCAGCGTTGTGAGGAAGGGGCAGAAGCTGGCTGACCTCGAATCGGCGGACATCGATCAAGCCGAGGCTGATTATCTCAAGGCGCTCGCGGACTCTGAAAACGCTCGTCGCACGTCGGCTGCCGAGGTCAAGTTCGCCCAGGCCACATACGACCGCACCAAGATGCTCTTTGAGAAGACCATTACCGCAGGAAAGAATCTACAGCAAGCCGAGCACGATCTTGAGGTGGCGAAAGCGGCGGCGGCAAGTTCAATTGCGGGGTCGAGAGTGGCGCTCTCGTCTGCCCGCCGCCATTTGCTCATACTCGGTCTGAAAGATTCAGCCATCGATGCGCTCGAAAGCAAACCGGGCTTGGCGGCAGTCTTTTCTCTCACGTCTCCAATCTCCGGAATCGTGGTCGAGCGCAATGCCACGATTGGTGCCACCGTAGGTTCGGATGCGAACCTGTTCAAGATCATCGATGTCTCCAGCGTCTGGATCGACGCGAACGTTTTTGAAAAAGACCTTGAGCGAGTGAGGCGCGGTCAGGAGGTCAAGGTCTCAGTCCCCGCCTTTCCCGGATCGAGCTTCTCGGGCAGGGTCATTCTGGTTTCCAGCGTGGTTGACCCGGAGTCTCGAAGCGTGAAGGTTCGCACGGAGGTTCCAAACCCGGACGGCAGGCTCAAACCGGATATGTTTGCCAACGTGGAGATCATCACCGAAGTCCACCGCATTGCCATTTCGATCCCGCAATCGGCTTTGCTTGATGACGGCGGGAAAAAGGTTGTCTTCGTCATGGCCGGCAGTGGCTATGAGAAGCGCGCGGTGATGGCGGGAATACAAAGCAACGACCGCGTTGAAATTCTCGAAGGGCTGCAAGCCGGAGACAAAGTGGTGGTCAAGGGCAACTACCTGTTGCTTCAACAAAGCCAGCCCCAGCAATAAGGTCGAAAGCGCCATCCGGCAGTTATGGTTCGATTATGACCGACAAACTCATTGCCTTCTTTTATCGTGAGCGTTTGCTTGTCGCCGTCTTCTCGATGCTCATTACGGCGGGCGGCATTCTGGCGCTCACCAAGTTAAACGTCGATGCCTTTCCCGATGTCACCCCCGTGCAGGTGGAGATCGACACCGATGCACAGGGACTCGCGCCCCAGGAAGTTGAGCAGCTCATCACGTTTCCTATCGAGAACGTGATGAACGGGGTTCCGGGCGTGTCGCGTGTGGAATCCACTTCCAAGTTCGGCCTCTCGGTGGTCGTCGTCTATTTTACCGACGACACCGATATCTACTTCGCACGCCAGCAGGTCTTCGAGCGTCTCTCTTCAGCAAAGGACAGCATCCCGACGGGGTTCGATCCTCAGATGGGGCCTATTACTACCGGAACGGGACAGATTTATCTTTACCAGATTGTCGGTCGCGGCAAGAGCACTCAGGAACTGCGCACCATTCAGGACTGGATTATCAAACTGCAACTGCGCACGGTGCCCGGCGTCGCGGACGTGCTGAGCTTTGGCGGTGACGTGAAGCAGTATCACGTCATCGTTGATCAGCAGGCGTTGGTCAATTACAACATCCCACTCAAAACTCTTTTTGAAGCCATTCAAAATAACAATCAGAATACGGGTGCGAACTTCATCGAGCACGGCGACGAGCAGTATGTCGTTCGTGGGCTGGGACTGGTCAAGGACATCGGGGACATCAAGAACATCGTGCTCGACTCGCGCGGCGGCACGCCCATCCGCGTGGGCGACGTGGCGACGGTTGAAGTCGGAAACGAGATACGCCAGGGCGCAGTCACCAAAGACGGTCAGGGTGAAGTCGTGACCGGCATAGTCCTAAAACGAATCAACGAAAACACCAAGCAGGTCATTGAGCGGATCAAAGAGAAAGTAGCCGAGATCAACAAGTCGCTCCCCGAAGGCGTGACCATCGTCGATTACTACGATCAATCCGAGCTTGTCGATAACAGCATCCACACGGTAGTCGAGTCGCTGATCGAAGGCGAGGCATTGGTGTTGTTGATTCTTCTTCTGCTGCTCGGCGACTTTCGCGGCTCGCTCATCACCGCCGCCGCGATACCGTTTTGCATGCTCGTTGCTTTTATCCTCATGTGGTATTCGGGGCTGTCGGCAAATCTCACTTCACTCGGCGGGCTTGCCATCAGCATCGGGATGATGGTCGATGCCACGGTTGTGATGGTCGAAAACATTTATCGCCATCTCGAAGAACACCGCGAGCATTCCATCAGCGAAGCCGTGCTCGTCGCCGCACAGGAAATCGGGCGACCGATGTTCTTCGCGATCCTCATCGTCATCGCCGTCTTCATGCCCGTCTTTGCTTTGCAGGGCATCGAAGGCAAATTGTTCAAGCCGCTGGCATACGCCGTCACTTTTTCGATGATCGGCTCCCTGATCATGGCGCTGTGTATCGCCCCGATGCTGTGCGCCATGTGGCTGCGTCTGAAGACGGGTGAGGTGCGCACGAACCCGATCATCGGATTCTTCAAGGGGATTTACGTCCCCGTGCTCAAGTGGACTATCGCTCACAGGTATCTCACGCTCGTCCTTGCCGCCGTCTTGCTCGTGTGGAGCGCCGCCGACGTGTTCATCATCGGCAGCGAGTTTCTGCCCACCATCGACGAGGGCAACATGCTCGTGCGTGCCACGATGCCCGCGAGCATCTCACTTACGCGGGCGATGGAAATCTCGTCGCAGATCGAGAAGTCGCTACGCGAGTTCCCCGAAGTGGAAACCGTCGTCGCCAAGATCGGTCGCGCCGAGTTGGGCGGCGATCCCGAAAGTGTCAGCAACGACGAGATGTACGTCCGCCTGAAACCCAAAGGTCAGTGGACGACCGCCAAGACGAAAGATGAACTGGTTGACGCCATGCGCCGACGGGTGGAAGGGTTCCCCGGCGTCGAGTTCAACTTTTCACAGGTGATTCAAACACGCAACGACGAACTCATCTCAGGCATCAACGCGCAGATCGCCGTTAAGATTTTCGGCGAGGATCAGGACACCTTGCGCCAGACCGCCGAACAGGTTCGCGAAGCGATGTCTCACGTGCGTGGGGGGAAAGACTTGGCGGTCGAACAGGTCGCGGGCGAGGAGCATCTGGAGATCGCGCTGGATCGCGACAAGCTGGCCCGCTACGGACTCAACGTCGCCGACGTGCTCGAAGTTACCAAGATTGCCATCGGCGGAGATGAGGCGACCGACGTGCTTGAAGGCCAACGCCACTTCGCGATTTTCGTGCGCCTCAGGGAGAACTACCGCAATCAAGTTGAAAAGCTCAATGACATTTTGGTCGCCGCGCCGGTCGGCGGGCGTGTACCGCTCGGACAGTTGGCGACGTTTCGACTTTCGAGCGGCGATGCGGTGGTTGACCGCGAGAACGCTCTGCGCCGCATCGTGGTGAAGTGCAACGTCACGGGGCGCGACATCGGCAGCTTCGTCCACGAAGCGCAGGGGCTCGTCGCCGCGCAGGTCAAGATGCCGCCCGGATATTTCATCACGTGGGGCGGGCAATTCGAGAACGAGCAACAGGCTGTGCGAAGGCTGCTCATCGCTATACCGATCTCTTTGCTGCTGGTCTTCGTGCTGATCTATGCCTGCTTCAATTCGCTACGCAATACGCTGACCATCATCTTCAACATCCCCATCGCGCTCGTGGGAAGCACGACGTTCTTGCTGATCTCAGGGTTCCCTTTGAGTGTTCCGGCGCTAGTTGGGTTCATCGCGGTCTTCGGAATCGCGGTGCAAAACGGGATGGTGATGGTCTCTTACATCAACAAGCTTCGCAACGGCGGGATGGAGCTGCACGACGCCGTAATCACAGGCGCGAGCGTTCGCCTGCGAGCCGAGTTGTTGAGTGCGCTGATAGGCAGCATCAGCCTCATACCATTTATCATCTCGTCGGGAACCGGTGCCGAAATCGAGAAGCCACTGGCGATTGTTGTGGTCGGGGGACTCGTGACCCGCCCCATAAAGATCGTGATTCTACCAATGGTGTACGAGTGGGTAGAGCGCCGTGCCGCACGAAGAGCCGCCCGTAAGGCTGGAGCCGACTTAGAAGGTGAATACAATAACACCGAGCAAGAACTGCAAGAGCAAGAGGCTTTGATGGGAGAACCGGATGGGATATCTAGCACGACTGAGCAAGGACAACAACAACAGAACTTGCTGGATGAGACAGTAAAAGAAAATGAATCCCATTAAATCGAGGATTTCGCTCTTGACCTGTCATAAGCGGGATGGATGCGAGAGAGTTGAGTGAGCTATTGATGCAAAGGGACGGAAGTTTGCTATGCCATCTTTCGCGATTATGTCGTGTCCCATAATCACCTCCGCGCCGGTGCCGCGAACCGCACGCGCTTGTGTTTCTTCAAGCGCACCGTCACTTCATTGGAGTCCACGAAAAGCAGCTCGCCCGCCTCGACATAAGCCTCGGTCGAACCGTCCGCCGCTACTTGCAGGATGTAGTGACCGCGCTTGACGATATCTAATTCCGCTGGCGGTGTATCAAGGACGAGAGGAGTGTCCCCTATATTTCCTTCGATAGTTGCCGAGACTTCACCGCGCAAGATGTCGAAGTGTATCCGGTCGTCTTCTATCGCGTAAATCCATACCTCAGCGAGCGGGCCGACTTGCATATAAGAACCGGGGGTGAGCGTCATCTCCGCGCGCCCGTCATTGCCCGTCAACACCACATCGCCTCTGACCAAGCTGTCACTCTGCTGTAAGGCGCTCAATTCAGTCGCCCCATGCCGACGAACCCAGGTTTCGCCTTCGACTCTGGTGACGTAGCCCGCGCGCACGGAGATCACTTGGGCGTGCGCCTGCCGTGTCGGACACAACAAGACGAGCGCAAGGAAACAGACCGCGGTGAATGATCGGGCAATAGGCTGCCAGATACTCATGCAGGCTATACGCTCTCTCTGATGATGTACAATAGTAGTGCCCACTTTGCGCTCTTATTGCACAACCTAACATCCCTCAACGTGGGCGATTACGGCGGGCTTAAAATTGTAATCTCGGCGCGCGGGGTGCGACAAGTTATCTTTCTCACGGTATAAGAGCGCGCATAACCATAAAAGGGAGCTTCGCGACTCCCCCTTGAAATTGAACAATATGCTTAAAGTGTTCAATGTTGAACGGGACAAAATAACTGAAGCGTGTGTAGGGTCATTCTCATAGCGCAACAGCAATTCGCGGACTCAATGACCTTTACTTGAGCATGTTGATGACTGAACCCCGGCTGATCTTTAGCTCCCGCGCGATCTCTGATTTGTTCCACCCCTTCTTATAGAGCCGTTTGACCTCAGCAATCTTCTTACGCGCAGTCTGTGGCCGTCCGTGCTGTTTACCTTCCGAACGTGCTTGAGCAATCCCAGCTTTGACTCGCTCCCGGATCATGTCTCGCTCGAACTCGGCGAAGACTGAAAGCAGACCAATCATGGCGCGTCCCGCCGAGGTGGTGAAGTCCAAGGCTTCGGTCAGTGAGACGAACGCGATGCCGAGGTCGCGCAGTTCGGCAAGTGAGGCGATTAGGTCA
>JAVXWN010000008.1:0-8100 GCA_032230645.1 Acidobacteriota bacterium | reverse complement strand
GCGACGCGGCGAGCGGCGAGAAGACCTGCATCGTGTGGCGGTGGCGCGCCATGAAATCGAACTCGAAGGGGCGCGCATCGGCGGTCGCGCCCGTGATGCTCGGCACACCCATGCCGATGTCAACGTCAATCGAGCCCCGCCGGTCGAGCACAATCCCGTATGGCGCGAACGCCTCGCGCGTCATCTTCTGAACCGGCAGGCGGATGACGTTCATGGCTGTTAAATGGTAAATGGTGAATGGCAGTTGCGTGTCTACGAAATTGAGCGGTAAGCCTGCAAGTCGCGCGGCTCTCAACTTCTATTCACCATTTACCATTTACCATTCACTAACGATCTATCTCCCCGAGCACGATGTCGAGCGTGCCGATGATGGCGACCACGTCGGCGACGAGGTGGCCGACGCACATCTGCCGCAGCGCCTGCAAGTTGATGAGACACGGCGGGCGGACGCGGACGCGATACGGGCGGCTCGTGCCGTCCGAGACGAGGTAACAACCGATCTCGCCCTTGGGCCCTTCAATCGAATGATAGTAGTCGCCTGCGGGCGGCTTGATGACCTTCGGGATTTTGGCGTTGACGGGGCCGCCGGGCATCTGCTTCAAAGCCTGCTGGACGATGCGGCGTGACTGTCGCATCTCTTCGAGCCGGACGAGGTAGCGGTCGTATGTGTCGCCGTTCTCGCCCACGGGCACGTCGAAATCGAGGTCGGCGTAGGCGGCGTAAGGACGGCTCTTGCGTATGTCCCACGCGACGCCGGAGCCGCGAAGCGCAGGGCCCGAGAGCCCGATGGCGATGGCGTCTTCGGCCGAGATGATGCCGATGCCGACCGTGCGGCCGAGCCAGATGCGATTCTCCGAAAGCAGCGTCTCGTACTCTTCGAGGCGGTGCGGGAAGTTGTCAACGAAGTTCTGCACGTCTTCGGTAAAGCCTTCGTAAGCGTCGTTCGGCATTCCGCCGATGCGCCACGCGTGGCAGGTGAGGCGCGCGCCGAACTGCTGCTCGAAAATCTTCAGAATCTCTTCGCGCTCTCGCAAGGCCCAGAGCAGGACGGTGAACGCGCCGATGTCGAGCCCGTGCGTGGCGAGCCAGAGCAGGTGCGAAGAGATGCGGTTAAGCTCGGTGAGTATCGTTCGTATGTAGTGCGCGCGGGGCGGCACTTCGAGTCCCATCATCTGCTCGACGGTCTCGACCCAGACGAGCCCGTTCGAGACGGCCGCGATGTAGTCGAGCCTGTCCCAGTAGGGCGCGATCATCGGGTAGAGGCGGTTCTCGGCTATCTTCTCCATCCCGCGATGGAGAAACCCGATGTCGCAGTCGAGGTCAATGACGGTCTCGCCGTCAAGACGCAGGATGACTCGCAGCACGCCGTGCGTCGAAGGGTGCTGCGGCCCCATGTTCAAGACCATCTCGGGGTTGTCGAGTAAGGTCTCCTGCGTTGTCGAGACTTCTACCTGATGCATAGCTTTCAAGGGATGAAGGATGAGGGATGAGGGATGAAAGAAACGCTGTCTCTCATCCCTTCCGATTCATCCCTCATCCCTCATCCTTCATCCCTTTTAAATGCTCCCGTGACGCTGCCTGTTTCGAGCACGAGCGCGATGTCCGAGACTTCGCCGCGCTTACGTTGGCCCAGCAGGTCGAAGAGGATGGCGGAGGCGGCGCTGTCGCGGTTCCAGACGTTGCGCGGGCTCATGCTCTGTCCCAACTCGAAGCCTGCGGCACGGGCGGCCGTGGTCGCGTCAAAGACCTTCACTTCGTATTTGGCGGCGAGGTCTTTCGGGTGCATGGCGTCTTACTTGTGCTCCTTCGGCAGAGGGTCACGGCCGTCTCGGAACAGCTCGCGTATGCGTCGCTCGTCGGGCGTCTGGAGGATTTCGAGTCCGTAGGCGCGTCGCTGTTGAAGCTGCTCGCGCTGGACTTCCGTGAACTCGGGCAGGTGGCGCGCAGTCCACTGGTTCTCCATGAACTCCAGCGGGTAGTCCTTCCTCAAAGGATGGCCGTCCCAGTCCTTCGGCAGCAGCAGGCGACGAAGGTCGGGATGATTTTTAAACTCGACGCCGAACAGGTCGTAGACCTCTCGCTCCATCCAGTTGGCCGTCGGCCAGATGTCGGTGACGCTCTCGATTCCCTCTTCGCCCGCTGCGGCCTTCAAGCGCACGCGCTCGTTCTTCGCAATCGAGTAGAGATTGTAGACGACCTCGTAAGGAGCCTCGTCGCGCTCGGGCCAGTGAACGCAGGTCAGGTCGCTCAGGTAGTCGAAGCGAGTCTCGGCGTCATCCCGCAGCGCACGGCAGACGGCCGTGATTGAG
Source organism: Acidobacteriota bacterium (assembly GCA_032230645.1). GTDB lineage: Bacteria > Acidobacteriota > Blastocatellia > Pyrinomonadales > Pyrinomonadaceae > QHXN01. Next base: position 5,791 of record JAVXWN010000008.1, on the reverse strand, counting down.
TCGGCCTTAACGTGAACCGAGAGTTGTCCGACGAAGTTGAATGCGCCCGTGACTGCCTCGCCGAACTGCTCGCGCAGTCGTTGGACGAGCGGGTGATTCATAGCCTCGACGGGCTTCGGCCCTTCGTCCTTCTTCTTGACGGGCGGCTTCGCATTCAGAATGTTCGCGCCCGGTATGCCGACCGCCGATGGTGCGGGCTTCTCCGCACCGGGCGTCGCGGGAGCCGCGCCCGGCGCACTCGCAGCAGGAGCCTTCGACGCGGCGGCCTCCTTCAAAGCGGCGGCGCGCGCCTTTGCCTCCGCTATCTTCGCCGCGCGTTCGAGGTCTGCCTGCGAAGGACTCTTCAAAGGGTCTCCGACCTCGGGCGACTTGCCGCCCGGCGGCTGTGCTTCCCCGCCCTGTGCGGCTGCTGCGGCAGCGGCCTCCTTCTTCGCCTTCGCCTCCGCGATGATGCGTTCGAGTCGCGCCTTCTTCTCTTCGGGGGTCTCGTTTGAAGGCGGTGCGGCGGTGGCCGGTTTCGGTTTTGGTGAAGGAGTCGCGGGCTTCTCCGTCTCGCCCGTGTCGGCGGGGACGGTCGTGCCGGAGGTGGAACTGCCCGAAGGCGCTTTGCCCGTCAGCGCGGCCTGACTCTCGGGCGTGGGGCGTGCGTGTTCCAAGTCGGGCGGCGGCGGAAGCGTGCCCGCTTTCGCGTCGGCGGCAGCGGGCGAGCCGGGGGCTTTGTCATCCGCTGGTGCAGGGGAATTGTCGGCCGTGCGACGTGTTTCGTCGCTTTCGGATGGTGAGGTTTCGCTTGATTCCGGAGGGTTTTTGGGTTCGTCCGTCATCGCGTCCTAAGGCTCGACTCCCGGCAAGGACGCAGGTCGGGAAAAGGCGCGTCCCTACTCGCTGATGAATGCGGCTTATATAACTTCCAAGGTGCTCTTACGGAAAAGCTTTACAAAGGCGTGTACGAGCGCGTTTGTAACACGCGGTTTGGATGCCTGTCAACAAACAAGCCGCGCGACCCCGGATACTCCCCGGCGCGAGCAATCCGGGCGGCCATCTCGTGCATCCAAATGCTTGCACGGCTTGACGATGCGCGATGCGCAAAAGTAAGATGGGGCTTTGTTCGAGGCGCTTGGGCGCTCACCTTTTGAGAGGAAGCAGAAATGAAGCAAGGAATTCATCCAGACTACCACGAGATCACAGTCCACTGCGCCTGCGGCCACCAGTTCCAGACGCGCTCGACGAAGAAGGGCGACCTCAACGTCGAAATCTGCTCGGAGTGCCACCCGTTCTTCACGGGCAAGCAGAAGCTCGTTGACACCGCCGGTCGCGTTGACCGCTTCAACAAACGCTACGGCAAGAAGACTACGGAAGCGCCCGCGACCGAAGGCGCAGGAGCCTGAGCACGCGGAACCCGGCAGCGCCTATGACACCGATTCGACGCCGCCAGTATTAGCTACACTCAACCCGGACGCCGATTGTTCGCGCCCGCGGCCACACGTCTTTCTTCCTTCCGAGGAGCTTGAAAGAGGAGCCGCACCGAACGTCGGCGTTTTTACTTTTCGATGAAAGGATTATCCGTGAGCGCCAGCGAGAAGGATTTGATTGTCGGCGGACAGGCCGTCATCGAGGGCGTGATGATGCGGACGCCCGGCGCGTATGCCATCGCCGTGCGCCGTCCCGACGGCACCATCACGCACACGGGTGCGAGCCTGCCGAAGTTGAGCGAGAAGTATCCGGCGCTAAGGCTTCCAGTGCTGCGCGGAGCCGCCGTGCTCATCCAGTCGATGGCGCTCGGCATCAAGGCGCTCAACTACTCGGCGGCCGAAGCCTTCAACGAGGCTGAAGAGGCAAAGGCGGTCGAGGTCGTACTCACCCCTGCGGTCGTCGAGGGCGAGGGCGACTTCGCCGGGATAACCGGAGGCGTGCCCGGACTCTTCCCCGTCCCGACAAAGAAGCGTCCCGAGGACGAGTTGAAGCGCGGCTCGGCCGCGGCCTTCGGCTCGATAGCCTTTGCGCTGCTCTTCAACGTCCTGCTCTTTGTCGTCGCGCCGCTGGTGCTCACCAACGCGCTCTTCGTGGGCATGGGCTGGGCCGACCGGAGTGTGACTGACCCGCCCGCCGCCGCTGCCTCGCAACAGGAGCAGCCAGCCGGTGCTATCAAGAGGCCCCTGACGAACGCCGCGCCGTCTACGGACACTCAAGCCGCCGACGCGCCCTGGTACAAGCGCACCTTCAACGGCGTGCGCGGATACCTCAAGCCGGTGAAGCCAAATGTTCCCTTCAACCTGATTGACGGCCTCATCCGCATGACTATCTTCATCACGATGATCTTCAGCTTCTCGCTGGCGAAGGACATCCGGCGCGTCTTCGAGTATCACGGCGCGGAACATAAGACGGTCTTTACGTGGGAGGCCGGTCTGCCCTTGACGGTCGAGAACGCGCGCCCGCAACCGCGCCAGCACCCGCGCTGCGGGACGAGCTTTCTGATGGTCGTGATGCTCGTCTCCATCGTGCTCTTCTCGGTCGTCGCCTTTAGCTCGTTCGCTTACAACATCGGGGTGCGCATCGTGCTCATCCCGTTCATCGCCGGTCTCAGCTACGAGATTATCCGTCTCTCGGCAAAGAAGGAGAGTGGGCTCGTCTTCAAGCTCATCACGCGCCCCGGCGTCTGGCTCCAGAACATCACGACCAAAGAGCCCGACGACCAACAACTCGAAGTCGCCCTCGTCGCGCTCAAGGAATCCCTGAAGCTTGAGCCGCAACAGCAGCAGGAGGCGGCGCTCGCGCCGCTCTCGTAAGAGACAGTATGTTAGAGAAACTCGAACAGATCGAAGCGCGCTACGAGGCTTTGGGCGAAGAGCTTTCAACGCCCGAGGTCTACTCCGACCCGGCGAACTACGGCAAGCTGAGCAAGCAGCACCGGGGCTTGGGCGAGATCGTCACGAGGTATCGCGAGTGGAAGCAGCTCAAGTCGGAGCTTGCGGGCGCGAAGGAGCTCCTCGACTCGTCGGACGACGACGAGATGCGCGAGATGGCGCGCGTCGAGATGACGACGCTTGAAGAGCAGCTTGAGAAGGTCGAAGAAGATTTGCGCGTCCTGCTTCTGCCGCGAGACCCGAACGACGAGAAGAACGTCATCCTCGAAATACGCGCGGGCACGGGCGGCGACGAGGCCACGCTCTTTGCCGCCGAGATGCTCAGGATGTACGGTCGCTACGCCGAGCGGCAGGGCTGGAAGATGGAGATCCTCGACGCCTCCGAATCGGGTATCGGCGGACTCAAAGAGGCCATCGCCATGATAGAGGGCGACAAGGTCTACTCAAAACTCAAGCACGAATCGGGCGTCCACCGCGTCCAGCGCGTGCCGCAGACCGAGACGAGCGGGCGCATACACACCTCTGCCATCACCGTCGCAGTGCTCCCCGAGGCCGCAGAGGTTGACGTTAAGATCAACCAGAACGATTTGCGCATAGACACCTTCTGCTCGTCGGGGCCCGGCGGCCAGAGTGTCAACACAACCTACTCGGCCGTCCGCATCACGCACATGCCGTCGGGCGTTGTCGTCTCGATGCAGGACGAGAAGTCGCAGATCAAGAATCGCGAGAAGGCCATGCGCGTCCTGCGCGCGCGCTTACAAGAATTAGAAGAGCAGAAGCAGCACGACGCGCAGGCCAGCGAGCGCCGCTCGATGGTCGGCTCGGGCGACCGCTCCGAAAAGATTCGCACCTACAACTTCAAAGAGAACCGCGTCTCCGACCATCGCATCGGCCTCACCATCCACCAACTCGACCTCGTCATGGAAGGCGCGCTCGACGAATTCATCAACGCCCTCGTCACACACTACCAAGCCGAAAAGTTGAAGGCCGAGACCATCGCCGCCTAGACGCCAAACTTAAGGACTGAGTGCTGAGTGCCGAGGGTTGAGTGAAAGACATCTTCTTCACTCAGCCCTCGGCACTCAGTCCTTGATGAAGACGACTTCCCGCATGGCTGAAAAAGATACTTGACAGCGACTTGCAACTTCGATAGTTTCAGCGCGCCCTCGCGTCATTTAACCGGGTCGCCGGCCATCACGATTCAAGCGCCCTCTTCACGTCCTGAGAGCCGTCGGATCATGCAACCCTTATCGGCGTGCGCCACCTGTATCAGCAGACGCGGCGTCCGCTACTTTCGCGACAACTCATCAAAGGAGACTTCTGAACATGCCAACAAGTAAGAAGAAAGCCAGCTCAAGCAAGGCATCCGCCACGAGTCAGTCCGCCGACCTCGCCAGCGCGACCAAAGCCGTCCAGCAGGCCGTCGCGCGCGCCGTCAAGACGAATCAGATTCCTTCGACGATCAGGGGCCCCATCTTCTGCGGCATCTGGCTCAACCCCATCACTAGAAAGATCGAAGTCATCAACCAGCTCGACACCAAGCAGTTCGGTTGACCCTTGAGAGGAGACGGCCAGCATGTGGCGGGCGCTAGCATCTCAAGCGCCCGCCACGGGAGGAGAGTTCAGTCCATGAGAGAAAAAGAGTGTGACGAGCAACCGCTGTGTCCGAGCGCGCGCCCCGAGATGCCCGGGGCCGTGGCCTTCGCCATCGTTGCGGGCACGGTCGAGGCCCCGCACCTCGTCCACCTCGCCGAGCCGCATCCCGCGAACGAAGAGCTTTTCGCGCTCGCACATCCGGTCACGCCCGCAGAGGTCTTCCGCTTCGGCGCACCCTGCGCCGGGGATGCCTGCTCGCACTTCGACGGTCGTGACTGCCGCCTCGCCACGCGCATCGTCCAGATACTGCCAGCCGTCACAAGCACGCTTCCGCCCTGCGCTCTGCGCCCCGAATGCCGTTGGTGGCAGCAGGAGGGTAAGGCGGCCTGTCTCCGCTGCCCGCAGATCGTCTCCGAGTGTCACTCGCCCTCAGATGAGATGTTACGCGCGGCTCTGCCCGAAGGCATATCGGCGCAGCCCGAAGGCGCGGACTCGCCCGCGCCCGCCTGACTTTCACGCGCGGCACAAAGACGCACAGCGCACGCGCAACTGCCGCCGTAAAGACGAAGCGCAATGACGAAGGCCGCCGTGCGTGCAACACGGCGGCCTTCACTTTTATTCCTCTCGTCAGTCTTCGCGTGTCTAGCCCTTGACCTCCGCAACGACTGTGGCGGCTTCGGCATCCATCGGGGCGACGGCGGCGAGCGACGACTCTTCGTCGCCGGGCAGTTCGCGGCGGCGGTGGACTGAGCCGTCGGACTCGAAGATGTAGGCGTTGGGCGACTCGCGCATGATGATCTCTTGCAGGCACATCAGGCCGTAGAAGAGTGCTTCGGGGCGCGGCGGGCAGCCCGGGATGTATACGTCCACGGGGATGACGCGGTCTACGCCCTGCATCGTCGAGTAAGAGTCGAAGGGCCCGCCCGTCGAAGCGCACGCGCCCATCGCGATGGCCCACTTCGGCTCGGGCATCTGGTCGAAGACTCTGCGCACGACGGGCCCCATCTTCAACGTCACCGTCCCGGCGATGATGATGAGGTCGCTCTGACGCGGTGAGGGTCGGAACACGCCCGCGCCGAAGCGGTCGATGTCGAAGCGCGACGAACCGGCCGCGATCATCTCGATGGCGCAGCACGCGAGCCCGAACGTCATCGGCCACAGAGCCGATTTGCGCCCCCAATTGACTATGTCCCGCACGGGCTTCGTCCCCATCAACGGCGCGGCCACGCTCCGCCGCAGCGTGTTGAAGATCGAGTCAACCGTCGTCAGTACGAATCCTTCAGGATGCTCTGCCATAGAATTAAGTGATGAGTGCGGAGTGATGAGTGATG
>JAVXWN010000251.1:0-7882 GCA_032230645.1 Acidobacteriota bacterium | reverse complement strand
AGAGTTGGTCGGCGAGGACGCGAAGCTCGGCGTGCGGCGTCATAGCAATGCTCGGCCGCGCGGCGTGCTCAAGTCGGCGGAAGCCGCCACGCACACCACGCGCTCGGACGTGAACCCGAACGCGCCGATTCCGCGCGCGCCCTTCTATGGCTCGCGCGTTGTGGCAGAGGTGCCGCTTGAAGAGGTGTTCGGCTTCGTCAACGAGACGGCGCTCTTCAAGGGTCAGTGGCAGTTCAAGCAGGGGCGCAGGCCACCGGAAGAGTATCGCGCCCTCGTCGCCGAGAAAGTCCGTCCCGTCTACGAAGAGTTGAAAGCACGCTCCGCGCGCGAGCGGTTCATCGTGCCGCAGGTCGTTTACGGTTACTTCCCATGCCAGTCCGAGGGCAACGAGCTTGTCGTCTATCACGAAGACGAACGAAGCGAGCGTGTGCGCTTCACCTTCCCGCGCCAGCCCGCCGGAAGGCGTTTGTGCCTCGCGGACTTCTTCGCATCGAAGCAGTCGGGACGTGTGGATGTGGTCGGCTTCCAACTCGTCACCGTCGGACGGCGCGCGAGCGAGTACGCGCACGAGCTTTTCAGCACGGACAACTACACGGACTATCTATACTTCCACGGCCTCTCGGTCGAGTCGGCCGAGGCGTTGGCCGAGCTTTGGCACAAGCGCGTGCGCGAGGAGCTTGGAATAGCGGAGAGCGACGCGGCGGAACTCGCGAAACTTTTCCATCAAGGTTATCAGGGCTCGCGCTTCAGCTTCGGCTATCCGGCCTGCCCCGACCTTGAAGACCAGACCAAGCTCTTTGAACTGCTCGGCCCCGAACGCATCGGCGTCGAGCTTTCGGAAGAGTTCCAACTCGTCCCCGAGCAGTCAACCTCCGCCATCATCGTCCATCACGAAGAGGCGAAATACTTTTCGATAGACTGACGAATCGCCGAACGCTTGCGCGACCCGGCGTCGGTCTATTAACTTTGAGCCTTCGTCAGTGAAGGTTTCGATGGGGACGACGTTCGAGGCAAACGACGACTACGGGGAGACGACCGCGCTACGGCCGAAGGCCGAGGAGTTGGCCGTGCTCTCGCCGTTCGAGCGGATGGCGTTTCGCCTGACGTGGCGGATGAACTGCGGGCGTTGGAAACGCTTCTGGACTTTCTGCCAGAGCACGTTCGGCGCGGGCTGGATTCACTTCTCGACCTACAACCTGATGCGCGTCAGCGGGCTCGAACACGTCGAGGCCGTGCGCCGCGACCTACCCTTGCTTCTCGTCGCCAACCATCGCTCCTTCTTCGACATGTACGTCGTCTCGACCGTGCTCTTCCGTCGCACGCGTTGGCCGAAGGCGCTCTTCTTCCCCGTGCGCGGGAGATTTTTTTACGACAGCGTGGGCGGGCTCCTCGTCAACCTCGTGATGGGCTGGTGGTCTATGTTCCCGCCCTTCTTCGCCGGGGGCGACAACCCGAAGCCCGAGCAACGCGAGTTCGACAAATTCTCGATGCGCCTGCTCGCATCGCTCTGCCGCGAAGGTGCGGGCAACGTCATCGGCTTTCACCCCGAGGGCACGCGCAACAAGGGCGCAGACCCTTACACGTATCTTCGGCCACAGCCCGGCATCGGCAAGTTGATTAAGGATGCACGCCCGCAGGTCGTCCCCGTCTTTATCGCGGGGCTCGGCAACGACCTCGTGCGACAGGTCTTGGGCAACTGGCGCGAAGGTGAGCCCGTGCGCGTTCACTTCGGCCCCGCGATAGACTTTTCCGAGTTCTACGACCGGCGAGACTCCGTGCGCACTTACAAAGAGATTGCGGACTTCGTGATGTCGAAGATCGCCCAACTCGGCGAGCAGGACGCGGCGGCACGCGCCCTCGAAGCGAAGCGCGACGCAGTCGGCCCCGCTGCGACGACCGGCACCATCAAACATCAAAAATCGAAAATCTAAATCAACGATGTCAACGCTTCCGCTCATCATCGTCAATCCCGCGTCGGCAGGCGGCGCGACGGGAAGGGCTTGGCCCGGCATCGCGAGCGAGGTGCGTCGCCACTTCGGCGCGTTCTCCGTCAGACTCACCGAGAGACAAGGCGAGGCCACGGAGATTGCCGAGCACGAAGCGCGCACGGGCAGACGCTTCATCATCACCTGCGGCGGCGACGGAACAGTTTCGGAAGTCGCGAACGGTATCCTGCGCGCTGAGTCGGGCGCGGAGCTTGGCCTGCTGCCGAGCGGTACGGGCGGCGACTTTCGCCGCACGCTCGGCGTCCCTACGCGCACGGCCGACGCCGCACGCTGCTTGCGCGATGGCGAGACGCGTGTGATTGACGCGGGACGCGTCCTCTTCATCAATGAACGTGGGAAAGAGGAGTCGAGGTTCTTCGTCAACGTCGCTTCGTTCGGCGTGGGCGGCGACGTGATAAAGCGCGTGAAGTCGCGCGAGGGATTGCCCTCGGGTGCGGCCCGGCTGCTCGGAGGCAGACTATCGTTTGCGGCTGCGGCTCTACAGGCAACGTTCACCTTCGAGAAGCCCACGGTGCGCGTTTCGCTCGACGGGCATGACGGGTCGCGTATGACGGTCGCGAACTTCTGCGTAGCGAACGCGCGCTACTTCGGCGGCGGAATGAAGATCGCGCCCACGGCTCTCTTAGACGATGGACAGTTCGACGTGATTGCCGTCGGCGACGTGAGCGCGCTCACGGTCTTAGCCAACTCCTACCGCCTCTACCTCGGCACGCACCTCGGCATGCAGGAGGTGCGCCACGCGCACGCGCGCCTCGTCTCGGCTGAGCCCGCGAGCGGCGAGACGGTCAAGCTTGAAGTTGATGGTGAATTGGTCGGCCGCCTGCCCGCGACCTTCGAGATGTTGCCAGCGGCACTGCGTCTACGTTGCCCGCGTTAACCGCGCGCGCACCGCAACATCCTTGACACGCCACGCAAGTTCACTTACACACGCGCGAACGACCCTTACAACCCCGCGCGGCTTCTCTACACGCCCGTAAAGATTCTTTACATGCGTGCGAAGAATCCTTACACGCGTGTTAACGTTCTTCGCACGCATGTTAACGACCTTTACACGCATGTTAACGTTCCTTACATGCATGTAAGGAACGTTAACATGCGTGTAAGGAAGCCTCGCGGGCGTGTTAAGAGCCTTCGCGCGGGGCGTGGTCGTTCAAACGCGGGTGCTGAAGGCGGAATTACCGAGGAAATTCTCGCGAACGTAAGTGACCGTATCGAGCAGCGTATCCTGCGGGTCACGCGGCTCGAAGCCGAGCGCGTCACGCGCCTTCGACGCGTCCAAGTACCAGAAGTATTCCGCCATCTCGATCTCGTTCGGCTCGACGGGCGGAGCGAGCTTCCAATGTTTGTAGAGCGCGCTCAGACCGCGCGCGCCCGCGAGTGAGAGTTTCGAGGGCAGTGAGAGAAAGGGCGCGGGCACCTTCGTGATGCGCTCAAGGCGTCCGAAGAATTTATCGAAAGTCCAGTTGGCCGCGCCGAGCAGGTAACGCTCGCCGTGCGTGCCCTTCAACATCGCGGCGCGGAAGGCCCCGGCCGCGTCGCGCGCATCGACGAAGCTCAAGCCCCCTTTAGGCACGGTCGGGATTTTGCGAGCGAGGAAGTCCAGCACGACCTTCGTCGAGCTTAAACGCTCATCGCCCGGCCCGAGCAGAAGGCTCGGGTTCATGATGACGAGCCTGCGGCCCTTACCCGCGAAGCTCTCCAACGCGACGCGCTCCTGATAGAGCTTGCTTGCGTAGTAGGGCCAGCGCGAGACGATGTCCAAAGGCGTCGGCCACTCCTCGTCCGGCACGACATCGCCCTCGCCCGTCACCGCAATCGTCCCGCTCGTCGAGGCCATCACGATTGACTTGACGCCCGACGCAAGAGCCGCCTCGCACAGAACGCGCGTACCGTCCACGTGAAGCTTGTACATCACGTGCGCGTCCTCGCGCTCGCGCGAGACGCGACCCGCCAGATGATAGACCTCGGCCACACCCTCAACGGCGCGCGCAACCGTCTCGGGCGAGTTGATCGAGCCCTCGATTGTCTCGACGCCCAACTCTTCGAGCCACGCCGGAGCCGAGGTCGAGAGCACGCGCAAAGGCCCCACGCCCTCTTCAACCAGAAGGCGAACGAGGTGCGAGCCGAGAAAGCCCGTGCCGCCCGTGACGAGCGTGACGGGCGGCTTCTTCCTTACAATCGCGGTCGTCTTCGACGCGTCCGGCGCGGCCTTCGCCTTTACCACAGCCTTCTTCGTCGTCCTCTTCGCCGTGCTCTTCTTCGTGGTCGCCATAAAGTAGTGAGTGATGAGTGATGAATGATGAACGATGAATACCGCATCGCGGCCATATTCATCGTTCATCATTCATCACTCATCACTTCTTCTTCTCAGTCTCCCGTCGTTGCCAACTCGCTCTCGTCGTGCGCCTCTTCTCCGGCGTGGCGGCGCTCGGCCTTCCAGCGGCGGCGGAGGGCCGCGCCGTCGAAGGCGTGGCGCGTGCCGTCGCGCAGGTTCTCAATCTCGTGACGGACGAGCGCGGCGACGAGACGGTAAGCCTCGGCGCGCGGCATGCTCTTGGTCAATGCTTCGAGTTCTTCGATGGGCAGGAAGCGGCCGATGCGTGCGCCGACCTCGCGTCCCTTGAGCACGGTCGAGCCCTTGGGAAACGCTTGGTATGTGCCCCAGAGGTAGGCGGGCAGGATGCCCGTGCGCGTGTTCAGCGCGAGGTAGGCGAAGCCCGACTTGAAGTCCGCCATCTCGCCCGTCATCGAGCGCGTGCCTTCGGGGAAGATGAGCGCCGAGTAGCCGCGCTCAAGAAACGAGCGCGCGTGGCGTAGCGACTGTCGCAAGCTTCCCGAACGCTCGATGGGGACGATGTTCGTGAAGTTGTTCATGTAGGCGCGCTTGTAACGGTTGTCGAAGAAGTAGTCGGCCGCGGCAAGCGCAACCATGTCGCGGCCGTACTCGCCGAGCGCGTACTTGATAAGCCCGGTGTCGAGATGCGAGGTGTGATTCGTCGCCGCGATGAAGTTGGTGTGAGTCGGAATGTTCGACTCGCCCTCGATGTGCGCGTGCAGGAGGTTTCCGTAGAAGCGACGCTGCACCACGTCGAGCCCACGGTTGCCGATGGCGCGGACGAAGGTGGGGACGTAAATCTCCTTCTCCGCCTGTCGCTCGTCCTCTTCGGCTCGCGCCTCGGCCGCGCGTCGCGTTGCCGCCGACTCTCTACGCTTAACGACCGAGTAAAGCTCGCGCACGTCAACGACCTCGTTCAAGGTGTCGGGCGAGACGATGGCTCCGCCCGCCTGCTCGATGGCCGTCGCCAGCTCGACGAACATCAGGCTGTCGAAGCCAAGCTCGGCGAGTCGAGAGTCGAGTGAGACCTGCGCGCGCGGCCGTCCCGAAACTTGCGCGACAAGGCCGAGCAGCCAATCGGCGTCGTGATGCTGTTCGCGCGGAGCCGTCTTTTCGGTGATGCCCGCGCGCTTGCTCTCTTCGAGCGTCTGGATGACCTGCACAACCTCGCGGCGCTTGACCTTGCGCGTCGCGGTGCGCGGCAATTCGTCATCGGTGAAGTAGAGCGACTTGATGCGCTTGTAGAAGGGAAGCGTCGAAGAGACTTCGCGGAAGTGGTTCTCGACGCGGCGTTGCACCTCGTCGCGGCGGAGGCTGATGTCCGAGTCGTAGTCGGGGACAACGAGCGCCGCGACCTTCTCGCCGATGCCGTCGGGAAGACCGACGACGCCCATCTCCTTGATGTAAGGCGAATCTTTGTAAAGCTCCTCAACCTCGTCGGGGTAGACGTTCTTGCCGTTGGTGTCAACGATAAGCTCTTTGGAGCGGCCGACGAGATAGAGGTTGCCAGAATCGTCGAGGCGGCCGAGGTCGCCCGTGTGGAGCCAGCGGCCGACGATTGCCGACTGCGTGGCCTGCTCGTTCTGGTAATAGCCGAGCATAACGTTGGGGCCGCGCGCGATGACCTCGCCGATGCCTGCGGCGTCCGGGTCGCTGATGCGCACCTCGACTCCGGGCAGAGGCTTGCCGACGCTTGAGGCGTCCAGCGCGTTCTGTGGCCGCGTCACCGTCAGCACGGGCGAGGCTTCCGTGAGTCCGTAGCCTTCGAGGATGGTGAAGCCGAGGCCGTGCATGTCGCGCTTAATCTTCTCGTTGAGGGCTGAGCCGCCGCTGATGAGATAGCGTATGCGGCCGCCCAAGCCCGTGTGGATGGGACGAAAGACGATGGAGCCGAGGTTGAAGGGCGTCTTGTCGCGCAGACGGCTGTTGAACTTCATCAGCATCTCGGCGGCGTTGCCGACCCACTCGCCGCGCTCGCGCAGGCGCGACATGATGCGCCGATGCAGAAGCTCCCACAGCGCGGGCACGCCGACCATGCCCGTGACGTGCCCGTTCCTGATGGCGCGCGCAAGCTCCTCGCCGTTAAGCTCGGGGAGATATGTGATCTGCGTGCCACGGCTAAACGGCGTGAGGAAGCCGGTCGAGAACTCGAACGTGTGATAGAGCGGGAGCACGGAGAGGATGCCGTCGCCCGTGTCCATCTCGAAGACCGAAGAGAGCATCGAGACCATGTTCGTCAAATTCTTGTGCGAGAGCATCACACCTTTCGGCTGCCCCGTCGTTCCCGAAGTGAAGATGAGTGAGGCGACGGTGTTGGGCGAAACCTTCGGGGGAAGGAGCGCGATGCGTTCATCTTCGGACTGCTCGTCGGTTAACTCGAAGACTTCCGCGTAGCGCCAGAGTCGCGCGTCGAGCCCCGCCTCTATCAACTTCTCCTGAAGGTCGGGGTGCTCGGTATCTGCGCGCTCTCCGAGGATGATGCCGGTCGCACCGCTGGCGCGCGTGAAGTTGATAAGCTCTTCGGTCTTGCTCTCGGGGTCAACGGGGACGCAGGTGGCTCCGGCCTTGAGGACTCCGAAGTAGCTGATGCCCCACTCGGGCGCGTTGTGGCTGACGAGTAGCACGCGGTCATTGGGCTTCACTCCCACCGATGCGAAGAAGGCGGCGGCGCGCGTTGCAAGCTCTTGGATGTCGGCGTATGTGTACTGCTCCTTCGCGCCGTCGCGCTCGATGCGCATGGCGACGCGCGTCGAGTAACGCTTGGCCGAGGTCTCGAAAAGCTCTAACAGGTCGCGATAGGTATAGGCGCGCTTGGGCTGCGCACGCATGTCCTCTTCGAGCTTGGGGAAGACCCACTTCTTGAGTCCGGGGAAGTGGACGTTCATCAAGTAGTCGTACCAATCGAACTGCTCCGGGTTCCACTTCAGGAGCCCGCGCTCCTCTTCGCGCACCCCGGCGAAGAGCGAGCGCACGTTGTCGGCGCGGAAGATGTACGCGTTCTCGACCATGAAGGGGCGAAACATGTCGAACGCCTCTTTGGTCTCGCGCGTCATCTTTTCGACGTGTTCGACCGTTGACTTCGCGCGGTCTACGATGTCGGTGACGCGGCCGCCGCCCCAACGAGGCCGCACGCGGTCGAGCAAGCCCGAAGCCTTGCGCGCCGCCGCGTTGACCATCGGCGTTGACATCGCGTCGAAGCGCGCGGGCGTGACCGGCTTCGTCTCCATCCGCGCCGCGATCTCGTTGAGAAGACGGAAGCCCGTCTCCTTCTCCTGATACTGCTTGCGCTTGTAGAGGCCGACGAGACTCACGATGCGCTCCATCGTGTTCGGGTTGCTGTCGCCCGTGGCCGCCTGATAGACGAGACGCGGCTGGCCCGCAATCGCCTCGGCCGCAACGGCGAGCATGACGGCAGCGACCTGATCGACGGGCGTGATGTCGAGGATGAGCTTGTCGTTGACGGGAATCTGCTGCTGACCTTTGAGCGCGATGAAGATGAGCGGCGCGGTCGTCGTGAAGCCCTCGTTCCAGCCGGGGAAGG
>JAVXWN010000248.1:0-20758 GCA_032230645.1 Acidobacteriota bacterium | reverse complement strand
TCCTCCCACAGCCGCGCGTCCGTGGCCGTGCGCCACACCGCGTCGAACTCGTCGAGACGCGCGCGTATCTCGCGCCGACGTGCGCGATGCGCGGCGCGAATCTTCTCGATGGTGACGGGCTCTTTCTCTCGTCGCACTATGTTTCGACGAATTCAAAGGCGAGGCTCACTGCAACTTGTCGAAATTCTATGGGCGACGTTTCGGCCTTGTCAAAAGAAAGTGAGCGCGAAGCAGTTGCAGCAAATGAGCATCGTACTTCATTAACCGAACAATGCTTACCGCTCAACGCACACTTTTTTCTTACTTTCGGAACGATGGTTGCTATGCGCTTTTAATAACGCCGTGGATGTGCATGCATCGCATACGATGTCTGTTTGCATCGAAGAGTTCGCCCCCGTAACTCTTCCCGCGAAAGTTTGTGCGCGCCGCGCGAGTTTCACTGTACTATGATTGAGTGCCTTTCGTGTCGCTGCGTTGGGCGGCAAGGAGTGATGGGTTGAAGACGCTTCGTTTTATTCTTGCTCTCGTTATTCTGTTCGGCCCCGCGGCGAGCGTGCGCTCGCAGGTCGTGCCCGGCACGACCTCGACGCCCCCCGTCGTCGCACCTCCCGCGAGCGCAACGCCGCTGCCCGCGTCGGCAACCGACGACGTACTCCCGCTTGCGCAGGAGCAGCCCGCGTTCAGCCATCAGGGCGTGCTCGTCGAGAAGCTTACGGGTGAACCGGTGCGCGCCGAGGCGGCCGACCAGCCGTTCAACCCGGCCTCAGCCGTCAAGCTCGTGACCGCGATGGTGGCTCTGCGCACATTCGGCGCGAAGCATCGCTTTGCAACAACCTTCTGGATAACGGGCACCTTCGACAAGACGACGGGCACGGTCAACGGCAACCTCGTCGTCTCGGGTCGCGACCCTTCCTTCCACGACGAGCACGCCGTTGCGGTCGCGCGTGAGTTGAATCAACTCGGCATCAAGACCGTGACCGGCGACCTCATCGTCGCGCCGCGCTTCTCGATGAACTTCAGTCCCTCCACGCAACGCTCGGGCGAGCGGCTCTACGATACGCTCGACGCCGCGCGCCGTCCCGCCGCAGCCACGCGTGCTTGGTATGACTCGCGTGTAGCGATGCATGACGGCGAAGGCTTACGCACGACGCCGAGCGTCGCCGTGATGGGAGCCGTCTACGTTGACGCCGTGCCGAAGGGAGCGCGCGCCATCTCGACGCATTACTCGCCCGTGCTCTCGGATGTGCTCAAAGTCCTTCTCTGCTACTCGAACAACTTCATGGCCGAACGGCTCGGCGACCAGTTGGGCGGCGCGGCTGGACTGATGCGCACGCTCTCGACCGACCTCGGCTTCAAGGCGGGCGAGTTTCGTCTCTCGTCGGCGAGTGGACTCGGTGTCAACCGCATGACGCCGCGCCAGATGATGAAGGTCTACCGCGCGCTCTTGGACGAGTTGCACAAGAACGACCTGAAGGCGGCGGACATCCTTTCGGTCGCGGGCGTAGACCCCGGCACGCTCCAGAAGCGATACGCAGAGAGCGCAGGCCGCGGCAGCGTTATCGCGAAGACGGGCACTCTGCCGCGCACCGATGGCGGCGCGAGCGCGCTCGTCGGACAACTCCGCGCGCGCGATGGCTCGACGCTTCTCTTCGTCATCCTCGACCAGCGCGGCAGCATCTTGCGCTTCCGACAATCGCAGGACGCGCTCGTCGCCAACCTACAGAACGAGCACGGCGGCCCCCTGCCCTTCACCTACGTGCCGCAGGCCATGGCTATCCGCCTCTCATCTTCCGAGTTCGACAACGCGCGCGCCTCTGCCCTCGACGAGTACGAACCGACGACACCGAATCAGTAAGCAAGGGATGAGGGATGAAGAAGATGCTGTTGAGCATTCACTTCATCCCTCATCCCTTATCCCTTCAAACGTGTCGCGCCCCGGCGGTTCGGCGACCACCGGGGCGCTCCTCGCCCGTGCGCGCGATGTGCGGACCGCACGCGATTGGGCGATTCTCGCGGGTTGTTGATTAGCGCCCGGAAGGAAGCCTGAGAGACGCGCCGCACCGCACCTGCCAGGACGCCGCCGCGAAGGAGACGCGCCGCCATCGGGCCCCGCGCGCCTTGAATGACACCGGGGCGCGACCACGCCGCGCTAGACGCAAAGCACAGAAGCAATTCACACGCCGCCACCCAACGCGCACACCGCGCGCACGTCATAACTCACTGTGTCTTTCTAGACTTGCAACGCGCGGCCTTGCATCGCGCGAAGACCCACGGCCCGAGACTCTTCACACGCGTCTGTTTCAGTAAGTAACAAGGTGTGTAAGCAAGGTTCGTCTTCCAAACGATTGCGGAAGACGTGCGCGCCGATTCCTGGAACCGTGCCCTTCAACTTCCGCGCTCCGACGTGAAGCGCGCAGTGGGTGTGAAGTTGTCTTCTCAACTTGTCACGTAAGGTGACGACGCGTCGGCGTCGCTTTAACTGCTGCGCGCGCAGAGTCACGCTTTTACGAAAGAAACGACCGTGGCACCTGTCTTGCCGAGAAGAGCCACGAGCGATGCCCGAAACACCGGGCGTCAGGCAGTCGAGAAAGATTCGAGGAGACGTGAGATGGCCTTACTGATGGGAGCGAGATTGACGCAGAGGCAGCCGCCCACGGGCAGACGTGGCGAGGCCGGGTTCTCGATGATACAACTCGTGGTGACGATGGTCGTGATAGCCATCGTGACCAGCTTCGCCGTGGTGCGCATCACGGTCGCGCGCGACCAGATGACTCTTGCCAGCGCGGCGCGCGACCTTGCGTCCATCACCGAGAAGGCGCGGCTCGACTCAATCCGTCGCCACGGCGCGGACGGAGGCGGCAACGCCCAAATCGTCATTAACAAGACGGGCTTTTCCGCTTACCTTGACTTCAACTACGACGGCAAGCCCGAGTGGCGCACCTTCACGTTGCCGAACGGCGTCGAGGTGAAGTCCATCGAAGAGACGCAGGCCAACGGCACCGTCAACAGCGCCGCCACACTGCCCCTCACCGTCACGTTCGACTTCCATGGTCGCAGCTCAACGGCCGAGCGCATCACGCTGACTAACGCGCGCTCGCATACGAGCATCGTCGGCGTCTCAAGCGCGGGCGACATCTCGCTTGACCGCAACACTCTCGCGCTGTCAGCGGGTACTTACGTCGCCATCACGGGCGACACCACGAACCTTGACATCGGTGGCAACTCCACGACATCCACGCCGACCGCGACGCCTACACCAACGCCGACGCCCTCGCCCACGGCTGACCCGACGCCAGTGCCAACTCCTATCCCGACGCCCGTGCCGACGCCCGTGCCGACGCCCGTGCCGACACCGACGCCTACGCCAACACCTGTGCCGACGCCCACGCCGACGCCGCCGGGGAAGAAGCCGACACCGACGCCCACGCCGACACCTGTGCCGACGCCCACGCCCGCGCCGACGCCCGTGCCGACCCCGACCCCTGTACCGTGCACGATGTCGTTCAGCAAATCTACGCTGTCGCTGCACAACTTCAGCACCAACACCAGCGACTCTTTGACCGTTACATTCTCAAACGGCTCCGGGTTACCCATCACTGCGGCGCAGTACCCGACCGCCGGAGCCGACGTGACCATCTCGGTCTCGGGCAGCACCATCACCGCCACGGCGATGAGCGGCGGCAACCACCGCGGCAACTACACCGTCCGCGTCACACCGAGGAACTGCGGCTCGCCGCAGGACTTCATCGTCAGCGTCGCCAAGTGAGCGGGAGGAATCGTTTATGTGCGCTCTGAAGAACAACGACCGGAAGCAGGCGTGCCGCGAGGGCGGCTTCACGATCCTTGAGACGGCCATCGCTCTGTGCGTGATGATGGTCGTCGGGATGGGCGTGATCTCGCTCTTCCTCTTCTCCATCGGCTACAACTCCGGAGCGAGCGACCGCGCACGCGCACTCGCCATTGCGCAGGAACGGATGGAGGCGCTGCGCAGCACGACCTATAGCAACCTGACCACGATGGCCGCAAACGCGACCTTTAACGGCTCAGTCACCGAGGGCAGCAAAGTCGTCGGCGAGTCCGACGCGCACACCTTCGCGGTTGCGACCACGGTCGAGGACGACCCGAACATCGGCAACGCGAAGCAGAAGAGAATCACCGTCACCGTGAAGCCCGCGAACTCGCGCGCTTGGGCCGGCAGCGTCACGCTGCGGATGAGTCGCTCGGAGAACGCACTCGGGGCCAACTGAGCGGGGCGCACACGGGGGAGTTCGGAAGTTATGACCAGCATGCAGAACGAAACGAAGGCAATGGCGCGGTCGAGAGCAAAGGACAATCGCGGCTTCTCGCTCATCGAGTTGATGGTGGCGCTCGGCGTGACGATGGTCATCATGGTCGTCGCGGCGCGTATGCTCTCGATGACGATGAATGTCCGCATGCGCGAGAACCAACGCTCCGAGGCCGTCGCCGACGTGCAGCGCGCGCTCCAGATGATGACGCGCGAGATAAGCAACGCGGGGCTCGGGCTGAGCAGCAACGGCATCACCTGCGACGACCCGACGGCGACCGTGTTCGGCGAGCTACGCATCCGCTCGAACCTCGATGCCTTCCCGCCTGGGGCCGACACCGACACCACCGATGCCGACGAGGACGTGGTCTTCGCCCTCATCACCGACGCTACAGTCACCCCGGCGCAACGGCTCATCACGCGTCAGGACGTGAACACGAAGAAGATTTCGCAGCTCGCCAATCGCATCGACGCGCTTGAGTTCGCCTTCTTCAAAGCGGACGGAACGGCCGCCTCGGCCGCAAACGCCGAGCGCGTCCAGATTACAGTGACCGTCACCCTGCCTGCCGTCGGCACCGCGGGACAGGGGGGCTATCAGCCCGCCTCGCGCATCAGGCTCCAATCCGAAGCGACGCTGCGCAACCGCCTGCTGACGAAGTGACAACGTGCGCGCTCGAACAGAACGTGAGGATTAACATGACCCCAGAGCCCAAAGTCTCCATGCACGGCCGCCGCGATGAACGCGGAGCCGCTCTCATCACGGCGCTGCTCGTCTCGCTGCTCATGCTGGCCGCGGGCGGCGCGCTGATCTACACGACCGGCATGTCCGCCGCGAACGCCACCGACGCCACTGCCGAAGCGCAAGCCTACTACGCGGCGGAGGCGGGGCTGCAATCGGCGGTCACGGTGCTGCGCGGCAACGTCGCCGCGAGGGCGGGGCTCGGCCTGCCTGTGGGGACGAAGGTGAAGAACAACTTCCGCGTCCTCAACCTGCTCACGACCTCCAACCTGCCGACCGACAAGGCGACCTATGCGCGCCTGTCGGGCTGGCTGCCTTACGACGGAAATGAGGTCGCCTCGCGCGTCCCGCTCGGCAACAACACCTTCTTCCAACTCTCGATCTCCGACCCGGACGACCCGACCCGCACGTCTCTGCTCGCCAGCGCGACCTATGTGCCGACGCGTCTGCTCATCACTTCGACCGGCTACGGCCCGAAGGGGTCGCTCAAGCGGATGACGTTGATGGTCAGCCCCGCAACGAACATCGAAGTGCCGGGCGGCGTAACGTTGCGCGGCAAGACGGCTGGCGGCACGGGCACGATGACCTTCGACCTCGGCACCTCGAACGGACGCGGGTTCCTCACCGACGGCAGCAAGCCCGTCTTCGTCACCACGAACGCGGGGGACGAGACGACCGTCACGAACTTCGCGGCCGCCGACGACAAGAGCAAGGTGGTGTACGACTCGCCGACAACCGGAGACACGGCCACGGGCACGGCCATGCTGCCCAACTTCCTCACCAGCCCGGCCGCGACCGAGCAGTTGATTACCGACCTGAAGGCGCTTGACACGCCCACCGACAACATCAAGATCGTCGAGGGCGATTACAACACGACCAAGAGCGACACGGGCGGCATCCTGCTCGTCACGGGCACGCTGACGATGGGCGGCAACAACAACTTCACCGGCATCATCCTCGTCCTCGGAGAGGGCAAGGTCGTGTGGAAGGGGCAGGGCGATGTTACCGGGGCCATGTTCGTCGTCAAGTACGACCGCACGAAGCTGCTGGAGTTCGACGCCCCTACCTTCGACGTTAGTGGCGCGGGCAGTTCCACCATCACCTATTCGGGCTCGGCCGCGCAGAACGCGCTGACCAGTCTTGGCTTCCGTGTCGCGGGCATGGTCGAGCAGTAACAACGAGCGCACACATGCGCGCAGTATCGTCGGGGCGAGGAAGAGTTCATCAAGGCTCTTCCCCGCCCCGACTTCTTTCTGGCGGGTGACTCACGCTTGACATGCCGTCCGGCGCGTTGAATGATGCGGGGCGAGTGGGACGCGCCGCCAAAGTGTGGGCTCCCACTCGCCACAGTACCGGATCATGCCCGACATCCTGCTCGTCGAAGACAAGGAGAGTTTGCGGCGCGTGCTGCGCCTCACGCTGGAGAGCGTCGGCTACACGGTGGCCGAGGCCGTGGACGCGCGCTCGGCGACGCAGGCGTTGGCGCGCGAGCCTTTCCGACTTGTCCTCACAGACCTGCGTATGCCGCACGGCTCGGGGCTCGACGTGCTGCGTGCCTCGAAGACGGCAGACCCCGACACGCCCGTCATCCTGATGACCGCCTACGGCTCGATAGACGAAGCCGTGCAGGCGATGAAGGAGGGCGCGCACGACTTTCTGCAAAAGCCCGTTGACTCGAACCATCTCCTGCTGCTCGTCGAGCGCGCGCTCGAACACTTGCGGCTGCGCACGGAGAACATCCTGTTGCGCGAAGAGTGGTCGCGCCGCTACGGCTTCCCACGCATCGTCGGCGAATCAGATGCCATCAAACGCGCCGTCGCGGAGACGCAACGAGTCGCCACGACCGACACCACCGTCCTCCTGCTCGGCGAGTCCGGCACGGGTAAGGAACTCTTCGCGCGCGCCATCCATCATCTTTCACCCCGACGCGACCGTGCCTTCGTCGCCATCAACTGCGCCGCCATCCCCGAGACGCTTATCGAGTCGGAATTGTTCGGACACGAGCGCGGCTCCTTCACAGGCGCGACCGAGCGGCGGCCGGGCAAGTTCGAGTTGGCTGCGGGCGGCACCATCTTTCTCGACGAGATAGGCGAGCTTCCCCTCGCCGTGCAGGGCAAGCTCCTGCGCGCCATCGAGGAGAAGATGGTTGACCGCATCGGCGGGCGCGCGCCCGTCGCCGTGGACGTGCGTATCGTCGCCGCGACGAACCGCGATCTACAGACAGCCGCCGAAGCAGGCGAGTTCCGACGCGACCTCTACTTCCGACTCGCGGTCTTCCCCATTCGTGTGCCGCCTCTGCGCGAGCGCGGCGACGACGTGGTGCTGCTCGCGCGCCACTTCGCCGCGCAGTTGGGCCGCGAGCTTCGCAAGCGCGAGGCAACGCTCCCCGAAGACTCAATCGCGGCGTTGCGCGCGCACGCATGGCCCGGCAACGTGCGTGAGCTTGAGAACGCCATCGAGCGCGCATGCATCCTCGCCGACTCGCCCGCGCTCACGACCGCAGACCTCGGCCTCGGCGGGACGGGCGCGCGTGGGGTCAACAAAGAGGATGAGGGCGGCGCGGACTACGACCTCTCCGGCACGCTCGCCGAGGCGACGGAACGCGCCGTGCGCGCAATCGAGCGGCGCAAGATTACCGCCGCGCTCAGCGCGCACGAAGGCAACAAGACGCGTGCGGCCGAAGGCTTAGGCGTGAGTTACAAGACGCTCTTGACCAAGATCAAGGAGTACAACCTCTAACAGTGCCGCTTCGTATTGCCTGTTGAGAGTGCGGAACAAGGAATGAGACGAGACGAAGAGGGTGCTGAGGCCGACAGTAGCCGCGCGGAGGTGACTGACCCGCGCGACGCCGAGCATGGCGAGGCTGACCTGCTCGCGGGACAGACGGACTTGCCCGTCGGCGCGGCGGGCGGCGAGTTCCCCGCCGAGCGTGAGGTCGCGCAGCGCGAGCGCAAGACGTTCAGCACGGGCCGGGGCGCGTTTCTAGTCGGCGCGGGAATTCTGCTGAGCCGTATCGTCGGCGTCATACGCCAGAGAGTCTTCGCATACTTCCTCGGCAACTCCGACGCGATGGACGCCTTCAACGCGGCGTTCCGCATCCCCAACTTTCTTCAGAACGTCTTTGGTGAAGGCGCTCTCTCGGCCTCGTTCATCCCCGTCTACGCGCGCCTGCTTGCCGAAGGCGACGAAGAGGAAGCCGACCGCGTCGCTTGGGCCGTCTTCACCTTGCTCGCGCTCGTCGTCTCGGCCTTCGTGCTGGCGGGCGTGTTCTCCACTCCGCTGCTCATCAACGCCATCGCGCCCGGCTTCTCTGGTGAGAAGCGCGAGTTGACGATGCGACTCGTGCGCATCTTCTTCCCAGGCGCGGGGCTGCTCGTGCTCTCCGCGTGGTGTCTGGGTGTGCTCAACAGCCACCGGCGCTTCTTCCTCTCTTATACCGCGCCGGTCGTCTGGAACCTGACGCTCATCGCGGCGCTTGTGTGGGCGGGCTGGCCCATTCGGGGCGAGCCGCTCATGAACCTCGGCGCGTGGGGACGTGTGGCGGCATTTGCGGCGTGGGGTTCGGTTGTAGGGAGCGCGCTCCAGTTCGCGGTGCAGTTGCCGACGGTGCTCCTGCTCTTGAAGCGCGTGCGGCTCGCCATTAGCGTGACCGACCTGCACGTGCGGACAGTGCTGAGGAACTTCGTGCCGGTCTTCGTCAGCCGCGGAGTGGTGCAGATTAGCGCGTTCGTTGATGCATGGCTGGCGAGTTGGCTCGGCACGGGCGCGGTCGCGGCGCTCGGCTACGCGCAGAGCCTCTACACGCTGCCCGTCAGCCTCTTCGGCATCTCGGTCTCGGCGGCCGAACTGCCCGAGATGTCGAGCGCGGTGGGCGATAAGGCCGTGGTTGCAGACAAGCTGCGCGTGCGCTTGGACGCGGGACTGCGACAAATCGCGCTCTTCATCGTGCCCTCTTCGATGGGACTGCTCGCGCTCGGCGACGTGATGGCGGGCGCTCTCTACCAGAACGGAAAGTTCGGGCGCTCGGATACGGTCTACGTCTGGGCCATCCTCGCGGGCTCGGCCGTCGGGCTGCTGGCCTCGACTCTGGGGAGGCTCTACGCTTCGACCTTCTACGCGCTGCACGACACGCGCACGCCTTTGCGGTTCGCGGTCGTCCGTGTGTTTCTGACGACCGTGCTTGGCTATCTCTTCGCACTGCCGCTGCCCGACGCGCTGGGTGTGCCGCGACAGTGGGGCGCGGTGGGCTTGACGACCTCGGCGGGGCTCGCCGGGTGGGTCGAGTTCGCGCTCTTGAGACGCGGCCTCAACCGGCGCATCGGGCGCACGGGGCTTCCGCTCTCTTACGTCGGGAAGCTCTGGGCCTCGGCCGGGGCGAGCGCGGGGGTTGCATGGGGGTTGAAGCTGCTGCTCGGGCACATCCATCCCATCATCTTGGCGGTGCTGGTGCTGACGCCATACGGGCTGCTCTACTTCGCGCTCACGTCCCTCTGGGGTCTGCCCGAGTCGCGCTCGGTCGTCGGGCGCTTCACGCGTTTGCTCAGGAGGCGAAAGTCTTAACGCGTATGCCGTCAGAAGTTTACTCTTCGCCGCACCTCGATATTTCTGGAAACAACCCGGCATTACTCGTCTTTTCCTGACGGGACAAAGGGTAAAAAGACCTGAACAGGACAGGACGCGACGAGCGTTAAAGTCTCGAAGCCGCTCTTTTGCTCCGACCCTTCACGCTCACGAAGCGTACAGGACTTAGACGGAAACTTTCGACGGGGGAATTGGATAAAATGTTCAAAAAAGCTTTGCTTACGACCGTAGCAGCCATCGCGATGTTCGCTCTGAGTTCAGTCGCGCGCGCCGACACCGTTACGCTCACCGGCATCAACGGCACCGGCGTGACAGCGACCGTGACCAACTACTCGCTGAGCGGCAACACGTTCACCTTCACCATCAACAACACTTCGGTGGCTCCGGGCTCGACCGGCACGATTACCAACATCGGCTTCGCGCTCTCCGGCAATCGCCCCAACAACTACACGCTCGTCTCTTCGAGCAACTCGAACTACAGCGTCGCCTACGACCTGAACGCGACTGCGGGCTCGCAGAACTTCGTCTCCAGCTTCGACCTCGTGCTGATTGATAAGACGAACGGCAACCCCACCTTCGGCGGCGGCAGCGTCAACAACGGCATCGCCGGGGGCACCAGCGCCACCTTCACCATCACGGGCGACTTCACGGGGCTGACAGCCGACCAGATCGCACACGACATCTTCGCGCGCTTCCAGAACGTCAATAACGGGGGCAGCGACGTAGCGACGAACACTGGCAATCCCCCTCCGGCCAGCGTCCCCGAGCCGATGACGATGCTTCTGTTCGGCACCGGCCTTGCCGGTATCGCCGCCCGCGCGCGTCGTCGTCGCGGCAGTAAAGCGTAAGGCTTTGGGACTTTAAGCTGCGGCCGGAACTCAAATACGGCACGAAACGAGCAAAGCGAGGCCGGGAACGAATGATTCGTCCCCGGCCTTTAAATTTTTCGTTGGCCTCTTCTGGAACGCCGCCCCGATTCCCACTTTTCATTAATTACGCGGAAGAATTTTGAGCTTTGCGATTTCCCTCTCGCAAAATTGGGGAAAGCCCTTTCCGGTTTGACAGCCGGCTTTTCGAGCTTCAAGGAACAGGTAAACCCGAAGTTCTCAGGAGGAGGCGGGAAATTATGAGAAATCTTTTCAGAAGCGCGTTGATGAGCGGAGTGGCCGTACTCTTCGTCGCTCTCACTAGCGGGCAAGCGCGTGCCGACATCATCTACCTTCCGGGCGCGACCGCCCCGAGCGGCGGTGTCGGGCATCAACCCGAATCCATTCTCTCCATTCAATCTCCTGGCAGCACCAGCAACGCGGCTGGCGGGGTGAGTTGGAGCGGCAACAAGGACGTGCTCTCCGGCGACGCCAAGCGCGGCGAACACTCGAAGACGCTCACCTTCGCACAGGCCGGAATTACGAACGCAGGGCAGGTGCGCATCTTCATGGATACGGAAGACCCAGACAACGACCTGACGCTCAACCAGTTGGTGCTCACGGCCTACGGGTCGAACGGGCAGATTCTCTTCCAGGGCTCGCTCACGGCACCCATCCACTTCGGCAACGAGTTGAATGGACAGGGGCACGGCGACCGCGTCTTCGCGCTCGACGCCATTCAGGCAGCGCGACTTCAGGCCGCCTTTAACAGCGACCCGAACCTACGCCTCGGGCTCTTTGCCAGCACGAGCGACGACACGGGCTCATTCACCAACTTCAAAATCGGCCAAGGGCCTGCGGCTGTTCCGGAGCCGACGACCATGCTCCTCTTCGGGACGGGGCTGGCCGGGCTGGCCGCCCGCGCGCGTAAGCGCCGGAGACAGAACGCCGAGGCGAAAAAGGCTGAAGAAGTCTGAGCCCCTCGTCCACGAGGCGTCACAAAACTAAGGAGTGAACCGGGCCGGTAGTCGGGCTGTAGACTCGATGACCGGCCGCCTGTTCCAAGATTTTGCTTTACATTTTTTCTGGAACTGGGTTAAATTCACTTCCACTTTTCTGAAAGCATCACAGAATTAGTCGTTTACTGGCGATATCGTAGTCCAGTAAGCTTGAAGTTTCCGGCCTTGCTAAATGCCCTAGCCAGTTGCCGGAAATAATTTTGGCCCCGTGCCATACTTTTGAAGCAAGCGGCGTCGGAAAGTGCGGTTTCCCTTCGCCCTATAATTGAACGCAGTGGGCTGCCCCGCTCCTGCGCTTCAGCCGCCTCTTAGGTTAGGAGTGCAAACGAACAAGGTCTCGGAAAGGAACGACGGAGGAATCCACTTATGACGAAACAAATTCTTGCGATGGTCAAACCGCTCGCACTCGGCATCTTCGCCATCGCATTCTTTGCCCTCGCGCAGGGCGAGGCACGCGCTGACGAAGTGTTCGTCGCGGGCTTCACCAACGGTTGCTTCGGCGCGGGCTGCGTGCCCGGCTCGTCCGCCACGTCCGGCGGCCTGACATTCAGCAACTCGACTTTCAGCGGCACGACGGCCAACGGCTTCCGCGGCTTGGGCGGCAACCCCAACCCCGGGGCGAATGTCAACAATCTCGGCTCGATCTCTTTGAGCACCGCGCCGCAGGTCTACAACACACCTTTCACGCTTCAGGTCACGTTCACCGCGCCGCAGGGCATCAACGGCTCGAACGTCGCGACCTTCACCGCCCTTATCACCGGAACGGTCAGGAGTGACAATCAGGGCGGCGTCTTCGTGGACTTCGGCGCAAACGCGTCGCGCGTGTTCACCTTTACCGACACGAACTGCGAGCCCGATCCGACGGGCGGCGTCCCCGGACAGCAGACCACCTGCGGCACGGGTTCGTTCACTTTCACGGTTGACTCCACGTCAATTGACCCCGGCCAGACCGTCTCGTTGACGGGCCGCATCACGGGCGCCCAACAGTCCACGGTGCCCGAGCCTGCGACGCTGCTCCTGCTCGGCACGGGACTCTCCGGCATCGCCGCGGGAGCCCGCCGCCGCCGCAAGGCAGCCGGGAAGTAGAGCCTTCCGCGAACGCGAAGAAACGTCTTCCAGAAAAGCAGGGCCGAGTAATTATCGGCCCTGCTTTTTCTTTCCACAAAGTCTGTTTCTGCCCTCCAAAATATTTTTTGCACCGGGCAAAATTTTTCTGGAGAGAAAACTCAATTGAACATTTATGTGAGATACAACAAAAACGGGATGCTCGGCGAGGCGGTGGCGTAGCGGCAGGAAGAAGGGTGGCGGCGAGGCGCAGGCAGCGCCTTTTCTTATTTTGGCCCTTTCTATTTCTCCTTCTCACGACCCGACGCTTCCGGCCAACCCCAAGCATCTCTTCCCACACAGTCCGTGCTATCATCCCGGCCGCGTGAAAAAGATCGTAACGGCAGCCGAGATGCGCGAGATAGACCGCCTGACGACGGAGCGGTACGCAGTCCCCTCCCTGCTCCTTATGGAATCGGCCGCAAGGGCTTCGGCTGACGAAGCGGCGTCGCTCTTTTCGGACGGCATCGCGGACAGGAAAGTCCTCGTCCTTTGCGGTCGCGGCAACAATGGTGGTGATGGGGCCGCGCTTGCCCGCCTCTTGGGTAACGCGGGCGCGCGCGTCGTCGTTGTGTTGTTCGGTCGCGTCGAAGACACGAAGGGTGACGCCCGCACGAATTTCGAAATCGTCCGCCGCCTCGACGGCTTTGTTGACGGCTCACCTTCGCTCACCTATCCATTAGAGTTCATCGAATGCATTGATATCCTCGTCTGGGAGAATATCAAGTCGGTCTGCGTACCAGGCTGTGATGTCGTCGTAGATGCGCTCTTTGGCACGGGACTCACGCGCCCGCTCGAAGGCATCCATGCGAAAGTCGTAGAGTACCTCGGCCGACTCCGCGCCGCGCGAGAACGCGTCGTCGGCGACCGTCCGCTCTTCGTCTCGCTCGACATCCCCTCGGGTCTGAACGCCGACTCGAACGTGCCCGTAGGCCCGGCCGTGCGTGCCGACGTGACAATCACCTTCACCGCTCCAAAGCCTGCGAACGTCCTGCCTCCGGCTTCGCACTTCAACGGCCGTGTCGTCGTCGCTCGTATCGGCTCGCCGCTCACGCTCGTCGAATCGGCACAGTCGAAACTCTTCCTCACGGAAGAGGCGGACGCGCGCGCATGGCTTGAAGCGACGCGCTATGCTCCCGACTCATACAAGAACACGCACGGCCATGCACTCGTCGTCGCGGGCTCGCGCCGGATGACGGGCGCGGCTGTGCTCTCAGCCGACGCGGCGATGTGCGCGGGCGCGGGTCTCGTGACGGTCGCCACCCCAGAGTCGGCCATGCTAGGGGTCGCGGCTCGTCTGATGCCGGAGGTGATGACGGCCCCGCTCAATGAGACTGAAGCGGGAAGCGTCAGCGCCGAAGCATCCGAAGAGTTAAAGAGACTGCTTGAGCGCGCGACCGTCGTTGCCATAGGCCCCGGACTCACGCATGAGTCCGAGTCAACGCGCCGCTTCGTGCGCGAGACCGTCGAACAGCGCACGACTCCGGTCGTCATAGATGCGGACGGCTTGAACGCGCTCGCACCTTGGCCCGTGCAGTTGCGTGGAACGAAAGAGGCCCCGCTCATCCTGACACCGCACGAGGGCGAGATGCTGCGCCTGCTCGGAGCCACAGGCAGCGATGCGCTTGCGGAACGCGCGCGCGTTGTCGCCGGGTTCGCCGCCGCGCACAACCTCTTCGTCGTTCTCAAGGGCACACGCACTCTGATTGCGACACCGGACGGCAGCGTCTTCATCAACCCCACGGGCAATGCGGGGCTCGGCACGGCCGGCACAGGCGACACGCTGACGGGCGTCATCACGGGTTTCATCGCACAGGAGTTCGCAACGAACGGTGAGGCACCCGACGCACGCGCGGCGATAGTCGCGGCCGTCTACGTTGCCGGACTCGCGGGCGACCTTGCAGCGCAGGCGTTGGGCATGAGAACGATGGTCGCATCCGACGTTAGGAAGCATTTGAGCGCCGCCGTGCGCGCGCTCGATGCGAAAGGAGAGATGCCTTGAACGCGGCCGCGCCGGACGAAACGGTTGAGGTGGGTGAGTGGACTTCGCGCGGCGCTGATGAGACGTTCGAGGCCGGGCGGCGTGTCGGCGAACGGCTCGCGGGCGGAGAGATTCTGCTCTTGAGCGGCACGCTCGGTGCGGGCAAGACGGTCTTCGCAAAGGGGCTCGCCGCCGGGCTCGGCCTCGACCCCTCGGAAGTCTCAAGCCCTTCCTTCACGCTCGTCAACCGTTACGGCGAAGGCCGTCTCTTGCTCTATCATCTCGACCTCTACCGTCTTGCCGAAGGCGCGTCGGCCGCGCACGCCGTCGAGCTTGACGAGCTGCTCGCCGACGAGAGCGCCGTCATCGTCATCGAGTGGGCCGAGCGCATGGGGCGTTACCGTCTCCCCCCCACGGTCTGGCGCGTGCATATCGAAGGCGACGGCGAAGACCCGCGCCGCATCCGTATCACGCGCGCCGAATCGGATAACTAAGCCGACTCCGCGACTCCGCCTGCTCTGTGTTAAATTATCCTCGCGAAGTCACACAAGTTTAGAAACAAACACAAGGGCAGTCTGACAGCAGGGAGAAACAACACATGCCGTACTCTGAAATTCTTATCAAGCCGATGCGCGAAGACCTGACACGAATAGGCGTCGAGGAGACGCGAACACCTGAGCAGGTCGAGGACGCGATTAGCGACACGAAGGGCACGCTGCTCGTCGTCGTCAACTCTGTCTGCGGCTGCGCCGCGGGCAAGGCGCGTCCCGGTATCGCGCTCGCGCTCAGCAACGAAGCGCGCCCCGACCGCTCGATCACAGTCTTTGCGGGCGCGGACATCGAAGCGACGGCGAAGGCACGCGCACACTTCGCGCCTTACCCGCCATCATCTCCGCAGATTGGTCTCTTCAAAGACGGCCGACTCGTCTTCATGCTCGAACGACACCAGATCGAGAACAAGTACGCCGAAGAGATTGCGCAGGAACTCACGCAAGCCTTCGACCGCTTCTGCACTACCGCCGACACGGCCACAGCATAAGTGAAAGGATGAAGGATGAGGGATGAGGGATGAAAAGCTGACTCTCCTCGGTCGAGCTTTCATCCTTCATCCTTCATCCTTCATCCCTCATCCCTTCCCCATGTCTCTCTCACTCGACACGGCCATCTTACATTTGGCGGAGCAAGGCATTGCGCGGCTCGGCGTTCAGACGGCGCGCAGGCTCGCGCTCGCGCTGGCGAACGTGTCGGGCAAGCACGACGCGGGCGAGGTAGAGGTTGAAGACCTTTTGAACTACCTGCCGATGCGTTACGAGGATCGCTCGAACCTCGCGCGCATCGCGGACTTGACGGACGGCGTCGAGGCATCGCTAGACCTCTACGTGAGAGTGGCGGGCGGCTTTCAGGTCGGCAAGCATCGCGGGCCAAAGGTACCGCCGCTCTACATCTTCGAGGTGACGGCGAGCGACCCCGAGCGCACTGGCAAGCCGGTGGTCGTCAAGTGGTTCGTCTCGGGCCGTCAGGCCGGGCGCATCGTCGCCTATCACCGCCAACGCTTTCAGCGCGGCGCGCGCTTCATCGCCTTCGGCAAGTGGGAGTGGGACTCGCGCAGCAACACCTTCGCCCTGATGCTCAACAAGCCCGACGAATTGGAGATGCTGCCCGGCACCTTCACGCCGCCCGAGAACGCGCTGATACGACTCGCCGAGCAGGCACAGGGAGATTCCGATAGCGCCGCTGTCATCAACGCCAACGAGAGCGCGAACGCGAAAGCCGTTAATGGTACCAGTGACGAAGAGACCGGCGGCGAAGACGTTGGAGGCGTGGACGCAAACGAAGAGGCGACGGAAGAGAACGGCGTTGACGAAGTAACCGACCCCGCGCTTGCGGCGATACACGTTGGCCGCCGCGTGCCCGTCTATCGCAAGCTCGGCGAGTTCCGCACGAAGCGCCTGCGCGAAATAGTTCATGCCGTGCTCGCGCGTCTCGACGACGCGGCCTTCAACGAGACGCTGCCCGCCGAGCTTATCGAGCGCCAGCGTCTCGCCTCACGCGCCGACGCCACGCGCCGCATACACTTTCCTTCCGACGATGCTCCGCTCGCCGAGTACGAGCGCGCACGCAGCCCCGCGCACCTGCGTCTCATCTTCGAGGAGTTCTTCTGGGTCGCGCTCGCCATCGGACTGCGCCGCGACGAGCGCGTCAAAGAGCCGAAGGGCGCGCTCATCGAAGTCACAGAGCACGTGCGCGAGCGCATCATGTCGGTGCTGCCCTTCGACTTGACGGGAGCGCAGGAGCGCGCCGCGACGCGCATACTCGAAGACATGCAGTCGGACGTGCCGATGAACCGTCTGCTTCAGGGCGACGTGGGCAGCGGCAAGACGGTCGTCGCGCTGCTCGCCATGCTCGCCGCGATGGAGAACAACTATCAAGCCGCGCTCATGGCTCCGACCGAGATACTCGCAGACCAGCACGCGCGCAACGTCAAACGCATGCTCTCCGAGACGCCCTACCGCGTCGAACTGCTGACGGGCTCGCTCAAGGCCGCCGAGAAGCGGCGACTACACAAAGACCTCGCTACGGGCGAGATACACGCCGTCATCGGCACGCACGCGCTCATACAGGATGCGGTTGAATTCTCCAAGCTCGGGCTCGTCGTCATTGACGAGCAGCATCGCTTCGGCGTCCTCCAACGCGCGGCGCTTCGCGAGCGCGGCTTCAACCCCGACGTGCTTGTGATGACGGCCACGCCCATCCCGCGCTCGCTCGCCATGACCGTCTACGGCGACCTCGACGTGTCGGTCATAGACGAGTTGCCGCCCGGACGCACGCCAATCAAAACGGTCGTCGTCGGCGAGGACAAACGCGCCGGAGTCTACAAAGGCATCGAGCGAGAGGTGCGCGCCGGTCGTCAGGCCTACGTCGTCTATCCTCTGGTCGAAGAGTCGGAGAAGATGGACTTGAAGGACGCGACGCGCATGTTCGAACATTTGCGCGACCGCGTCTTTCCACATTTCACCATCGGGCTGCTGCACGGCAAGATGAAGTCGGCGGAGAAAGATGAGGTCATGCGCCGCTTCGTCGCGGGCGAGACGCAGGTGCTCGTCGCTACCACCGTCGTCGAAGTCGGTGTTGACGTGCCCAACGCCTCCATCATGGTCGTCGAGCACGCCGAACGCTTCGGCCTCTCTCAACTCCACCAGTTGCGCGGGCGCGTCGGCCGCGGAGCCGACCAGAGTTACTGCGTGCTGATGGCCTCGGACAAGCAGACGAGCGTGGCGCAACAGCGGCTCGGCATCATGGAGGAGACTTCGGACGGCTTCCGCATCGCCGAAAAAGATTTAGAGATACGCGGCCCCGGCGAAGTCATGGGCACGCGCCAGTCCGGCGTCCCTACCTTTCGCGTCGGCAACCTCGTCCGCGACCTCCAGATTCTCGAAGACGCGCGGCGCGAGGCCGAACACTACCTCACCACACGCCGTCACACACGCGAGACTTCCAACCTCATCGCCCGCGTCCGCGCCGACGCACGCTTCGGCCTCGCCGCTGTTGGGTAGCAACGGAGTTGTGCCGCCGGTAAATCCGCTTATAATCTCTTCCGCCCCGGCGCGCCCCGCGCGTACTCCGACCCGAGCCTTCAGAAGCGAGAGAGTGACCCCGCGATGATAGACACACTGCATTGCCCTTCGTGCGGCGCGCCGCTCGAATGTGACCGGACGGACGAGCGAGAGACTATCCGCTGCCCTTTCTGCGAGAGCACCGTGATGCTGCCCGAGCGCGCGCGTCCCGTTGTGCAGCCACAGCCACAGATTGTCTACAAGCCCGTGTCCGATGATACAACGGTGAAGGCCGGTGTGATCGTCGCTTTCGTCGCGGTCTTCGTCACGGGCGGTGTCGCCCTCTTCGCCTTTCATCAGATAAACAAGCCCTCCGCGCGCGACACGCACACGCTCGGCGCGAACACAAAAAGCTCGCTGGCGTCTACGAAGACGACGGGCGGAGCCAACGCTCAGCCCGTGCCATTCTTCGGAAGCGAAGGCATCGGCCCCGGCAATTTCAAGGATGCTCGCAGCATCGCCGTCGATGCCGCAGGTCACATCTACGTCGGCGAATACTCGGGCGGGCGCGTGCAGGTCTTCGACGCGGCGGGTAAGTTTCTCAATCAATGGTCTGTAGACCCGAAGATGCCTCTGCGCGCGATGACGGCCGACCGTCGCGGCACCGTCTACGTTGTGCAGAAGGACGAAATCAGGCGCTACGAAGGGACGACGGGGAAAGACCTCGGCACGACCGGCGGCGGCGAAGGGGGATTCGACGACGTGGCGGCGACGGCCGACGGCGGCTTCGTCGCCTTCACGTACCACAACCGCGACGACGTGGTACGACTCGACGGCGCGGGGAAAGTGACGAAGGCCATCCGCTCAGCCATTAGCGGCCAGACCGACCGCGCCGAGTTGAGCATCCGCGTCGCCGCCGACGGGCTCGGTAACATCTACGCGCTCGGCGAATTCAACAACGCGGTCTTCAAATTCTCGGCCGACGGCCGCTACCTCTCGAAGTTCGGCAGCGACGGCGACGAAGCCGGGCAGTTTCGCGCGCCCTCGGCCATCGCGGTTGATAATCAGGGGCGCGTCTACGTCGCGGACATCAAGGGCGTGCAGGTCTTCGATGCGAACGGCCGCTACCTCGACCTGATAAAAGTCAAAGGCGCGGCATCGGGTCTCGCCTTCAACGACCACAACGAGCTATTCGTCGTCGCACGCACGGCCGTCTACAAGTTCTCACTCGGCACACAGTAAAGCCCAACGCCGGGAGCGCGGGCATCCCTGCCCGCCTTGAGCGCAAAGCGCGAAGACGAAGAATCGCCTACAGCTCAAGATTGAGATAGAGAGGATGGTGGGAAGCGTGCTGCTCGCACGCTTTGGCGGGCTAGTGTGCCCGCGCTCCCGGCAAGGCGCGGCCTTGTTTCATCCGCTGTGCTACATTCAAAGTATGCGCGTGATCGCCGGACAGTATCGCGGGCGTGTGCTGAAGAACCCGCCGGGGTTGCAGACACGACCGACCTCAGACCGTTTGCGCGAGACGCTCTTCAACGTGCTCGCGCCGCGACTCGCGGATGCGCGTTTCCTCGACCTTTGCGCGGGCACGGGCGCTATCGGCATCGAAGCACTCTCGCGCGGCGCGGCCTTTGTCACCTTCGTTGACCGCGTGCACAAGATGTGCGCGCTCGTCGAAGAGAACCTCGATTTGCTCGGCGTGCCCGAGGAGATGACCGAGGTCGTCAAGAGCGACGCGGCCGAATACGTCCGCCGCACGAGCCGCAACGAGGGGCAGGAGTGGCGCGCGGGCAGTGAGCCTTGGGACGTTGTCTACTTCGACCCGCCTTACTCGACCGACTACCTGCCTGTGCTGCGCGAGTTCGGCGCGCACACCGCCGAGCTTCTGCGCGAGGGCGGCGTGCTCGTCGTCGAGCATCATCATAAGAACCCGTTGCCCGAGACCACGGGAACCCTGCGACGCTGGCGCGTGCTCAAGCAGAGCGATTCCGCCTTGAGCTTCTATGAGGCCGCCTGATTGACGCGGGCGCGTGCCTTACGCCAAACTCATAAAGCGAGAAGCCCTCCGCCTCTTCAGCAATTCAGAACAAGCATGCAGCGGTCGCACCCCTCGGGTTTGAGCGCGCGCCGCGCAGGGGAATCGTTTTCAAGATGGAGCAGTCAGGCAGGGAACGCCGCCGCAAGCCGAGATTCAGCGCAGACCTTCCGTGCGCCATCGCGCTCGCGGAAGCCGAGCGCGATATACTTTTTCTCAACGAGAGACTCGATTGCCGCACGCGCGATTTGAGCGAGACGGGCATCGGTCTCGTCGCGGGCTCGATCTACCTCGGCTACACGTGCGTCGTAGACGAAGCGTGCGCGCTTCTCTTCACGCTCGAACTCCCCACGGGAATCATCGAGATGGAGGCGGCCTCCGCTCACTACCTTCGACTCGACGCGGGCGCGGGCGAGCCGAGCTACCTCATCGGCCTGCGCATCTCCGCGATGTCGGACGAAGCCCGCGCGCTCTACAATAGCTACCTCGAAGAGTTGAGCGCGAGCGAATAGCGCCCGACGGCCAAGGCAAAAGCCAAGAGTGAAGATGAAAGAGAGGCGTGTCTCTCATCATCAACAGATGATGAGAGACACG
>JAVXWN010000243.1:0-68176 GCA_032230645.1 Acidobacteriota bacterium | reverse complement strand
TCTCTGTCAAGCGTGCTTGTCGGCACGCTTTGGCGGGCAAGGATGCCCGCGCTCCCGGCGCTTCATGCTCCGGCGAGGCCGAACTTGCTTGCCAAGACAAGACTGAGCGAGCCCATCAGCGTCGGCTCCGAGAGCGTCGAAGCGACGATGCGCGCCGAAGGGAGTCCACGGCGTATGCTACGCTGGATAGTCTCTTCGAGCGAGGGCGAGATGATGGGCCACGCGCGCGTGATCTGTCCGCCGACGACCACCGTCTCGGGCGAGAGCCCGACGATGAGGTTCGAGATTCCGATGCCGAGATAGTGCGCCGTCTCGATGAGCGCGTCGATGGCCGCCTGCTCGCCGCCGAGCGCGCGCTCGACGACCTCGGCGAAGGTGATGCGCGTGGGCCCGTCCTCTTGCCTTGCGCCCTTGTTCGTGAGATAGCGCGCGACGGCCGCGCGCTCCGAGGCGAACGCTTCCCAACAGTCGCGGTTGCCGCACGAGCAGGCCACGGGGCCGTTCTGCGCGACGATCATGTGGCCGAACTCACCGGCCGCCCCACGCTCACCGCGATAAATCTGCCCGTCGAAGACGATGCCCGTTCCGATGCCTTCGGCGACGAGCGCGATGATGAAGTCGCGCGAGCCGCTGACCTCGGGGCGACCGAACCAAAGCTCAGCGAGCGCGGCGGCGTTGGCGTCGTTGTCAACACGCGCCTTCAGTCCCGTCGCGCGCTCAATCTCTTCGGCGATGGGCCAATCGCGCCAGCGGAAGAATGGGATGTAGATGGCTCGCCCCTTGCCCGTGTCCACGAGTCCGGGCAGGCTCACCCCCACACCCGCAATCGTCCCCTGATGATGACGCGCGGCAATTACGCGCAATCGCTCGATGACGTGCGCGGCCAGCTCGTCGGGTCGCGGGCTGTTCTCGAAACGCTCGCGCGTGATGACGCGGCCGACGAGGTCGCTCGTCGCAATGGTCGTCGCCGAAGGCGTCACGTCGACTCCGATGGCCGTCGCTCCGGCGGCACGCAGCCGCAGCAAGGTCGGGCGACGACCGCCCGTTGACGCGCCCGCGCCTATCTCCTCGATGAGCCCTTCTTCTTTCAGTTCCTCGACGATGGTCGAGACGGTCGAGCGTTGAAGCTCGGTCGAGCGCGCAATCTCGGCGCGCGAGATGGGCTCGCGGTCGCGTATGTAGTTGAGGACGAACTGCCGGTTGATGTCGCGGATCGTCGAGGAGCGCGCGGCCTGCGCCTTGGTGAGATCAATTCGTCGCATGGGAAGTTTAAGCAAGTGATGAATGCGGGGTGGTGAATGATGAATATCTCAACACGGTGATATTCATCATTCACCACCCCGCATTCATCACTTAACGTCTACGGTTTCGGCGTGGCGGCCGGGGCGGCCGGCGGCGCAGGCGGCATGTCGAACCGCTTGTCTTCGACGGGGACGTTATGTTTGACCTCGGTGATGTTGCGCGTGAAGCTGTCGTAGGTGTCTATGGTCGACACGCGCACAAGGAACGGGAGCTTGACGCCGTCAACGTCGCGATAGTCCTCGAAGTCGGTCTGCTCGGGCAGCGCGTTGAGCATCGCGTCGGTGAGCTTCGTGATGCGCAGCAGCAGACCCGTCTGCGCGTCGAAGAAGTAGCGCAGCGAGATGCCTTCCGACGGTCGGTCAACGACGACGATGGCATCACGGTCGCCGACCTTTCTGCGCCCCGCGACTCTCATCGTCGGCGTCGGCTTGAGTTTGACGACATCGTAGAGTTCGGCGGCGTGTCTCACGTCGGCCAACTCCGTCGGACTCAGCTCGCGATGCACGCGAGGGTTAACTATCCATCCACCCGTGCCGTTGAGCGCCTGCATGACAGTACCGCCGTTCGGAATCTGAACGACCATCAGGAACTTGTCCGGCCCCTTCGACGTGACCTCGAAAGGCCACACGCGCCCCTGCGAGGCTTCGCGCGTCCCCTTGATCGTCGTCGTCTGTAGCTTTGCGATGGCCGCCTGTCCGCCGACCGCCGCGACGTACTTGTCAAAGACCTGTTGCACCGTCATCTGCTCGCCGCGCGGCGCGGGAGGCCCGGCGGGCGCAGGCGAAGGGGTCGCGCCGGGAGGCGGCGGCTCGTGTCCCGAGGCGGCGAGCGGCAAAGTCGGAAGCGATTGCGGGTGCGCCTGACCGCGATGACAAGTGAAGCAAGTCACCGCGCCACGGCTCAATCCGAAGTCGCCCTTGTTGACCGCCAGAACCATCCGCATCATGTCGCGCGCGGTCTTCTTCTCTTCCTTGTCGTCGCTCTCCCAGACCCAGTTGTCGAACCCGGTCTTCGGGTCTTTGCCCTGCTTCACGTGGCAGAAGTCGCAACGCACGCCGAGCGAGGCCGAGATAAAGTTCATCTCGGGGAAGAGCTGCGACTCGGGCAGCCCCTTGAGCACCTGTATGTTCTTGCGCGTCTGCTCGACGGGCTTATCACCTTGCTGCGGCGCTTGCGCCGCGCCGCGTATCTCGACGACGCGGCCCCATAACATGAACGATGCGGCAAGCGCCAGCGCCGCACACACGACTCCTCGCATCAAACGCTCTTTCGACATCTCGGGTCAAAGTCCTTTCGTCAATGGATGGATGTCCGGCACCCGGACGCCGGAGGCGGGGAGTCACTCGCCGCACGACCGGGAACGCCAACGCCGGTGCGCGCCATTGTACGTGCCGCCCCGCATCGCGTCCACTCATTTCCAAAATCGCCCCCATTCTTCTGCAACCTTTCCGGCGCGACGGCGTGTAAGGGTGGCGAGCGTCGGTCATTAGACCAACCCGCAGGAGAAGGAGAGACTATGCTTTCAGTCAGACGCAGAATTTTTCTTGCCCTCATGCTCGTCTTGCTCGCCACGCCCGCCGCGCTGGCGCAGTCGGAGCAGTCGAAGCCGGAGGACAACTTCGTCACGCAGAAGATATTTCAGAACCGCGTGTTCGACATACGCAACCGCGACCCGCTGAGCCTCGCACGCGTGCTCGCGCCGCTCACCAGCGGCTTTCGCGGCGCGGTCGTCTCGCCCAATCAGGAGTTCCGCACCATCTCGGTGCGCGACTTCCCCGAGAACATCACGGTCATCGAAGAGGCCATACGCCGCCTCGACACGCCCGAGGCCGCGCGCCCTTCAGTCGAGTTCCGCGTCCACATACTCGTCGCCTCGAACGACGAGACGGTTACGAACCGCTACCCGGCCGAGCTTACGGGCATCGTCAAACAGCTTCAGGCGTCTCTGGGTTATAAGAACTTCAGCGTGATGGGCTCGCAGATCGTGCGC
The DNA here is from genome assembly GCA_032230645.1 of Acidobacteriota bacterium. GTDB lineage: Bacteria > Acidobacteriota > Blastocatellia > Pyrinomonadales > Pyrinomonadaceae > QHXN01. The sequence goes on along the minus strand of JAVXWN010000243.1, from coordinate 64,884 downwards.
GGTAAGGAGCAGCGGGGCGACATCTACAACAGGGGCGTCGCCGACCTTAAATTGGTGAACGACACGCCCGCGAGTAAGAACCCCGTCTACTACAGCTACAACATCAGCGGCATCTCGCTCGACAACGCGGGCGGGCAGCCGCGCGTGCAGATCGAGCAGTTCAACATGGAGATGAAAGTGCCGGTCTGGCTCGGTGGGGACAAGATGGCCTACGAGTCGGTCGGCTTCAAGAATCCCGTCTCGCTGCGCGAGGGCGAGCAGGTCGTCGCAGGCACCACCAGCATCGCCGACAAGAACGTCGTCGTGGTGCTGTCGGCCAGCACGATGAAGTGAACTCGGAACGATGAACGCCGCAACGTTGAACTGATGACAGGTTGTCTTCAAGTTCAACGTTGCGGCGTTCACAGCATTGCTGGCGAGCCGCCGCGCTAGTTGCGCTCTCTTTCGTTATGCTTGGCGCGGTAGATGTGGCGGCTCTCGTGATTAAGCTCGCGTTGGAGCCGGGCGCGCTCTCTCGCCGTCACGTGGCCGTCTTCCCTTGCCTCGCGCTCGTTATGTCGAATCCTTCTCTCGCCTCTCTCCAGCCGCAGCGCCTCGCGCCTCGTCAACTCGTCCGAGCGGACGCCCTGACGGATGCGGCGCTGCTGCCGTCGCTCGCGGTGGTTGATGCCGGGCGTGTGTGTGCCTCGGCGGGCTTGCGCCTGAGCGCCTGTCGCCGCGCCTGCAATCAGCGCGAGTGCGAAAATCGTCGTTACAAACTTCCTCATCTCTTCAATCCTCCCACGTCAAAATTTCGTCCCGCCGCCGGAGGAGAGCTGGCTGAAAGCTTCCGCGCCGAACGCACGGCGGCAAACGTCAGGGCGAAGCGCCCCAACCATTTCATCACGCATAGTTGGACGAACGTGGGACTAGGCTTGGTCTAAGAAAATTTATCTGACGAGATAGGAACGATGAAGAGAAGGAGGATGCCGGGTGCTGGTTCTGCTTTCACCAACACCCGACACCTAACGCACAACACCCGTTACCCGTTCATCGTTACTGCAAGATGGGATGGCTGCCGCCGTGGCTGTGATCGGCGGTACGCGCATAGAGCGCGCGGTCGTTGTGATAGAGGATGATGTGCTCGCCCTCGTAGCGCGCGACGTTCGAGATGCGGCCGAAGTCGCGCTCGTGCTCGGCGATGAGGAAGGCGGCGGGTTCCATCGAGAGCACCATCCCCGCAGCGAAAACATAGCCGCCCTTGTCGTAGACGCTCCCGGCGTATTGTGCCGCGCCTATCGCCACGTCGGGCGAGTACGTGCCCGCCGCGTCGCGCGTGCGGTCAGCGCGCGCGATGAAGACCGTGTAGTCCGAGTAGTTGAGCCACTGACGGTAGCCGTGGCGTCGCGCGACCGCGAAGAGTTCGGTGAGCCCCGAGTCTATGGCGCGCAGCGCGTCGGGCTGCGGGCGGTTGACGGCATAGACGCGCACGCCGCGCGGCGTCTGCGCCTCGAACTGGAAACGGTCGCCCGAGTAGTGTTCAGCCTGTGCCAGGAGACGCGGGTCTACGCCGTTTACGCGTGCGCCTGCGCCGCCACCACCACCACGCCGTCCCTGCCCGTTGGCTTTGCCCGCGAGCGGCGAGAAGAGCGCGCCCCAAATCAACAGCGCCAGCAACCCGGCTCTGAACATTCTGATCTTCAACATTTGCTTTCCCCCTCGAAAAAAATTCAGGCGCGCTGTTCGGGGGTTGTTAACGCCTCCGACGGCGCGCCTGATTGTTCAATCCGCTACGCCTTGCGTAGCCGCCTTGCGTCCGGCCGTTCGTGAATCGCATCTCACCCTCTCGCCCTCGAAAGGCGGTGGCGAAGCTCCCCACGAACAGCCTCAGGGCTTTCCCTTTTTGCCTTCGCTGCCTCCCCTGTTGCCGTTATCGTTGCGCGGCGGCGGAGGCGGAGTCTTGTCCGGCTTCGGCACATCCTGCTTCTCCTTCGGCGGGGGCGGCTTCTGGTCGTTCTTCTGCGGCTCGACCGCCATCGCGCCGACGGCGAGCACGCAGGAGGCGACAATCATGATGATGAGCTGCTTCAAAAACTTCATGGTTCCTAACCTTTGCCTCCTCATGTTCGTTTACCGCGCATGGGAGGGAGAAGGAGAGACGCGCGTGTCTCGCCAGCTCAAGTTTGCAAGGCCAGTGCCACGGCCGCCACGCTTACTTCCGTCAAGCCTTTCGCGGCTTGAGGTTACGAGCGACGGTGTTGCTCGCACCGTATGGTCAGAACTCGCACCGTATCGTGTACGAAGTGGCGCATGCGCCGTTTTCAACGTCTTACGACGACTCTGGCGCTGCTCACGTTGCCACTGCCGTCAATGGCGCGCAAAGAAATCGTATGCTCACCCGCGGTCACGAGCGGCACTTCGACCGCATAAGTCTCGCGCGGGCCGTCGGCGATGCCGTCTTCGGGGAAGACCGTGCGCCACTCGCCGCTGTCTACCGAAACGTCCGCGCGACGCAAGCGCCCATTCGTGTCTTCAACCGTGAAGCGAACGTGCGCGTGCCCGTCCGCGCTCGTCTGCGGTTCGCCCTCGGCGCGCACCACGGGCGGCGTGCTGTCAACGTCCACGGGTTCGCTAACGCGCTCGCCCGTGAGCGCCTGACCAAGCGAATTCTCGGGCGCGTCAGAGGCGATGACCTTGAAGACGTAGCGTCCATCGCCGAGCGCCGCGCCGTCCATCGAGAAGAAGTTGTCGCGCATATTCTCCTTGAGCAGATGGAACGCACCGTCGCCGACCGGGCGATAGAAGACCGAGTACGTAAGCTGGTCGCCGTTGCGGTCTTCGGCCTGCCACTGTAGAGAGACAGCGCCGCGCTGGAACATGCGGCGCGGCGGTATCTGCACCTGCGGGCCGATGAGCGCGGGGTCAATCCCCGAAGCCTCAATGTTCGGGTCAACGGGCATCTGCGCCGCCGATTGAAGCGCGATGCCGACGGGCAGGACTTGAATCTGCAAGACCTCGGGCGCAACGTTGCGCGGCAGGTATGAGAGACTTATATCCTCGACCCTCGCGTCCGCGCCCGGAGCGGGGCGCAGGACTGCGCGCCACTGTATGAAGCGCGCGCGCGGGCTCGTGACGCCTGCGCCTGCCGGGTCACGATAAGGCGCGCTCCAATCGCTCCAAGTCATGTCGGGTCGCTCGGTGTTGCCCGTGCGCGTCTGCAACTCGACCTGCCCGCGCCCGCGCCACCAGACGCGCCCCCAAGAGGCGACGAACTTTGCGTCGCGCACAGGCGATTCATAAGTGCCCTCGGTTGACGCGTCGCCGCCGAGGCGAAAGAGCTTGCCCTGATTCGATGACGCCACGAACACGTCGCGCCCGCGTATGACGAACGACGAGATTTGATCCTCGCTCGACTGTATGAGCAACGTATCGCGCCCGTCGTCCGTGACCGAATAGATGCGCCCCTTATCGCTCGTGCCAACGAGCACGCTCGACCCTTGCGGCGCGGCCGCGACCGCGAAGGCCGTCACGGTCTGTGAACTCCACAAAACGTCCGACCCGCCGTCGGGCATGATGCGAAAGACGGCGCTGCGCGCGCCCTGTAGCTCATTGCGACTGCGCGCCGCAGGTGTCGCCTGTGTGCCGCCGAACGCGGTGGCCTGCGCGCCGCTGCCGTCGTCGGTCGTCACAGTCCCCGTCACCGTCCCGCCCGACGAACTCGCCGCGACGGCCTGCGTCGTCGCCGTCGTCGTCGAAGACTGCCGCGGACTCGTCGCCGCATCGCTCAGCGCGAGCGCGTAGATTGAGCCGTCCGACGCCATCGTCAGCGAATGAATCTCGCGCAGCGGCGAGTCGAAGAGCGCGAACGCCTTGCCCTCGGGCGAGACACGAAGGACGAGCCCGCCGGGGTCTGTGCCCGCGATAAGATTTCCATCTTTGTCGGTCGCGAGCGAGATGACGTGCGTCTCGTTCGTGTCAATCAGCAGCGACGCCTCGGGCTTCGCTCCCGCCGAACGCACGCGGTAGAGCTTGCCCGTGTCGCCCGTGCCGACCGCGAGCGAGCCGTCCGACATGAGCGCCAGCGACCAGATGTACTTGTCCGGCGGATCAAAGTAGACCTCGGCCTTGCCGTCCGCCGTGATGCGATAGACCTTACCTTCCGGCGACGTGCCCGCATAGAGCGCGCCGTCGCGCCCGACGACGAGCGCCGTCACATCCAACTCGGCCGCGTCGTAGAGCAGCGCGCCGCGCCCGTCCGCGCCCACGCGGAAGATGCGCCCGTCGTGACCCGTTCCGAGATAGACGTTACCCACGGAGTCGGCCGCGCTCGACCAGATGTAAGCCTGCTCGGTATCGAAGAGTTGCGTGAAGCGCGGGGCGAGCATCAGCGCGCCCGTGTCCGTCACGGAGACGCCGCGCGACTCGCCGCTCATCAACTCGGCGCGCGAGTCCGTCTCCCAGACGACGGGGCCGCCCGCCTGCGTTTTCAGAACCCCGAGGGTGACGAGCGCGGAAGAGATTAAGAAGAGTTGAATAGCGCGAAGGGGTGAACGTCTGTTTGTCATCAAGTGCAAAGGTTCGCTTTCCAAAATCCGACCGCATGTCGCTGAAAGACTCGGACGTGCGCTGAGAGATAAAAACTTGTGCCGACCGTTCGTTTACGTCGGCCTTCATGAATCATACCCTGAAAGCACCGAGCGCGAAACCGCGTCCGCCGCAAAACACGCCGCCTCACGTCCCAACGTATCGCGCGTAGACCGAACGCGCCACAGTGGCGTCGTCCGTCCCGCGCACGATGGCGCGCGCGTCGCGAAAGACCGTCAACTCGTACTCGCCCGTGCGCAGACGCACGAGATACTCGTTTGACTTCACCTCGCCCGCCGCACTCAGACGCGCGGCGAGCGCATCGAGGTCTATGCTCGCGCCGACACCACCACGCGGCGAGACCTGCACGGCGTCGCGCCCGCACAGTACGGTTGCAAGGTCGCCCGCCTCCGCCTCAAGCGACTCAAAGCGTCCGAGCGCGCACGTGGGACACTCCTGTGCCCTCTCGCCCGTCGAGATGCGCCGCCACTCATTGCGCCACACGTCGAACCGCATCAGCCCGCCGTGCAGACTCTCCACCTTACTCGTCAGGAGCTTCAACGCTTCCGTGACCTGCACCGAGGCGACGACCAAGATGATGGGTATGATGACGCCCGCCGTGTCGCACGTCGGCGCGGAACCGGCGGCGGGGACAGATGGGAAGACGCAGCGCAGGCACGGAGTGACGCGCGGCCTGATGGTCATCGTCACGCCGTAGCTCCCGACCGCCGCGCCGTAGACCCACGCCACGTCGCGCTTCACGCACGCATCGTTTAAGAGAAAGCGCGTCGCAAAATTGTCCGTCCCGTCGAGCACCACGTCGCAGCCCTTGATTAGCTTCTCGACGTTCGACTGATTCACATCCGTGACCTCTGCCTCGCATTCAACATCCGAGTTTATCTCCGCGACGCGACGGGCGGCCGCTACCGCTTTCGGCGCACGCTCGCGCGCATCGCGCTCGGTGAACATCGTCTGTCGTTGCAGGTTCGACTCCTCGACGAAGTCGCGGTCAACCACACGCAGCCGCCCCACACCCGCGCGCGCGAGCATCTCGATCTGCGCCGACCCAAGCGCCCCACAGCCCACCACGAGCACGCGCGCCGCGCCCAGACGACGCTGCCCCTCATCGCCTATCCCGTCGAAAAGAATCTGCCTGCTGTAACGTTCCATGTCGTTAGAGGTCGGAGGTCGGAGGTCAGAGGCCAGTTAAAAATTGTCGCTTTTAACTGTCATCTGATCTCCGACCTCTAACAATTTCTTCTCCGCCGCGGACTGCATCAAGCCGGGCGGCGGCTCTTGTCCAGTCCAGAGTCGGAACTGCTCTTCGGCCTGCGCGACGAGCATCGGCAGGCCACCTGTCGTACGGCATCCCGCCTCACCCGCCTCGCGCATGAAGAGCGTTTGAGAAGGATTGTAGACCATGTCGTAGGCGACACGCGCGCCGCGTAGTTGTGAGATGGTGGCGGGCGTCTGCAACTCTCGCTCTCCGCGCGTGCCGAGCGGAGTCGCGTTCACCACCACGTCGAACTTATCGAAGCGCGCGCCTTCGAGCGCGGCGGCTTCGACACCGAACTCCGAGGCGACACGCCCGCATCGTTTGATGTCGCGCGCAAAGACCGTGGCGCGCGCTCCACGTTCATTGAGTGCCCACAGCAGAGCGCGAGCCGCGCCGCCCGCGCCGATGATTGCGACACGCGCGCCTCTCAACTCCAACAGTCCACCGAGCGGCACGACCGACGCGTCCGCGTCTGTGTTGAAGCCTTCGAGCCCGTCGCGCGTGATGACGACAGTGTTCACCGCGCCGATGCTCGCGGCGCTCGGGGCCACGCGGTCGAGGTGCGCGATGATTGCCTGCTTGTGCGGTGCGGTGACGCTCAGGCCGCGCAGGTTCCACGCAAGCTCGCGCGTGCGCGGGTCGGCCATGCGCCGCACGAACTCCGAAACGTCCGCGACTTCGAGCGGCAGGTAGACGGCGTCGAGCCCGAGCGCCTTGAAGGCCGCGTTGTGCATGTGCGGCGAGAACGAGTGGCCGACGGGCGAGCCGACGAGCGCCGTGACCATCGTGCGCTCGCTCAACTCATGGATGCGATAGAGCCCGCGCAGGTCGCGCGCGCTTATCTGTCCGGGCGCGGTCGCCTGCGCCGCGTCGAGCGAGCCGTATGTTAGAAAGCCGCCGAAGGCCGGAGCCAGTACGCGCGTCAGCAGCCCGGCTTCGCCCATTGAGACGGCAATCACTTCGCGTCCCGCGCGCCGCCCGCGTTCAATCAGTTGCATGACCTCGACGCAATCGGTGATTGCGTTTGCGCGCACGGCGAACTTCAGAACATTGGCGTGCGTGCGCATCATCCTCTCGAAAATCTCTCCGAGGCCAGCGGGCGTCCGTTGAAAGTCGTGGTGCGAGCAGATGACTTTGAAGCTTCGGAAGAGTTGATCGAACGCGGCGGCTTGCGGCGACTCAAGCAGGTCAAGCTCAAGGTCTGCGAAGACGACGCGTCCTCCTGCGTGTGCGTCGCGCAGCAGTTCGGGAGCGTGCTGCCAGAAGGCGACGCGCTCATCAACGCTGATTGAACGATGGCCGCCCTGCTCTCGCGGGCGGAAGGTGATGATGAAGGGGAGGCGCGTCGTGTTGAGGAGCGCGCCGAGTTGGTCGCGAGCGATGTCGAACTGCCCTTCTTCAAGACAGTCGAGACGCAGTTCGACGAGGTCTGCGAACTCAGTGGCGCGCTCGATTGACTGTCGCAGCGCGGCGGCGCGAGGCACGCAGACGGGGGCGCAGATGCGCGCTCTGCTCGTCTCGCTCAACACTTGAACACCTTGATGTCCGGCACTTGAAGTTAGAGAGACCTTGCCGTCACTTAAAGCTCTCACACGTCACTGGGCTTGCGCTCGGCTGGCACGCCGAGGTGACGCGTGGTGCCTTCGGTGATGCTTGGCGGTGGTGTGATCATCTCGCCGGTATCACGTGGCGGGAGCGCAGTCGCTCGTGGCGGCTGCTGGAAGGCCGTCTGTGAGGGCTGGTACGAAGGCGGGGCGAGCCTGTTTCTCTCTTCCGCGAGTCGGAAGTACATCGAGACGCCGCCGGAGAGCAGACCGGCCGCGGGCAAGAACATCCAGAACCACCACATCGAGCCCCCCGGAACCCACGTCTTGACGGCGAAAGCGATGAAGACGAAGACGAGCCCCATGAAAATGTTCGAGAAGGCGCGCTCGATGCTCGGCGGCCCTTTATAGCCTCTGTGGCGTCGGCGACGCCCGTACCGCGTCTCGTCGTCGGCGGCGAGGCGTGCGGCGAGATGACCCGTCACGGCCTGCGGCACGAGGCTGATGTCTGTGCCGCACGAGCGGCAGAACTTCGCGTCATCCGTGTTTTGCGTCGCGCACTTCGGGCAGAACATTTGCTGGAACCTCCTCGGGAGCGATGAATGATGAGTAATGAATGATGATTGATGAATATCTCAACACGGCCTTATTCATCGTTCATCACTCATCATTTATCACTTCGCTCTCATTGTACGCCGCGCGGCTGCGCGCGGTTCTCTGGCGGAGGGCTTCGTAGAGGACTATCCCTGCGGCGACCGAGACGTTGAGCGATTCGATACGGCCGCGCAACGGTATTTGAACGAGCACGTCGCAACGCTCGCGCACGAGTCGTCGCAAGCCCTCACCCTCGCCGCCGAGGAGCAGCGCGCACGGCTGCGTCCAGTCCCATTCGGCGTAAGAGGTCTCGGCCCCGGCCGCCGTGCCGACAGTCCACACGCCGCGCTTCTTCAACTCCTCCAGGAGCCGCACGACGTTCGAGGCGCGCGCCACGGGAACATATTCGAGAGCGCCCGCAGCGGCCTTCGCCACCGTCTCCGTGAGTCCCGCAGCACGGCGCTCGGGGACGAAGACGCCGTGCGCTCCCGCGCACTCGACCGTGCGAATGATAGCACCGAGGTTGCGCGGGTCTTCCACTCCGTCGAGGACGACGGCGAGCGGCTGGTCTTGTGTCCCTACGCGTGCAGCGAGCGCGTCAAGCAACTCGTCGGTGGGCGTGTAGTGTGCCGCTGCGATAGTCGCGACGACGCCCTGATGGTTCGCGCCTGCGGCCATGCGTTGCAACTCGGCACGCGGTACGCGGCGGACGGGGATGTCCGCGTACCTTGCGATCTCAAGAATCTCGCGCAGGCGCGACTCGTGCGCGCCCTCGGCCACGACGACGCGCTCGACGGGGCGCGCGCCCGCGCGCAGAGCTTCGAGCACGGGCTGCACGCCGAAGAGGTGCGCGCCGTCGTCCGCGTTCGTCTGTACGCGCACAAGCGCCTGTCTGCGCGCCTGCTCAAGCGGCGCTTCGGTAGAGCCGTGCGGCGTCCTTGCGAAGTCGCGCGACGTGCGCTCTCGCTCTCTCACACCCGAGGTGCGTTCGCGCTCGCTCCTTCCCGAGAAGGCGCGAGCGACACGCTCGCCCGGCGACTCGCCATCGCGCACGCTTTGCCGGGCATCGCGCACGCTTTGCTGACCACTGCGCACGCCATGCTGACTGTTGCGCATGCTTTGCTGACCGGCGCGAACACCATTCCCTTGACCGTGCTCGCCGTGCTCGGCTCTGCGCTTGCCATGCGTGCGTGCGCGCTCGTCATGCGCCTGGTCGCCGCCGTCCGCGCGCCGCCCCTGCTGCTGCTGCCCACGCCTGTTTCCGCCGTTGTGTTTCATGAACTCTCCGCGCGTGCGCGCAGCACGAAGCGTCGGCGCAATCGAGCGTAACGTGTGAACTGCGTCTCGTTGCTGACGGTCGTGACGGCCTCGATGTTGACCCGTCCGGCTCGCTCGCGCCTGAGCCCGAGCGAACCGGTCTGCTCGGCCGGAGGCCACACGTCCGCGAGCAGCGCGCGCAGGCCGTCGTACTCTTCATCGAAGACGGCCGACCGCGACCTTGCGCGCAACGTCGAGACGAGCGCGTTGAAGTTCTCCGCCGCGAGCAGACCCTTTCGTTCGCCGAGGCAGGAGTAGTCGAAGCCGCCCGACATAATGCGAAAGCACACATCATCGGAAGCCGCGTAGATATCGAGCGCCGTCTCGTCCGCCGCAAGCTCGCGCGTCTCTACCATCTCGTTACGGCCGCCGAAGCGCGTCTTGCGCTCCGCGACTTCGATGCGTCTCGACACCATGCGCCCCTTGACGAGCAGCGCGACCTCGCTCCACGGCACGCGGCGCGGCGCGGCGTCGGGACTCTGACGACAGACGAGCGCGCCCTCTTCAAAATCGAGCGCGCGTGCGCGCGCGGGAGACCGCGCCAATTCCTCGTCCGTGAAGACTTCGGCAACGAGCCCGAGCGGGCCGAGACGACTCACGACCAGCTCGGCCTCCTCCAACGTGGATGCGCGTGCAACGGGCAGCGCCCGGCCCGACCCGACGATCTCGCTCAAACGCGCAGCGCCGAGTCGAAGCAGCGACGCGGCCTCTTCAATCGCTTCCGGCATCAACCCGGAGTCGGCGCGCGGGAGCATGACGACGTTGAAGCCCTGCTCCCACTCCTCCATCTTCTTTAACGCGGGTCGCCGCAGCGCCGCGCTCTGCTCGGTGACGGGAAGCTGCGCTCCGCAGTAGAGACAACTCATCCGCGTCGGCGCGTTAGCGCGCAGGCACGCGTCGCATGCCACCATCTCGGCAGGCGTGAAGCGACGCGGCGCATCACTGGGCCGCTCGTCGAACTCGTCGAACGCCTGCACATCCTCTTCGCGCGACAAATTATCCTCCGTGACCTTTTCAGTTTATCCGACAGGGTAAGCGAAACCCGTTGCCCCACGCACGTTCTTGAGTATAATCCCTCTCGCGCGTTTCCCCTTCAACATTTTAGGCAGCTCTTACCTCTGCGACCTTTGTGAAGACCTTCGTGTATTCGCGTTCAAGCCGGACGCACTTAACCGTAGAGGTCACAAAGGCATTCACAAAAGTCGCAGCGGGGTTGTTTCTCATCATGGCTTACATTCAAAGAATCACTGGCGGGATTTTATTAACCATGTTCGCGCTTGCGCTCTCGGCGTGCGCGTCGGCGGCGCGACCGGCGAGCGCCGAGCGGCCTCGCGCCAACGAGCCGCCGCGTTTCGCCGTACTCGCCGCGAGCGACGAGCGACGAGCAGCCGCGCTCGCCAACTGGACGACGGTCTTAACCTCGCAGGCAGCCGCCGCGACTCCGACGCCCGAGCTTCGGCCCGTGACCTCTACGCTTGAGTCACTGCCTGCGGGACTTCGTGAATACCCACGCCTGCCTCTTGTCATCATCAAGGACGAGAAGACTCAAACTGAAGAGGAGACGCGCGAATCCCTGCGCCGCTTCCTTCAGACAGCCGCGCCGCTGCTCGGCGTTGACTTGAAGCAGTTGTCGCTTGTCGGCATCTCGGACGCGCCCGCGTCGGGCGGTGGCGCGCGGCGCGCGCTCTATCAGCAGAACCCTTTCGCCTATCCGCTGCGAAACGGCTACGGCGTGGTCGAAGTCACCTTCACGCCAGACCTGCGCGTCACAGGACTGTCGAGCACGGGACTTCCCGACGCCGACCAACTCGGCCGCACGCTCGCCTCCGTCCCCGTTACGCTGAGCGCCGAACAGGCCGCCGCAGCCATAGCCAATCGCCCCATCAGCTACACGAGTAGCGCGGGTGCGAAGCTGTCGCGCACCGTCACGCAGGCCGAATCGGTGGCTGCACGCCAGCTTGTCATATTCCCCATCCGGCGCGACACCGCGCCCGACACGCTCGAACTACACGTTGCATGGGAGGTCGCGGTCGGCAGCCCGGAATCAGCGCTCCTCGTCTATGTGGATGCGTCCACGGGCGAAGTGCTCGGGGCCAGTCAGGGCGGCCAGTGAGTCGGCAAACGATGAGGAGCGGCGCGGCTCCTGTTGTCCTGTTATCAAAATTCGTGGTTAAATGAGTTGCCGCCGCGCAAAGTCTGGGCCCCTGAGCGGGCCGCTACGCAAGAGCAATAGGGTGTTTGTGAGGTTGAATTTTAAACGGTGCGCGGCGGCGCGCGGCCGTTCGGCCTCGCCGATGTTTGAAATCTCGTGAATCAGAAACTCGAATGGGGTGTCTATCGCATGCATTATGATCCCACTAACAACATCTCCTGGCAGTTAGGGTACAGAGGCAGGGTGGCGGTTTTCATTGACGGCAACAACCTTTTTCACGCGGCGCGTTTCCACAACATAGACATTGACTACAACAAGCTCCTGCGCGTCCTTCTGGGCGACGGGAGGCTTTTGCGCGCCTTCTTCTACACGGGTGTTGATGTCGGTGCCGAGCGACAGCAAGGCTTCCTGCTCTGGATGCGCCGCAACGGTTTCCGCGTCATACACAAAGAGCTGAAGACCTTCTACGACGGCACGCGCAAGGCGAATCTCGACGTGGAGATTGCCGTGGACATGCTCTCGCTCGCGGGACGCTACGACACGGCCGTGCTCGTCTCGGGCGACGAGGATTTCGTCTACGCCGTCAACGCGGTCGCCTACAAGGGTTGCCGCGTCGAGGTCGCGGGCTTCCGCTCAAACACCGCGCCCAAGCTCATCGACGTGGCCGACTACTTCATTGACCTCGGCGACATCGCCGACAAGGTTCGCAAGGAGCCCGTGCAATCGCACCGCTACTACGAGAACCACACGCACGAGCCGCAGCCGGCCGGAAGCTCTTACAACAACCACACGCAGCCCCATCCCACCGACGACCACGAGATGATGGCGCACGTGCGCGACCATATGAACGGCATCGAAGAGGAGTTGGGCGAAGCGCGCCGCACCAATGACTTCGATGAGACCGCGCTGCCACTCGTCGCCGACACAGACCTCTGCGACGAAGACGAACGGCTCGCGGGCGGCCCCAACTTCATCCGCGTCACGGATGATAAGTAAAGACCGTGAACCGTGAACCGTGAACCGTAACAAGTATGAGTAAGCTTTCTCTTGTCACGATACATGGTTCACGGTTCACGAAAGACTTATGAAGCTTTTCACCATCGAAGATGCGAACGCGCTGCTGCCGACCGTGCGCGAGATTGTCGCGAGGGTTCAGCGCGCCTATGCGCGCGTGTCGTCATCGCAGGAGGCCGCGCGGCAGGCTGCGGCGAGCGCGGCGCACGGCGGCGGCGGCATGGAGGGCGGCCACGGCTACGTCCTGTCGCTGACGGCGCTCGCTGAATCGGCCGGACAGCTTGAGGCGCTCGGCGTGCAGATCAAAGACTACACGCGCGGCCTCATAGATTTCCCGGCGCTGCGCGAAGGGCGTGTCGTCCTTCTCTGCTGGCAGATGGGCGAGGGCGACGAGCTTGAGTGGTGGCACGACCTTGAGGCAGGCTTCGCCGGACGCCAGCCGCTCTGAAGGAGTTCGTGATCGAAAGGTTTTTTAAAGTGGCGACGACGATAGAAGAGAAAGAGCAGCGGTCGAACGAAGCGGTCGAGGCGGGTAGCGAACCCGCGCGGCAAACAGGGCCGCCGCGCGGGCTGCTGCGCGAGTACCTTGAGTCGGGTGCGGTCGTGCTGGTGATGGCCGTCTTCTTTATGACCTTCGTCGCCAAGGCGGCGGTCGTGCCTTCGGCCTCGATGGAGAACACCATCTACGTCGGCGACCGCTTCCTCGTCAACATGTTCATCTTAGCGCCGGGCCCCGCCCTCCCCTTCCTGCCGCAACGCGAGATACGACGCGGCGACATCATCGTCTTCAAGTATCCCGCCAAGAACAACGTTGACAAAGAGGTCGTCCAGTACAAGACGCTCTTCATCAAACGCGTCATCGGGCTCCCCGGCGAAACCGTCGAGGTGAAGGGCCCCGATGTCTACATAGACGGCAAGCTCCTGCCCGAGTATCGCGTCACGGCTCTCGACGTTCGCGACAACGACAAGTCCGAGCTTAAGAAACTCGACTACCCACGCGCGAGGGACGGTGAGCCTTACACGGTCTACTACAGACCCGAGACCATCGAGGAAGGCGCGAAGGGATTACGCTCTTACTCGTCCGGCTTTCAATACGCGGTCAGCAGGCCATACAAGATTCCCGCCGACTCATACTTTGTGATGGGCGACAACCGCGACAACAGCGCCGACAGCCGCGTCTGGGGAACCGTCCCGCGCAGCCTCGTCGTCGGCCGCGCCATGTTCGTCATCTGGTCTTACGACGAGGCGGCTCAGCACGCCGAAGGCCGACTCGGTTTCCTCTCCGACTTCTTCAACAACACGCGCTGGGGCCGCATCGGCACACTTCTGCGCTAAGGCTCCGCAAACGCTCCGGCCTTCGGGTTTGACTCGCGCAGCCGGACACGCCCGCCCCCAAATGTTGTGTCCTCCCGGCAGTCAAATACAGCGCCTTGTACATTTTCTGGTTGACGACTTAAAGTAACTTCTGATAGCATCCGCCGCGACTCCGCAGTGGGCATAGATTTACGGCACGTGCCCGTCGCCCATCGAACCATTAAAACCGCAGGGGGATTCCTTTCAGAAATGCAGTGTGCCGCGTGCAACGAAGAGTACCCGGAAGCACTCGATGAATGCCCCCAGTGTCGGACGGTGGAGCCTGCGCATATCAACACCCCCCCGGATGTAACAGTTGTAGAAGTACCCGGCGCGTCCCACGTCGCGCGACAGGCCGACGCTCCCGCTATGACCGATAACTCGAACGTCACGACCCGCAACACGCAGAGCGCGAACAACTCGACCCTGATCGAATTCCCCGGCGTCAACCGCAACCGCCCCGCGTGGCGGAAGGAGTTGAGCGAGCGCTTCCGCGAAATTCAGCAACGCCGCGCGCGCGACGCCGACCTCGAAGGCGTTGAGACCGAGCGCCAACCCTCGGGGCAGACCTTCTCCGCCCCGGAAGACGCACGCACCACCGCGCCCGCAAAAACTTTGGAGTCCGCCACGGCCAAGCAGCTCGGCCTCGTCCCAACTCCCGACGAGCCGGAGTTGAATCCGCTCGTCGCTGCCGCACTGCGCCGCATCGAGCGAGCGAGGGCGAGTGCGCACGCGCAGCCTGTTGCTCGGCAGGGCTCGGGTCGTGCGCACGCTGCGACAGCCGCGGCTCGCGTGGTCGAGGAGGAGCCGGAGCAGATGCCCGACCCCGAATCGGCGACGCAGCCCGCGCACCCGGAACGCAACGCGGGCACCACAGCCGCACAAGCAAAGCGCACGTCGCGCCGTGCCGAGCGTGCGGAAGCAGAGGCGGACGCCGCGCGCCACACACCGCTCGTCGTCGTACAGCCGAAGCAGCAAGCCGAGCAGAAGCAGGACGTGCGGGCCGAGCCCGCCGCGCTCAAGACTGATGCGGTCGAGACGAAAGCCACTGCTCATGCTTCGACCGTAACCGTAGCGACAGCGGAGGCCGCGTCAGTTGTCGAGACGACTAAGAAGTCCGAAGTGTCGCACGCCGCCGAGCAGATGGCGCAGTCTGCAATGACTGCGGAAGCGCAGGCCGATGCGGCAAAGCAGCCACGACACATTACCGGTGTGCTCGACGAGTTCTGGCTCGAACGTCAGGGCATCGAGCTACTGCCGAAGGTCGAGGCACCCGAGTTGACCTATGACGACCGCGCCCCGCGCGCGAAGCGCATCGCCGCTGCACTCGTAGACCTTGTGCTCGTCGCCTTCCTCTCCGCACCCTTCGCGGCTGCTATCGAGTTGACCATCAGCAACTGGGGCGACCCGCGCGTGTCGGGCTCGATGGCATTGATCGTGGCGCTGATGATGTTCCTCTATCACACCTGCTCGGTCGCGCTGGCGGGGCGCACGCTCGGCATGTCGCTCTGCGGGCTTCACGCCGTAGACGCGCGCAAGGCGAACGTCCCGACCACGGGGCAGTGCATGCGTCGCGCAGTCGTTTACATGCTCTCGCTCGCGACCTTCGGGCTCGGCCTGCTCTACTCACTCTTCGACGCCGAAGGCCGCACCGCGCACGACATACTCTCGGGCACGGTAGTCGTCAAGAAGTAACAAACCCGACAGCTTTCAAAGAGAGGCGCGCTGCAACCCGGCGTGCCTCTCTTTTTGTCTCCGCGCCGAAGTCTGTTAGCCTTTGCGCCGTGAGTCGCGACCATCACTTTTGCGCATGAACGAAAAGCTAATCGGCGATGTATTGGAGGAGCTACGACCGGCGCTCGTCGGGCGGCGTTGGGGCAAGGTCTTTCAACTCTCCGCCGCTTCGCTCGCGGTAGATTTCCGAACGGGCGACGGGCGCTATCTCCTGCTCTCGGTCGAACCGGGACGCTCACGCCTGCACATGATCTCGCGCACCGTGCGCGAGCTTGAGCGGGCCGCATTCACGCCAACGCCCTTCGCGCTCGTCCTGCGGAAAGCTCTCGGCGGCGCGATTCTGCGCGCGCTCACAAAGGACGACGGCGAGCGCATCGTGCGCTTCAACTTCTCCGTCCCCGACGCGGTCGGTGATGAGCGTGCGGCGACACTCGTCGTGCAACTCACGGGGCGCACGGCCAACCTCCTCCTGCTCGACGAACAGGAACGCATCGTCGAGACGCTGCGTCTCTCGCGCGGCGAAGGACAGACCGAGGGCGAAGTCTACAGACCGCCAATCGCAAAAGGCGCGGTCACAACGGGCGAAGATGAAGCGGAAGCCGCGCGCAAGCCGGAGAGCGAAGCGAAGCGCACACGCAAGCCGGACGACTTACGCCGCGAAGGCTTCTCTTCTCTCTCCGATGCGCTCGACGCGCATTATCTTCGAGTCGAAGCCGAGCGCGCCTTCGACTCGCGCGCGGCGGCCGAGGCAACGCGACTCAAACAGCGGAATTCGACATTGCTCAAGCTGCGCGACAACCTCGCGCGCGACCTCGTCGAGCATGGCGACGCGGAGGAGCACAAGCGCGCGGGCGACCTTCTGCTTGCCAACATCGGTACGGCCGTGCGCGAGGGGCGCAACGTCCACGTCACAGACTTCTACGCCGAAGACACGCCCACAATCGTCATCGAGGTTGACGAGAATCGCACTATGCAGGAGGAGGCGGCGCGCAGGTTCGCGCGCTACACGAAGGCTCGGCGCGCTGCTCGCGAGATTAGTGAGCGGCTCGAAAAGATAGAGCCGGAACTCGCTGCGCTCGAAGCGCGACGTGCCGAGCTTGAGCGCATCATCGCATCGCGCGATGACACCGCGCTCGCGTCCTTCGTCGGCGAGAAGACGAACGCCGCACGTGCGAAAGGGACGGCGCGCACGAAAGGAACGGCGCGCGCGAAGGGGTCGAAGAAGGAGACGGGCGATCATGGACGCACGTTGCGCCGCTATCGCTCGTCGGACGGCTACGAGATCGTCGTCGGGCGCGGCGCGCGTGAGAACGACCATTTGACCTTCCGCGTCGCGCGCTCTTACGACACGTGGATGCACGCGGCGGATTACCCCGGCTCGCACGTCGTCGTCCGCGCGCGTGGGCGCGACGAGGCGGTGCCGCATCGCACGCTCTTAGAGGCCGCGCGCCTCGCCGCTCAGTTCAGTCAAGCGCGTAAGGACGCGAAGGTCGCCGTCAACTACACGCAGCGCAAGTTCGTCTCCAAGCCCAAAGGCGCTGCGCCCGGACTCGTCTACCTCTCGTCCTTCCGCACGCTTCTCGTCGAGCCCGGCGAAGAGTTGGAGCGCATCTGAGAGTCGCGCCTCTTTGAATCCGCACGCCTCCGCCGCTCCGTATTTTCACGCCGAGTTTGCAATTGGCGCATACTTTCGCCCTCAAGGATCAGGAGTTGGACACCACGCGCGGCACGACGATGATCGTCTACTGGGAGGGCGCGTGCGCCGTCGAAGGAAGACGCGGTGATGATAAAGTCGAAGGGCGCGCATACGTCGAGTTGGTCGGCTACGACCGTTCGCACGAGTCGCCATCGCTCACGGCCTTCCTCTTCGGCGGCGCGCTTGACCGCCGCTGGCGCAGCATCTTCGGTTAAGGCAAAAGTTGAAAAGCAAAGGGCAAAAGTGAAGACGGACGAGGGCGCGTCTTTCATCAGCGTTGGATGATGAAGAGCGCGATCTCTTTCATCTTCCTTTTGCCTTTTGCTTTTTTGTTTTAGCATGAGCGCATGAGCGCAACCGAGAGAGACAGACAGCGAAGTTCCGAAGAGTTGTTCGCGCGCGCCGTCGAGTTGATGCCGGGCGGCGTCAACTCGCCCGTGCGCGCGTTTCGCGGAGTCGGCGGCACGCCGCGCTTCATCGCAAGCGCGCAGGGCGCGACGATGACCGATGTTGACGGCCGCACATACATTGATTACGTCGGCTCGTGGGGGCCGATGATTCTCGGCCACGCCGCGCCCGAGGTCATTGACGCACTGCACGCGGTGCTCGGCGGTGGTACGAGCTATGGTGCGCCGACCGAGCTTGAGATTGAGATGGCGGAGGAGATCATCGACGCCGTTCCCTCAATCGAGATGGTGCGCATGGTCAACAGCGGGACAGAGGCGACGATGTCCGCGCTTCGACTCGCGCGCGGCGCGACGGGGCGCGATAAGATACTCAAGTTCGAGGGCTGCTATCACGGCCACAGCGACGGCCTTCTGGTCAAGGCCGGGTCGGGCGTGGCGACTCTGGGGTTGCCCGACAGTCCCGGCGTCCCCGCACACGTCGCGCGCGACACGATCACCGCGCCCTTCAACGACACGCACGCGCTCCAACAGGTCTTTGACGAGCACGGCGCTGGCATAGCGGCCGTCATCGTCGAGCCCGTGGTCGGCAACATGGGCTGCGTGCCCCCGCGCGAGGGCTACCTGCAAGCGTTGCGTGAAGTCACGAGCAGGCACGGCGCGCTGCTCATCTTCGACGAGGTGATGACCGGATTCCGCCTTGCGCGCGGCGGCGCTCAGGAGCTTTACAACGTGACGCCCGACCTCACCACGCTCGGCAAGATTATCGGGGGCGGACTGCCCGTCGGGGCTTACGGCGGGCGGCGCGACTTGATGGAGCAGATAGCGCCCGCAGGGCCTGTCTATCAGGCGGGCACGCTCTCTGGAAATCCGCTCGCGATGACGGCGGGGCTAACGGTGCTCAGGCGTCTGCGCGACCGCTCGATCTACGAGCGATTGGAAGAGGCGGGGCGTCGCCTGTGCGAAGGGCTCGCGGCCGAAGCGCGCGAGGCGGGCATCGAGACGATGACGAATCGCGTCGGTTCGATGTTCACGACCTTCTTCACAAATTCGGAGGTCACGGACTGGCCTTCGGCGGCGAAGTCAGACCGCGAGCGTTACGGCAGATTCTTCCACGCCATGCTAGACGAAGGCGTCTATCTCGCGCCCTCGCAGTTCGAGGCCGCCTTCATCGGCGCGGCGCACACGGACGAACTCTTAGACCGCACCATCGAGGCCGCGCGCAGGGCCTTTCGTGCTATCTCTAGTCCGACCGCGTGACTTGCGATTAATGGCGGTTGAGCTTGACGACGAGTGGCCTTCGTTCCCGCTGAGTTCGCGCGCTTGATGGTCGCTCTGCACGGCGACGCGGGGAGGCTCTGGCTGCGTGGGCTGCCGCGCTTGGTCGAGAAGTGCGCCGCGCGCTGGTCGCTCAAAATCGGGCCGCACTTCGCGCCGCTCTCTTATAACTACGCCGCGCCTGCTGAAGCGTCGAGCGGTGAAAGGCTCGTGCTGAAAATCGGCGTGCCCATCCCCGAACTCATCTCGGAGATAGAGGCGCTGCGTCTGTTCGGCGGCAGAGGTGCTGTACGACTCGTTGACTTTGATACGAAGGACGGCGTGCTTCTACTCGAAAGGCTCGAACCGGGCACGCAGCTCACGATGCTCTGCGAGACGGACGATGCGGCGGCGACATCGGCCGCGGCCCGTGTCATGCAAAAGCTCTGGCGAACAGTCCCGACTGAACACACGTTTCCGACGGTCGCCGATTGGGGCAAGGGCTTTCGCAGAATGCGCGAGTGCTTCGGCGGCACGACGGGCCCTTTCCCGCGCAAGCTGGTTGAAGAGGCCGAGTCGCTCTTCGATGAACTGCTCGACTCGTCGGCCGCGCCCGTGCTCCTGCACGCAGACCTGCATCACGGGAACGTCCTCGCCGCCGCGCGCGCGCCGTGGCTCGCCATAGACCCGAAGGGGCTCGTCGGCGAGCCCGCATACGAGACGGGGGCGCTGCTCAGGAATCCTCTGCCGCAACTCTTCAACCGGCCGCAGCCTGTGCGCGCATCTGAACGCCGCATCGCTCAGTTGTCGGATGAGTTGGGACTTGACCGCGCGCGCGTTCGCGGTTGGGGACTGGCGCAGGCCGTGCTCGCCGGGTGGTGGTCTTTCGAGGACACGGGCGAGTCGGGCGAGTTCGGCATCGCCGCCGCCCAGTTGCTCGCCGCCACCAATCCTTGAGTCGCCAGCCCGAGGCGAGTTCGATTAATTTTCGGTTGAGTGTTCAGACGGCTTCGGGCGAGAGGGGTAACTCGATGACGAAGCGCGTTCCTTTGCCGGGCGCGCTCTCGACGCGAATCGAGCCGCCGTGCTGCTCGACGATCTGCTTGGCGATGGCGAGGCCGAGCCCCGTGCCCTTCTTCTTCGTCGTAAAGAAGGGCTCGAAGATGCGCGCGCGTGTCTGCTCGTCCACACCCTGCCCACGGTCTGCGACGCTGATGCGCGCGCCCGCCACCTGACGACCGCCCTCGCCGTTGCGTCGCTCGCTTGAGTTGAGCGTGACGCGTTCGGCCGACAGCGTGACGGGGCTCTCCGCCGCACCGGCATCCACCGCATTGGCGATGAGGTTGACGAAGACCTGACGTAGCTGATCCTCGTCCCAGTTGCCGCACACGGGCTCTGAGGGGAAGTGTCGCTCGACGGGCGTGCGCTTCTCTCGAAGCTTCTCGGCGACGAGGTCGAGGCTCTCGTTGAGAAGGACGGCGAGGTCTGTGTCGGCGAGCGTCAACTGGCGACGGCGTGAGAACTGCGTCACGTCTAGCGTGAGCTTGGAGAGATGTTCGATGCCACGCTCGACGAGGTCAATGGTGGTGACGGCCTCTCGGTTGCGCGTCATGTCGCGCAGCATCGCGACGCCGAGGCGTATGGAGCCAAGAGGATTCTTAATCTCATGCGCGACCTGCGCCGCCGCCTGACCGACGGCCGCCAGCGCTTCCTGCCGCCGCAGCCCGCGCTCGGACTCGGCCGCCTCGGTCACGTCAACGAGCGTGAGCAGTTGCCCCGCCTCGCCATCAATTTCGAGCGGCGACGAATAAACGTCGAAGACCTGTTCCTTGCTGCCGCCATCCGACGGCAGGAGAAAGCGGCCACGATAGGCCGTGCGTTTGACGCGCGTCGAGGTGGCCGCGGCCAGCAGCTTCAAACCGTCGGTCGTCGCGAACTTGTCGTGAATGGAGATGTCTATCTGAGCGCCGGGGAAGACCGAGAAGAAGGCCGCATTGGCCGAGCGGATGCGGTCGCTACGGTCAATGGCGGCGACGGCCGAGGGCATGCCCTCCAACATCTGCGAACTGAACTGTCGCTCGCGCCGCAGTTCCGCGTAGCTGCGCCGCATCTGTCGGAAGCGCCTCCAGACTTCGAGGAAGGTGGCCGAGGCGACGACGAGGCCGGTGAGCGCCGCAAGCCACATCAGAAATTTTATACCCGACTGCGCCTCGGCGAGTGTTCGCACGAGTTGCTCGTCGAGCAGAGTGCGCTGCTTCGCTACGTCCCCCATCAGCGTGCGCAAGTTCTCTTCGAGATCGCGTGCGGCCGCGAACCCGTTGAGAGAATAGTCGCGAAGGTCTTTGGTAATCTCGATGTAAGCGGCGACCCGCTCATGCACGTCGCGCTTCTTCGTCGCGTCGCCGAGTGGTAGGGCGTCGAACTCCGTCAGGAGCGACACGGCTTCACCACGCGCGTTGCGAAGGCGCAGGTCTGACGGCGGCATCATCACATCGCCCGTACCTGCCTCGATGCGCCCGCGCAGTCGCGCCTCGGTGTCAAGCCTCGTCAGCGCGAGCCGCAGGTTGAGCAGCGTGTTCGACGTGGCCGAGAGCCGCCGGTCTTCCTCCTTCGCACCCAGAGAGACTTCGCGGATTCTGGCCGCGCTCAGATAACCGAGGCCGAAGACAAGGACGACGAGCAGAGCAAAGCCGACGACGAGCGGCACGAGCGTCCGCCAGAGCGAATCGTAAGCTCCGCCCAACGCTATGGCCCTTCGCAACATCGATGAGCGCGGCTCGCCCTCGCCGCCCTCCGCATCGGGTCGGCTATAAACGACGCGCCCTCCATCCTTCTTCTCATCCATAAAAAAGCCGTGAGCGGTGAATAGTGAATGGGAAGAGTGGTACTCACCATTCACTATTCACTATTTACCATTCACGATTGACGACTCACGCTCACTTCTTCACGTCCATCCAGTTGTTGCCGGTACCGGCCTCGACTTCGAGCGGCACGTCGAGCACGACGGCAGTCTCCATCTCGCGACACAGAATCTCTTCGACCTGCTTCGCCTCCGTCTTCGGAGCCTCGATGAGTAGCTCGTCGTGAACCTGCATGACCATTTGCGCCTTGAGCCCGGCGGAGCGCAAAGCTTCTTCAACCTTGAGCATGGCGATCTTGACGATGTCGCTGGCCGAGCCTTGAATCGGCATGTTGATGGCCTCGCGCTCGGCGCGCGCGCGGATGTTGCCGTTGCGGTCGTTGATGGTGGGAACGGGACGGATGCGACCGTAGATTGAGCGCACGAGACCCGCCTCGCGCGCCTGCACGGGCACCTCTTCCATGTAGCGGCGCACGCCCGCATAGGTCTTGTAGTAGTCGTCTATGACCTGCCGCGCTTCCTTGCGCGAGATGCCGACGCGCTGCGAGAGCCCGAAGGGCTCGACGGCGTAGGCGATGGCGAAGTTGACGATCTTGGCGAAGCGCCGCTTCTCTTTCAACTCCTCTTTGGTGCGCGCGCCGAAGACGAGGCGCGCGGTGCGCTCGTGTATGTCCTCGTCATTCCGAAAGGCGTCGAGCATCTGCTCGTCGCGCGTGACGTGCGCGAGCAGACGCAGTTCAAGTTGAGAATAATCGGCCGCGACAAAGACGTTCCCCTGATCGGGCACGAAGGCGCGGCGAATGCGTCGGCCAAGCTCGGTGCGGATGGGAATGTTCTGGAGATTCGGCTCGCTCGAACTAAGGCGGCCCGTCGCCGTGACGGTCTGGTTGAGTTGACTGTGAATGCGTCCATCGGGGCCGACGAGCGCGGGCAGCGCATCGGTGTAGGTCGCCTTCAACTTGTCCAGCTCGCGAAACTCGATGAGCAGGCGCGGTAGGTCGTAGCCTTGCGCGGCCAACTCGTCAAGTACGGCGCGGCTCGTCGAGACTTGCCCCGTCGCGGTCTTCCGCTTCGTGCTGATGTTCAACTCTTCGAGGACTTCGCCGACCTGCTTCGGCGAGTTGATCTTGAACTCGCGCCCCGCGACCTTGTAAATCTGCGCGGTCAGCTTCTCAAGCTCCGCGCCGAAGAGCGTGGAGAGTTCGCCGAGCACAGACGTATCAACGCGCAAGCCCGCGCGCTCGATGCGATGGAGCAGCGGCGCGATGGGAAGCTCGATCTCGTTGTAGATGGCTTCGAGCCCCTGTTCGAGTATGCGGCCGTGAAGCACGTCGGCGACCTGCGCGGTGAGGTCTGCGGCCTCGGCCGCGCGCCAGTGGTCGGCCGACCAGCCTTCGGGCGCTTCAGACCAGCCCTCCTCGACGTTCAAAGCCTCGCGCGCGAGGTCGCCCAAGTCGTAGCGGCTGCGCACGGGGTCGAGCAGGTACGCGGCGAGCAGCGTGTCATCCGTCACGCCTTCCAACTCGACGCCGACCGCCGAGAGTAGAGCGACGGCGCGCTTGAGGTCGTGGACGGACTTCGAGAGCAGACCGTTTGACAGCACGTCTCTCAACATCGAGACGGCCTGTTCACGCCCGCCCTCGAACTCGTCGAAGCTGATGAAGTGGGCCGTGTTCGGCGCGTAAGAGATAGCGAGCCCCGTGGGCGGCTGCTCCTCTCGAACGGAGACTTGTTGACCCGCGCCCGCGGGCGTCGAGTCGGCGAGCGCGAGAGCCCAGTGCTCGACCTCCCAGAGCTTGCGCGTCAGCGATTCAAGCTCCGAGATTTTGCGCACGCGCATGTAGACCTTCGCGGCCGCGCCCAAGTCTACTTCGGAAGCGGCGTCGGCGAACTCGCGCGTGAGAGTCTGAAACTCAAGCTCGCGGAAAAGCTTGTAGGCCGCGGCGCGGTCGGGAGGCTTGCAACGAAGCTTGTCCAGGTCGAGCTTGATGTTGATATCCGTGCGTATCGTCGCAAGGTCTTTCGATTGGAGAATGAGGTCGCGGTTGTCGCGCAGTGATTCGCGATAGGTCTTGTGCTTAATCTCTTCCCAGTGTTCGAGCGCGTTCTCGATTGAGCCGAACTGCTTGACTATCTGCACCGCGCCCTTCGCGCCGATGCCGGGCGCGCCGGGGATGTTGTCAACCGAGTCGCCCATGAGTCCCAACAGGTCTACGATCTGTTCGGGCCGCACTCCAAACTTGTTCTCGACCCATTGTTCATCGCACCATTCGACGGGCGGCACGGGCTCCTTGCGTTTGACGTTCTGCGAGTTGTTGCGCATGGCGACGACGAAGGGGTCGCGCACGAGCTGCGTCATGTCCTTGTCGTTCGAGACGATGACGGCTTGCAGACCTTGCGCGGCGGCCTGCACGGCGAGCGCGCCTATCACGTCGTCGGCCTCGAAGCCGGGGACGTTGAGGATGGGCACGTTGTATGCCTCGCAGACGCGGACGATGTAAGGAATCTGCGACTCCAACTCCTCGGGCGGCGCGACGCGGTTGGCCTTGTAGCCGACGTTCATCTCATGTCGGAACGTGGGCACCTCCGACTCGAAGACCGCCGAGATGTAATGCGGCTTCTCATCCGACAGAAGCTTGCGGAGCATGTTCGTAAAGATAAAGACGGCCTGCGTCACCTGCCCGCGGCTGTTCGTCAGCGGCTCGCTGCGCCCGCCCATCGGCGCGAAGAACGCGCGGAAGATGTGCGAGAACGAGTCTATAAGAAAGACGCGCTCGGTCGGCTTCTCGGACTTCGAGGATTTTTTCGTCGGCATTTGTTTCGATGATAAGGAAAGAGGGCGGTGAGTTACAAGGCGGCAGCGCCGCTCACGACCAACGGTGAGGACAAGCAACGGGGAACGCCTCTATTTGCTCTAAATTATCGTTCGCGATTAAGAGCTTGTGTGTTGCCTTTGTGCCGCACGGTCTCGCCTTATGTTGCGCCGCTGCCACATGCGGACGCCGGATGATTTGCCGCCAACCCGGATTTCTTCGGGCTCTGCGAGAAGTGGGCGACGGCACAGGCATTGCCCTCTTATTTTACGTTCCGTCAGCAACACGAGTGCGCTTCGCTCATAAGACGAAAGGTCAATCGCCGCGCTTTGATTAAACAAACGACCATCGCCGCTCCGGTCGAGACGAGCGGGCTCGGGCTGCACACGGCCGCAGCCGTGCGCTTGCGTCTGCGCCCCGCGCCGCCCGACACGGGCCACGTCTTCGTGCGCACAGACCTCGACGACTTCGAGATTCCCGCCTCGGTCGAATGCATCGCGCATTGCTCGTATGCGACGACGCTGATGCGCACAGGCGTCATGCTCTCGACGGTCGAGCACCTGCTTGCAGCGTTGCGCGGGCTCGGCGTGGATAACGCTTACGTAGAAGTTGACAACCTTGAGCTGCCGATCATGGATGGTTCGTCGGACGACTTCGCCGCGATGATCTTAAGCGCGGGCGTGGTTGAGCAGCCTGCGGCGCGCAGGGCCTTGCGCGTGCGACGGCACGTCGAAGTCGAGCAGGGGAACCGCCGCATCTCGGTCGAGCCGCACGAGGCTTGGGAGATAGACTGCATGATTGATTTCGCGCACCCGCTCATCGGCGTTCAGCGGATGCGCTTCGACGCGCTCGACCCCGAAAGCTTTCTGTGCGAGATTTCGCCCGCGCGCACCTTCGGCTTCACCGAAGAGATCGAGGCGCTCAGGCGCGCGAACCTCATTCGCGGAGGCTCGCTCGCGAACGCCATCGTGCTCACGCCCGAAGGGATGCTCAACGAGACGCCGCTCAGGCACGCGGACGAGTTCGTGCGTCACAAAATTCTCGACATCATCGGCGACCTCGCGCTGCTTGGCATGCCGCTGCTCGGACTCGTCCGCGCCGAGCGCAGCGGCCACCTCCTGCACGCCGCGCTCATGTCCAAACTGCTCCGCGACGAATCGGCCTGGGAGATTGTTGACATGCCCGTCGCGGCCGGCCTCGCCTTCTTCTATTCCGCCTGAACCAGTTCGTAGACGATGTGAAGTCGCAGCTCGCGGCCGACTACTTCGTGACGCACGTCGCGCGCGCGCAGGCGCAGGGTGTCGCCCTGTGTGACGGGAACGCGTGCGCCGAGTTGTTCGGCGCGCAGGATTTCGATGGGGTTGACGCGGCTGTCAATCGCGTCCTGTACGAGACCAGTGAGTCCGCCGCCGAGAAGTGACGTGGGCAGCTTCTTCAGCTTGAGGTCGCGAACGGTAACACGCGCGCCGAGCACCTGATGCGACTGGTCGAACTCCAACTCGAAGGCCGTATCGGCCCAGCCCTCGAAGTTGAGACAGCCGACGAGCGGCGCATCGTATGAGCCGCGAAAGGCCACGGGCGCGGTGATGCGCCCCTCGACGAAGCGCACGCCGGTTCGCGTGCCCGCCGACTCGCGCAACAGTTGGACGCGGCTCTCACACTTCGCCTTCCCCCCGCTGCCCTTCGACAGAGGAAAGCTCGGCGGCTCCGGCTGCGACGCGACCGCGACGAGCAGCGAGTTTAAAAACTCCTCGCTCAGAACCACGACCACTTCACCGGCCGGGCTCACATGCTCCGCACGCGCGCCCGCCCGTGTTGACGAGAACGCCAACACCAAACTCAACAGCAAGCAGAAGGCTTTCATTCTTTTCACGTCAGACTCTTCCGGGGAAAGGCGGTATGGAAGGATGAAGGCGAAAGGATGAAGGATGAAGGTAAAGCGTCTATGTCTTTACTTTATCCCTCATCCTTCATCCCTTCTACAATCCGCTGCGGACTATGTCATGGAGTCGGAGCAGGCCGACCGCGCGACCTTCGGCGTCAACGACGGGGAGGACGGCGATCTGCGAAGGGCGGTTCTCCATCAGTTGCAGAGCGGCGTGCGCGAGCATGTCGGGCTTGACGACGACGGGCCCGCGCGTCATTAGTCCGGCGGCCGTTAGTCCCGCGAGGTCTTCGAGCCGCACACGCTCCAACGCGCGGCGCAGGTCGCCGTCCGTGACAATCCCCACGAGCCGCCCGCCTTCACCCGCGATGCACACGGCACCGAGCCCGCCACGGCTAATCGCCTGTACCACTTCAAGCAGCGGCGCGCTCTCGGAGACCGAAGGGTTCTCCTCGCCCCCATGCATCAGGTCTGAGACTTTGAGCGTGAGCCGCTTGCCCAGACGGCCACCGGGATGATTGAGCGCGAAGTCTTCGGGCGTCAGACGCTTCACACTCATGAGCGTCATCGCCAACGCGTCGCATATGGCAAGCGCAACCGTGGTGCTTGTCGTCGGCGCGAGGTTGAGCGGGCACGCCTCCTGCTCGACCGACGCGTCGAGCACTACGTCGGCGCGCCGCGCAAGCGACGACGCGGTGTTGCCGACGACGGCCACGACGTGCGCACTCCTGTGTTGTAGATAAGGAAGCAGTTCAAGCAGTTCGGCCGTCTCGCCGCTGTTGCTGATGAAGAGGCAGACATCTTCTTCGCTCACAAGCCCCATGCCGCCGTGCAGCGCATCCGAAGGATGCAGGAAGACCGAGGGCGTGCCCGTGCTTGTCAGCGTGGCCGCGGCCTTCTGCGCGATGTGGCCCGACTTGCCGACGCCGATTGTGACGACCTTGCCGCGGCACTCGGCCAGCAGACGGACAGCGCGCTCGACCTCGGCGGGCGCAAGCCGCGCGGCGGTGCGCGCGACGGCCTCGGCCTCCATGCGGAGCAAGGCAACAACCTGCTCGAAGTGGGATTCACTCATGCTTCGTTTCCAAAACTGCGCCGGAAGAGATGCGCAATGGCTCAGGCGACGAGCATACGATGAACCGGCACGAGCCGACAACCGCAACCCTCCGGTTCGTTGCGGCGGATAGACAACCGTGACGCCGTTAGTCTATATTTCGGCTCTCGCTTCAAACAGCAACATCAGCACGGCCGAGGAGACATCCGTTCATGGGACGCTTCAGCCTGATACCAAAGGAGGAGCAGTACTTCGGCCTCTTCCGCCAGATGACTTCACACATCTACGACGCCGCGACCAAGCTCGCCGAGATGCTGGCCGACAAGCACGGCGACTTTCCCGCGCATCTCCGCCGCATCAAGGAGATCGAGCACACGTGCGACGAACTGACGCACTCGATCTCGAAGAAGCTCAACTCATCCTTCATCACGCCCTTCGACCGCGAGGACATCTACATGCTGTCGGGCGCGCTCGATGACATCGTTGACCTCATTGACGACGCCGCACGCGCCATCGTCATGTACAACGTCCGCGAGACGACCGATTACGCGCGCCAGTTCGGCGACGTTATCCAGCGCATGGCCGTTCAACTCCACGAAGTCGTCTCGACCCTGGAGCGACCGGCGGGCATCAACACGCGCCTCGTTGAAATCCATCGCTTGGAGAATGAAGGCGACGACCTCTATCACGAAGCCATCGGCGAGTTGTTTCAGGGCACGCCCGACGCCTTGCGCGTCATCCGCTGGAAGGATATCTACGACAAGCTCGAAGCGGCCGTTGACCGCTGCGAGCAGGCCGCCAATATCATCGAGACCATCATCATCAAGCACGCGTGAAAGGAGAGGGATGAAGACGGAGAGATGAGGGATGAATGAAAGACGACTTGCCTTTTATTCATCCCTCATCTCTCCGCCCTCATCCCTTCGCCAATGACTGCCACACTCACCTTCGTCGTCGTCATCATCGTCATCGCGCTGATTTTCGACTACAGCAACGGGTTCCATGATGCGGCGAACTCAATCGCGACTGTCGTCTCGACGCGCGTGCTCTCGCCCGGCGTGGCGGTCGTGTGGGCGGCCTTCTTCAACTTCGTCGCCTTCGCCATCTACGGCACGCGCGTCGCCAAGGTCATCGGCGACGGCGTCAACATGAGCCTCATCTCGCCCGATGACCGTCTCTACGTGCTGCTCGCCGCGCTCGTCGGCGCGGTCGTGTGGAACATCATCACGTGGTATCTGGGGCTCCCGACCTCAAGCTCGCACGCGCTGCTCGGTGGCTACGCGGGCGCTGGCATTGCGGCTTACGGCGGAGTCGCTGGACTTTTGAAGTTGGACGTGTGGACGAAGGTTCTCATCTTCATCGTGCTCTCGCCGCTCATCGGTCTGGTGCTCGGCTGGTTGATGATGGTCGCGGTCTTATGGATTTTCCGTCGCTGGTCGCCGCACCGTGTTGACCGTCTGTTTCGCACGGGTCAACTCTTCTCGGCGGCCGCCTTCTCGCTCGGCCACGGCGGCAACGACGCGCAGAAGACGATGGGCATCATCACGGCGGTGCTGGCGGCGGGCGGGCTCGTCGCCTATGGCCCGAACGGCTCGCTGCCGCACATCCCTTTGTGGGTGGTGCTGTCGGCTCACGCGGCCATCGCGCTCGGCACGCTCTCGGGCGGGTGGCGCATCGTGCGCACGATGGGAACGCGCATCACGAAGCTCAAGCCCGTGGGCGGCTTCTGCGCCGAGACGGGCGCGGCCTTGACGCTTGCTTACGTGACCTTGACGGGCGTGCCTGTCTCGACGACGCACACCATCACGGGCGCAATCGTCGGCGTCGGCGCGACGCGCCGCCTCTCGGCGGTCAAGTGGGGCGTGGCCGGTCGCATCGTCTGGGCGTGGCTGCTCACAATCCCTCTGGCCGGTTCCATCGCCGCGCTCACCTTTCTCATCTGCCGCAGCATCGGCCGACTCTTTTAGAAGTAGACGTTAGATACCAGATGCCGGATGTCGGTTGAAGATAGCTTGCTCTTCAACTGACATCCGGCATCTACTTTACGGCTCCTCGGTGCCGACGAGGCTTCCGTCGAGGCGGCGTTCCCAGAAGAAGGGCGGGCGCTGTCGCTGCTCGGGGTAGATTTCGTCCATGTTGTCGGCGCTGAAGAGGCGACCGTTAGCCATGACGTAGCGTATCGCCTCCGAGTTGCGTATGTCTTCGAGCGGGTTCTTGTCGAGCACGACGAGGTCTGCGAGCTTGCCCACCTCAAGCGAGCCGAGGTCGCCATCCAAGCCGAGATACTGCGCGCCGTAGAGAGTCGCACAGCGCAGCGACTCAAGCGGTGTCAACCCGCCTTGCGCGAGCATCCATAACTCCCAGTGCGCGCCCAATCCCTGCAACTGCCCGTGCGCGCCCAGATGCGCCTTGCCCCCGAGTCTCACGTAATCTTTGACGGTCTTCGCCAGCTCGATGTGATAGAAGTCGTCCTCGGGGACGAGCATACGGCGGCGCGCGCGAGGGTCTATGTGCGCGCGCGGCGTGAAGCGCAAAAGCTTCTGGTTGTCATAGACGTTCGAGTGCTGATACCAGTAGTTCTCGCCCCAGATGCCGCCGTAGCCGACGATGAGCGTGGGCGTGTATTGCGTGTGGCTGCGCGCGAAGACGGTCAGCGCGTCCTTGTAGAGCGGCGCGATGGGCAGCGCGTGCTCGACGCCCGTGTGGCCGTCGAGAATCATCGTCATGTTGTGAAAGTAGGTCGAGCCGCCTTCGGGGACGACCATCATGCCCAAGTCACGCGCGGCCTTAATGATGCGCTGGCGATTGTCGCGCCGAAGCTGGTTGTAGCTCTTGACTGAGAAAGCGCCGACGGCCTTCAAACGTTCAAGGTGCGCGCGTGCGTCGTCGTAAGAGTTGATGACGGCCTTCTCGGGATTCTCCGCCCCGTAGAGGACGAAGCCCGTGGAGAAGATGCGCGGCCCCACCATCGCGCCCGACTTGACCATCTCCGACTGCGCGAAGACGGTCTGCGTCGCGGCCGAAGGGTCGTGCGTCGTCGTCACGCCGTAAGCGAGGTTAGCCCAGTAGGGCCACTGCTTCTCGGGGATGATGTCGAGCGTGTCGTAAGACATGTGCGAGTGAACGTCGATGAGGCCGGGGATGATGGTCTTGCCCGCGAGGTCTATGCGCTTCGCGCCCGCAGGGATTTCGACTCGCGCGCCGACGGCCTTGATGCGGTTGTCCTCGACGAGCACGGTTCCACGCTCGATCACCTCGTCGCCGCGCATCGTGACGATGCGTGCGTTGGTAAGCGCGATGAGCCCGTGCGGCTTCGCGGTCTCGAAGTCGAAGCCGATTGTCGTCCTGCGCGGCGCGGGTGTCTTCTCTTCTTTCGCGAGCGAGCGAAAGATATTGTCTAAGCTCTGCTCGTAGAAGTTCTCGCCGAGCGTCCACTGGACGGTCTTACTGTCGGGCGACCACGCGAGCCAGTCGCCGGAAGCGTTCGAGACGTTCTTGACCGGCACGCCCGTTTCGGTCGAACTCACCCGGACGGTCTTGCCGACTTTTGGCAGCGGCGCGACGTAGAGCTTATGCTGCTCTTTGAAGAAGACCCAGTTGCCGTCGGGCGACGGCACGATCTCGGTGACGTAGTTGCCTTCAATGTGACGCTTGAAGTCGTCGCCGTCGAGCTTGACGCTCGAAAGGTATGTGATGAACTTCGCGGGCTCGGTCGGGCCGCCGCCACCGCCGCCGCCCGCCTCCATGAAGTAGATGCGCTCGCCCGCAGGGTCGAAGCTTAAGACGGGCATGCGCGCGTTGGTGCCTCGACTCTGCAAGTCCATCACGTAGTTGTGCGAGCGGCCGTCCCAGTAGTGAATCTCAAAGGTCGAGTCGCTCGCCAAATCCTCTTCGTGATAGACGCTGCCGCGCCCCTTCAGATAAGCGACCTTCGTTCCGTCGGGCGAGAAGACGGGATTCGCATACTGGTCGCCCACGGTCGTAATCTTTCGCGCGTCCGTGCCGTCGGAGTTGGCTGTCCAGACAGCGCCCTTCTCAGCATCGCTCCAAGTCACAAAGGTCAAGCGTTTGCCGTCGGCGCTCAAACTGGGCGCATACTCAAGATAGTTTGTGTTGAAGAGTCGGCGCGGCTCGCTGTCGCCCTCCTTGACGTAGAGTTTGCCGAGCGCGCTGTAGACGACGCGCTGGCCGTCGCCGCGCTGCGCCCAGCGCAGGAGCCGCGCGCGGTCACGCTCAGGCGCGACTTTGATTGGCGAGCGCACGGCCTCGGTTATCTTCTGCGAGACGTGCGCGGTGAAAGGAATGGGCGTCGCGCTCTTCGACGTTACGTCAACGCGGACGAACTTGCCCATGGCGGTGACGATGATTGACTTGCCGTCCGGCGTCCAAGCGTAGCCGGGATATGTGCCGTAGATGGCCCAAGTCTCCTGCTGGTCGTGAGTGAGTCCGTCGAAGATGGGCCACTCGCGCCCCGTGTCTATCTCGCGCAGGAAGAGGACAGTCTTGAGGCCGACGCGGCGGATGAAGGAGAGATACTTGCCATCGGGCGAGACGGCGGGGCGAATCGCGCCGCCCGCGCCGCGAACGAAGGTCGAGCGGCGGCCTTTCTGCGTGTCGTAACGGTCAATCCAGTAGATGCTGTCGTAGACGTTCTTGTTATAGTCGAAGGCTGTGCTGGCGACGAAGTAGACGAAGCGTCCTTGCGGGTCAACGACGGGCTCGCCGATGTTCGCAGTCCAGTTCGGCCGCTCGGTCAACTGCACGCCCTTGCCTCCACCGCCCACGTGATACATCCAGATTTCACCTGCGCCGAGCGAGCGCGTATCAACGAAGTGCTTGCGCGCGACGATGTACTGCCCGTCGGGCGTCCACGCGGGCGTGTTGAGAAGACGCGAAGTCTCCTTCGTCACTTGCCTTCTATTCTTTCCATCTGCATCCATCACCCAGATGTTGTCGCCGCCGTCGCGGTCGGAGGTGAAGGCGATGAGTCGTCCGTCGGGAGAGAAGCGCGGCTGTGCCTCCCAAGACGCGCCGCCCGAGAGAAGTTCGGCGCGACCACCCGCAACCGGAATGCGATAGATGTCGCCGAGCAGGTCGAAGACTATCGTCTGACCGTCGGGCGACACGTCGCAACTCATCCAAGTGCCCTCGTCCGTGTCGAACTCGACCGTGGTTGTCGGCCCGTGGTCGCCTTCAACGTCCCACGGCTCGGGCTTCTTCGATGCGTCCTGCAACTGCTCGATCTTCTTCTGCGCGTCTTGCAGTTGCTTCTCTCTGTTCTGCTGCTCCTGCACGCGCGGCATCGCGTTGGCCGAAGCGAACAGCGAGAGAGTCAGGAAGAGGACGGGGAATCTTCGGGACACAGTTTCACCTCACAGGGGATGGTTTGGATTAGGAGCCGGTCTGTGCGTTGAGAATGTTTCGGCAGGCCCGGACGAGCGCGCACAAAATCTATCTGCGAACTTCAAGGAAAGTAGAATACGCCCGGTAGGATTTGAACCTACGGCCTCTCGCTCCGGAGGCGAGCGCTCTATCCACTGAGCTACGGGCGCGAACTCAAGGCGGAGGTTAAAATAACACGCCCACGCTCTAGCTTCCAGCGAGGCAGGGGATTCCGGGTCGTGGCCTTTTTGCTTCCCTTCGGCGCGCGCTTTCCTCGCAACTGGCAAACCACACTCCTTCGGTTTATCATCGAAGCCAACTTGCAATCATTGGAAGAAGCATACGGAGGAGCCATGCGTAGATTGATTCAGGTCGGCCTCGTGCTGACCAGCCTGTTTCTCGCCCTGCCGCTGCCTGCGCCGCTTGCGCAGCAGGGGCGCAGCGTTCGTGCGGCAGCGACGACGACCGCGACCGCGCCTTCTCCCTACTTCGCCGCGGAGCGCACGGCCGCCGAGCGCATTACGGTTGAAGGGATGAAGGAGATTCTCTACTACATCGCCTCGGATGCGATGGCCGGGCGCAACACGCCTTCGCCGGAACTCGACAAGACGGCACAGTACATCGCCGACCGCCTCAAGAAGCTCAAGTTCAAGCCCGCCGGAGACAAGGGCTCTTACTTCCAGCACATCGCGCTGACGAAGACCGAGGTTGACCGCGAGCACTCTTCGGCGCAGTTGGGCGACCGCTCCTTCAAGCTCGGCGAAGACTTCCTGCCCACGGGCCGCGTGAGCGGCGAGGCCGACGCGCAGGTGGTTTACGCCGGACAGGGTTGGGTCGTCAAGTCGAAGAACATTGACCCTTACGCCGCGCTCGACGTGAAGGATAAGATCATCGTCGTCTCGGGCGACGGGATTGCGCCGCCGCAAGGGTTGGCGGTAGCGAACATGCCGGGGCGAGATTGGGAGAGCCCGCTCAGCTACGCGCAGAAGCACGGAGCGCGTGCGCTCGTCCTCGTCCCGCGCAACTTCGAGCGGCGCTGGCGCTACGGTGCCGCGACGGTCGCGCGCCCCACCTTCACCGTCACGCGTCTGAACAATCTCGCGTCCGACGACGACGTTGACGAGACGGCCGCGCCGCCGCAGGGAGTCGTCTCCATCATCCCCTCGCGCGCGATGCTCGACGCGCTCTTCGCGGGCGAGCCGCTTGACGCCGCTGGCGTGCTCAAGGTTTCGCAGGGCGCGGAGCAGCCCGCGGGGTTCGCGCTCTCGCCGTCGAAGCGGCTGCACGTGGCGCTCAAGCTCGCAGTGACTGAAGAGAGCACGCAGAACGTCGTCGGCGTGCTCGAAGGTAAAGACTCGACGCTCAAGAACGAGTACGTCGCGCTCGGCGCGCACTATGACCACGTTGGTCACGAAGCGGCGACGGGTTGTCGCCCCATCGAAGGCGACTCGATCTGCAACGGCGCGGACGACGACGGCTCGGGGACGACCGCGCTGCTGACGATGGCCGAGGCGTTCTCGAAGGGGCCGCGTCCCCGACGTTCAATTCTTTTCGTGTGGCACGCGGGCGAGGAGAAGGGTCTGTGGGGGTCTGAGTATTTCACGCGCTTCCCGACCGTGCCCTTGAAGCAGGTCGTCGCGCAGCTCAACATAGACATGATCGGACGGAGCAAGAAAGCGGGCGACACGAACCCCGCCAACAAGTTGCTCACGGGCCCCGATGAGATTTACGTCGTCGGCTCGCGCTTGATGAGCACGCAACTCGCCGACTTGAACGAGACGGTCAATCGCGACTACCTCAATCTCAAATACAACTTCCACTACGACGAGCCGAACGACCCGGAGCGGATGTACTCGCGCAGCGACCATTACAACTACGCCAAGCACGGCGTCCCGATTATCTTCTACTTCGACGGCGTCCACGAGGACTATCATCGCCCCGGCGACAGCCCCGACAAGATTGACTACCAGAAGATGCAATCGGTCACACGCACCGTCTTCATCGTCGCCTCCGAGTTGGCGAACGCGCCCGCACGGCCGGTCGTGGACAAGCAGATTCCCTCTTCGTAACCGACGAAGCGTCGAGGCGCGTGGGGACGGGAGAGACGGTATGCGTCCTGTCCGCGCATTTAGATTTGACCCTTCTTGACATCGGCTCCGCGCGCCGTGTAAGTTAATTTTATTCATGGGCCGGTAGCTCAGTTGGTAGAGCAGCTGACTCTTAATCAGCGGGTCACTGGTTCGAGCCCAGTCCGGCTCATTAATGCAGTCAATAAGTTAAGGTCACTAGAAATAGTGGCCTTTTCTTCTATCTCCCTTTCCCTCCCCCTTACGTTTATTATACTTCTAAAGGTACAAATTTCAATCTTTTTCTTCTTCTTGACGAATAATTACTTTGCATCTATAACAACCCGCTTATGGAGTTTCTAACTACCAAAGAAGCAGCCCAAAAACTAGGAATAACTCCTAGAAGAGTTGTAGCACTTGTTACTGCTGGACGACTTCCAGCGCAGAAATTTGGCAGGGACTATATGATTAAAGAAGCTGATCTAAAGCTTGTAGAGGATAGAAGAGTTGGAAGGCCAAAGAAGGAAGCACAGAAATAGAAGTTTTGAGGAGTGGAGTTGGCGCTAGTTGTCGGAAAGGGGTGAGGTTGTTCTTGGCTAATTGAGCATTTTGATTCCTGAAAATTTATTTTTCTTTTTGTGATTCATCTTTTTTCGATGCTTCCATCCAAGAAGGGGCGTGCTGCGTCCGCGCGATCTGGCGCGGGCTGACCTGCCTGCCGATTACCTCTGGCGCCTGTACCGCAAGGAGAAGCTAGAGCGGGTTGGGCGCGGGCTTTACGCACTCCCCGGAGCGGAACTGACCGAACACCACACGCTGGCCGAGGCGGCGCTGCGGGTGCCACACGGTGTGGTCTGCCTGCTCTCCGCCCTCCGCTTCCATGACCTGACGACGCAGTCGCCTTACGAAGTCTGGATGGCCATCGACGTGAAGGCGCGCCGCCCTAAAGAGGAGATTATCCCGCTCAGGATCGTGCGATTCTCGGGAGAGGCACTCACGGCCGGCGTCGAGGGGCACGAGGTCGAGGGCATGGGCGTTAAGGTCTACTGCCCCGCCAAGACAGTAGCCGACTGCTTCAAGTATCGGAACAAGATCGGGCTCGACGTGGCGCTCGAGGCGCTGCGCGACTGCTGGCGGAAGAGGGCCGCCACGGCGGACGAACTCTGGCATTACGCCGAAGTTTGCCGAGTCGCGCGCGTGATGCGCCCCTACCTGGAGTCGCTCGTATGACACGGGGCGACGTAAAGAATCTGGCCGCCTCGGTGCGCGCCCGCTTAGCGAGCCTCGCGCGCGCGGGGAGGAGTTCGGGCAGATGTTGTCGCGGTACGCGCGCGAGCGGCTTCTCTACCGCCTGAGCGTTTCCGATCACCGCGAACAGTTTATCCTTAAGGGCGCGCTCCTGTTCTCCTACTGGACGGGCGCGCCGCACCGGCCCACGCGCGACCTCGACACGTCGGATTCGGCGATGCGGTGGTGCCCGGGCCAGAGGAGGTCGAGTTCCCCGTGCTGCTGAACTTCCCGGCGCCGAGGCTGAAGGCATACGCGCGCGAGACGAGCGTCGCCGAGAAGTTCGAGGCGATGGTCAAACTCGGCATGCTGAACACGAGGATGAAGGACTTCTACAACCTGTGGGAACTGAGCAGGCGTTTCGATTTTGACGGGGCGACACTATGCCGCTCCATCAAAGCCACCTTCGAGAGGCGGGGGACGCCAGTGCCAATAGACCCTCCGTCGGCGCTGAGGCCGACGTTCTACGAGAACGCCGAAAAGATTGCGCAGTGGAACGGCTTCCTCCGTAAGGGGCACATCGAGGCGGAAGGGAAATCACTGGCCGAGGTGACCGCAGCGTTACGGGCGTTCCTCATGCCGCCGCTAGAAATGAAGATTTCAGCCAGGTCTGGGAAGCCTCGGGGCCATGGCTTCCAGCTTGATCTCGGTAGCGAAGGTTTGCCCCGCGTCAGAGCTGAAGCCGCCGCGCACGAATATGATAGCTTTCGGACCACGTCGACGCGTTAGGTAATGCGAACAGGCGGGACGCGCATTCTACTGACGGCAAGAGGTAAGAGTGATGTTTACCATAGAGCCCTTCTCTGACGCCGTGACGCTCGACGAGTTCGACGTCCGGACGATCCCCCGTCCCTACCCGGACACGCCCCCGCTGCCCCCGGCCGCGACGCCTGAGCCCGCGCATTTCGGCTATATGTTCCCCGACCTTCAGAAAGACCCCAGCGCGCTCCTCCCGACTTCACCGAGGACCGTGAGCGCCCTCAAAGAACTCGGCGACACTATGAGCGAGCCGGGGACAGATCCCGCGCTCGACTCGTCTATCCCATCTGCCTACACTTACTTCGGTCAGTTCGTAGACCACGACATCACACTGATGGGGATACCGGGCGAGGTAGACTTCGACGACCCGAACCTAAAGCCCTTATCGCCTGACCGGATAGGGCGCATAGTCAACCACCACACACCGGGGCTCGACCTCGACAGCATCTATGACGAGTCGCCACGCGCGGGCATAAACCTCATGCTGATAGGCCGTGTGACGACTGGCGTCCCGCCGCGCCCGCTCGGCAAGGGCGACGACTTCTACGACCTTCCGCGCCTCGGTCCTCTTGCTGAGATTCCTGAGCGCGAGCGCGTGCCGCGCGTGGGGGACAGGCGTAACGACGAGACCACCATCGTCAGCCAACTCCACGCCGCCTTCCTGCGCGCGCACAACGTCATAGTCGCCGGCGGCTACGACCATCACGCGGCGCGTAGGCTCCTGCGCCTCTACTACCAAACTGTCGTCGTCAACGACTTCCTTCCGCGCGTCGCGGACGCGAGTGTACTCGACGAGATGCTGTCCGGCCCTTGGGAGTTCTACGACCCGCCCGATTCGACGTTTTTCATGCCGTTCGAGTTCACCGCGGCGGCCTACCGCTTCGGGCACAGCATGGTGAGGGAGTCCTACGACATTAACGACCGCTTCACGGCCGAGTTCGCGCCGGTGCTCAGTCTCTTCAACGTCTTCGGGCGTTACACGACCCTGCCGGAGAACTGGATGATCCGGTGGGGGAATTTTCTCGACGGCGGCTCTAACCGCGCGCGGCTCATAGACACGCGCCTGACCGCGTCGCTGTCGAACCTGCCGGGTTTCCCCCCCCGCGCGGATGGCACGCTGCCCGAACACAGGCTGCCCGTCTTGACACTCCTGCGCGGTTACGTCTTGAACATCCCGACCGGGCAGGCCGTCGCGGACGCGCTCAGGCTCAGGCCCGCCGATAGGATGTCCGACGCAGACATCGAGTCGGTGGCCGCGCGCATCCCCGGCGGCAGGCAGCTCGGCGTGCTGCGCGCGGTGCGCACGGCGGAGGATGGTACGAAGTGGAAGCTCTCTGCGCGCACGCCGCTCTGGTTCTACGTGCTGGCGGAGGCCGCGTACTTAAACGGCGGGAAGCGCCTCGGGCCGGTCGGCAGCCGACTCGTCGCGGGCGTGCTCGTCACGCTGGCCCGCAGGGGCAGAGACTCTATCCTGCAGCTCCCGGGATTGACTGCGGCCGTGCGGCCGGATTTCAAGCTGGAAGACCTCATGCGCCTCGCGCGCGTGTTGTGAGTCGGGCGGCGCTCGTCGCGCGCGTCTCGGAGTTTACACAGAGCCGCGCGTACCGCGCGCGGCGGAGAGAAACTATGACACTAAGACAGAGCATACAGCGCGTGATCACACAGATTCTTAATGAGAACGCCTCCACAGGGGGGAAATCACCCACTGCCGAGGAGGTGCAGCGGCGTGCCCAGGCGGCCATCGCCGCCGGGCAGGGGAAGCTGCCGAACATAACGACCGAGTGGGAGGCGTACATGACTTACCTGCTCACCGCCGCAGACGCCACGGGCACGGCCGCCGACCCGACACAGTTGGCACGGCTCAAACCGATTGACGGCACGACCGACCCTATGCGCCAGATGGAGAGGGCCTACCTCGTCGCCAACGGCGTGTGCGGCACTACCACGACCGACCACCTGCTCGATGGCAACACGACGGCCGAACTGGACAAGCCCTAGACGCGGACGCGCGGGCGCGGACTCTTATGTTGAAGGGCGAAGGGTTCAGTTACGAGGGAGGCGACAACACTTCGGGCGCTCTGGCGGAGACTTTGCGCGCCGAGTGGGAGCGTCTGTGCGCTGACTACCTGCCCGTGTGTCGCGAAGGCTTGATCTGGCGTTATAGCCGCGGGCCTCGTGCCGACGACGCAGAGCAGGGGTGGAAGCTGCACGTATCGGCCACGGTGCTCACGGCCAGCGAGGTCTTGAAGAGGATCGCGCCCGTGCTGCTCGCGAGCGGCGAGCGGTTCAAAGCCCCCGCCTCCCTCCGAGAGTTGCAGAAGCTTAACTGCGGACTCTTCTACGGCTACAGTCAGGTCGGCAAGTTCATAACGGTCTACCCGCGCGCGCCAGAAGAGGCTGTCGCGCTCGCGCTACGCCTGTACGAACTCACGCGCGGCATGAGCGCGCCGCCCGTGCCCTTCGACCGGCGCTTCCGCCCAGACGCTCCTGTCTTCTACCGCTACGGCTCTTTCAGGCACGTTGAGATCGAGAACCCGGACGGTACCCGCACGCCTGCCATGCGCGACCCGAACGGCCGCCTCGTCGCCGACGTGCGTGAGGCCGCGGATGCGAAGCCCGAATGGGTGTCAGACCCATTCGCCTTCGACGAGACGTGTGAAGGGGTAGCCGCCCACGCGAGCCCGCTCGCGACGACCTTCCGCGCCTTCGAGGCGCTGGCACAGAGGGGCAAGGGCGGCGTCTACAAGGCGCTCGACCTGAGCACGTGGCCACCGCGCCTGTGCGTGCTGAAGGAGGGACGCGCCGCGGGGGAGTTGGCTTGGGACGGCCGCGACGGGCACTGGCGCGTGAAGCACGAGGAGGTTGTACTGCGCGCCCTACGCGAAGCGGGTGTGCCCGTGCCCCGCGTCTACGCGTCGTTCGAGGTCGAGGGCAACGGCTATCTCGTCACGGAGTACGTCGAGGGCGAGACATTGCAGTCGCTGCTCCTGAAGAGGCGCAGGCGGCTCGGGCTGGCGCGCGCGTTCGCGTACGGCCTCCGGCTCGCCACGCTCCTATCGCGCATGCACGAGGCCGGGTGGGCTTGGCGCGACTGCAAGCCCGCCAACGTAGTCGTGACGGCGGACGCCTCTTTGCGCCCGCTCGACTTCGAGGGCGCGTGCCCGGCCGAAAGCCCGGACCAAAGCCCCTGGGGAACGGCCGCCTTCATGCCGCCCGCGTCCGCCGGCGGGGAGGCGACGCCGCACATGCACCAAGACATCTACGCGCTCGGCGCGTCGCTCTACCTGCTTCTGACAGGGAGACTCTACGACCCGCGCGCGCCCGTCCATGTGTGGAAGTTGAGGCGTGGAATCGGCGCGCGAGCGCGCCGTCTGTTGACCACGCTGCTCAGCGCCGAACAGCATGAGCGGCCCAGCGCCGTGGAGGCCGCAGGGGAACTGGCGGCTGTCTTGTCTGAATTGGAAGAGGCGCGCGGAGTTCAGGGCACGTCGCGCGTGTCGCTACGGCGACGGCGGGCCGCCGGGCGCGAGGTTGAGTCGTCGCGCAAGATCCCTGAAACGCGGGTCGGGGCTGAGGTCTTCGTAGATGGGGTCGGCTGTCAGAAAGATGAGAGTCGCGAAGTGTTCTGCGTATGACCTTTCGAGCCACGCGAAGGCCTTGTCCCTATCGCCGAGCCCCGTGTAAATGATCGCCCTCTCCTGCGGCGGCAGGTACGTCCCGGCCCTCGACATCTCTTCCAGGTCTTCGAGTATCTTCAGAGCCCTGCCCACCTCGCCGCTCTTACCGTACGCGAAGCCCAAGGGCGCCGCCGCGAGCTGCCTGTCCTTAGCGTAAAGTTTCTCCAGTATCCTCACGGCATCGGCGTATTTTCCC
Source organism: Acidobacteriota bacterium (assembly GCA_032230645.1). Taxonomy (GTDB): domain Bacteria; phylum Acidobacteriota; class Blastocatellia; order Pyrinomonadales; family Pyrinomonadaceae; genus QHXN01. The sequence continues at coordinate 24,001 of JAVXWN010000243.1, read as the reverse complement.
TGCTTCAGGTAGACGTAGCCGAGTATGTATTGCGCCGTCACGTTGTCGCGGTCGCCGACGAGCACCTCGTCCGAGCACGCGGCTGCAGAGTCGTACTGGCGCGCGAGGTAGAACGCGCGGCACTTGCCCAATCGCGCGGCGGGGGAGAAGGGCGCGAGGTCATTCGCGAGGCGGCTTTGCTCTATCGCCTCTTCGTGGCGGCCTGTGGCCGAGAGCAGTGGCGAGTACCAGTAGTGCGCCCACGCGTACTCGGGGTTGAGGGCGATGGCGTGCTTGAACTCTTTCTCCGCCTCGGGCCAGTTCCACTCGAATCTGAGCCGAACGACGCCGAGCGAAGTGTGCGCCTCGGGCAGGCTGTCGTCGATCTCGACGGCCTTGAGCGCCATGTACCTCGCATTCTTCATGGCCTCCTCGGCGGGCATGTTGCCGTAAGCCGGCGTGTTGAGCTGCACGTAGCAGTCGGCCAGCCCCGCGTAAGGCCTCGCGTATGACGCGTCGAGTTCGGTGGCCCGCTGATAGTGGGCCATGATCTCGCGTATGTTCTCCTTGCTGCGCTTCTCCCAGAGGTTGCGCCCCTGGTAGTACTCGTTGAGGGCCTCGTTGCTACGTGTGGGCCGCCACTCAAGCAGTCTCTTTTCGCCCTCGCTGGCCCATGGCGCAAGCCTTGAGGTCACCTTCTGCGATACGTCCTCCTGCAGATCTAAGACCTGCCCGTGGGTCACGTTGTAGCGCTCGCCCCAGAGCTGCGTGCCGTCGGAAGTATCGACAAGGCTCGTCTGCAAGATGAGCATGTCGCCCTGCTTCACGAATGTCGCCGTAAGCACCGCATCGGCGCGTAGGCTGCGTCCGACGGCAAGCGGGTCGTACTCGTGCCCCTTGTAGCCGGAGACGACCGTGAGTGCCTTCACCCGCAGCGCCGACAGGCGCGAGAACTTGTTAATCAAGTCCTCCGTCAGGCCCGCGCTGAGGGACTCTACCGACGGGTCGGCGCTTGCGTTGGAGATGGGCAGCACGGCCAGCGTGCGGGCACCCGCCCCTGACGGGCGCAGGTACAGGAAGGCAGACGCCGCGACTAGCATCAGGACGAGGAGGAGCGGAATCCACAGTCCCGCGCGCGGCACGCGGCGCACGGGGCCCGAGCCGTTCTGTAGGCAGCTAAGCTCGTAGAGCAGTTCGCTCGCGGACTGGTGGCGTCGCTCCTTGTTCTTCTCAAGACACTTGTGGACGATGCGCGCGAGCTCGGGCGGGATGTCACCACCGGGACGGGCGAGCGGGGCGGGCTCGCTCGTCAGTATGGCCGAGATAACCTCGGCTTTGCTCGCGCGCGCGAAGGGCCGCGCGCCGCTGAACAGTTCGTAGAGCACGGTGCCAAGGCTAAAAACGTCGCTACGGAAGTCGAGCCTCTCCGCACGTAACTGCTCGGGCGACATGTAAGCGACCGTGCCGACCACCAGGCCGCCGGGGAACTGGCCCGTGTCGTCGCCGAGGAGGCCCGCCCCCTGCTTTAGCTGGACGGTCTTCGCGAGCCCGAAGTCCAGAACCTTCACCTGCCCAATCGGCCCGACGACAATGTTCTGCGGTTTGAGGTCGCGGTGGATGATGCCGTGCGCGTGCGCCTCGGCGACTGCGCTGACTATCTGTACGGCATAGGAGAGCGCGTGCTTAATCTCCGGGAGTTGCCTTCGTATGAGCGTCGAGAGCGGCTCGCCCTCGGCGTACTGCATGACGATGAAGCTGTGCCCGTCCGACTCCTCGATGCCGTGTACGGCGCAGACGTTCGGGTGTTCGAGCATCGCGACGGACTGGGCCTCTTTGATCAACTGCCGCTTGGCCCAGTTGTCGTCAGTGAGCCGCGCCGAGAGGAACTTGAGCGCGACCCTGCGCCCGAGTCGCGTGTCCTCCGCGAGGTAGACCTCACCCATCCCGCCGCGGCCTAGCTGCTCGCGTATCGCGTAAGGGCCGACGAGCCTGCCAGTAAGCTCCTCGGCCTTGTCCGACGATATGACCTTAAGGGCGAGGTCGAAGGCGGGCTCTTGTAGGAAACCTTCTCGACCCTTGAGCGCGGCGAGCAACGACTCGACTTCCGCGCGTAGCGCGGCATCGCCTGCGCACGCGCCGTCGAAGTACGCGGCCCGCGCGGCGGCGTCGAGTGGGAGGGCCTCGTGGAACACCTCCTCGATGCGTCCCCAGTCCTTAACTTCCATTGCCGATCTCGCGCGCGAGCAGCGCCCTCGCCATCTCCCAGTCGCGTGCGACTGTCACCTCCGACACCTTTAAGACCTCTGCCGTCTCCTTCACGCTCAGTCCGCCGAAGTAGCGCAGCTCGACGACGCGCGCCTTGCGCCCGTCTATGGCCGCGAGCCTTTCGAGCGCCTCGTCGAGCGCGAGCAGCTCGACGAACTTCTCCTCGGAGATGGCGTCGGCCTCCGTGAGTTCGACCTTGTAGGCGCCGCCCCCGCGCTTGCCGCGCCCCTTGACGCGCGCGTAGTCGATGAGCACGCGCCGCATGAGCTGCGCCGCGATGCCGAAGAAGTGCGCGCGGTTCTGCCAGCAGACGCGTGTCTGATCCACGAGCTTCAGGTAAGCCTCGTTGACGAGCGCGGTGGTCTGTAGTGTGTGGTCTTCGTTCTCGCGCCGCATGTATGAGTGCGCGAGCCGGTGAAGTTCCGTCTCGACGAGAGGGAGGAGCTTTTCGAGCGCGGCACTGTCGCCGTCGCTCCAGCGGACGAGTAGCTCGGTTATTTCCGCGGGTGGGGCGGTCATGGCGTTCCTCTCAAACGGGGCGCGGGCAGTCGCCTCCGGGCAAGTGAAAAATATATCCGCCCTGCTGGTGATAGTTTTCGACGGCGTCCGACGCGTTAGTGGACGACCGCGGCTGAAGACGCAGCGCGCGGCGGGCGCGGTCGCCGCGCTGCAGGCCCCTCGCGAAGAATTCGGAGAAGTTATATAGCGTCCGCGGCGGGTTTTGCAACGACTATATCGAAGCTGACGGAAGCCTCAACGGAGTCACACATGACGGTCAAAGCCGCCAACGACGTCTCACAGACACAAGGCGTGTCTGATGGCATCAAGGCTTGGGTGATGGTGCTGCTCACGATTGTGTTCGTCGCGCTCTATGGCGCGGCCCTCACAGGGTGGCTGAGGCCACTCCCGGACGAGAAGATGGTGGCGCGGCTTGAGCCAATCATCTTCGTCATTATCGGCTACTACTTCGGGAGGCTGCCCGCGCAGCAGACCGAGAAGACGCTCAAGGATGAGGTCACCCGCCAGACTCAAAAGGCAGACGCCGCCCAGCACGCCAAAGAGCAGGCGCAGCAGTCTCGCGAGTCCCTCGAGGAGAAGGTAAAGAACGCTAGGGCCGTCCTTGCCCCCGCCGCGTCGGCGAAGAGTATTTCGGAAAGCACCGATGTGGCGGGCCGGGCCGGGCCGCTCCGGATTTCGGTCAGTGCCGCTCTCGACATTCTCGATTCGTAACTGCGTCTCTTTGCGCGGCCTCTCTGAAGGATGCATGAACATGAGCCACTGCCCGCCGGCGCGTGCGCCATCTCCGCCGGGCCGCGGTGGAAGACTTGTTAGAGACAGTCCCGCCGCACGCGCGACAGGGTGCGCGACTATTCGCACTGCTGCCCCCGGAAAGGCGAGGCGTTATGCACGATGAATTGATTTGATGTTACGCGCCGGGTAAACGCGAGGCTCAGATGATAACTGGGAGGCAATACTTACAACGGAAGCCCTAAACACATCCTGAGGAGAATTATGATGCTGAAGTTACGCAGAATGCTCGTCACTTGCCTGCTCGTCTCCGGCCTGCTCAACGCGGCATGCTTCAAGAGTAAGAACGTCGTCACTAAAGTGCCGCCCGCTGGCTTCACCAAGCCGGTCGTCCTCAACGGCGTTCCCTACGCGCTGCCCCGCACCATCGTGACGGTCAGGCTCCCCTTCAAGCTGGTCGAGAAGAAGCCGGGCGAGCTTCAGAGCTACGCGCCCTGCTTCTTCTCCAGAGAGGTGGCCGCCGGCCGCATCACCGAAGAGGGCAAGTCCTACAGCCTCGACACGCCGACCTTCTCCTCGCGCGGCGAGCCCGACCCGAACGAACACTACATCGCCAAGATCAAGGGCGGCTTCTTCGAGAACAAGACGATGGAACTCGCCTTCAACAACGAGGGCGTCATCACCAAAGGCGACGCCTCGTCGGAGAACACGGCCATAGATGTCGCCATCAAAGGCGCCCGCGCCGCCATCTCCGTCGGCGCCAACATCGCCAAGGGCGCGGCTGCGGCCGTGCGAAGCAGTGGCGCTGTGCGCAACTTGAGAATCGACGAGGAGGCGGCGCTGCAAAAGGCGCAGATGGAAATCTGCCGCAGCGTAATCATCGCGGAGGCGGCGTCTAACGCCGCAGCGAAAGCCTCGGCGGTGGCGGAGGCGACCGGCATCGGGGCCGCGCAAGCGCAGAACGCGAGCAATCATGCCAAACTGGCCGAAACAAAGATCGAGGTGGCCAAGGGCAAGCTCGCCGACGCGTTGTCAATCCTAAGCATCACCGACAACAAAACCACCGACGCCGCCACCCCCACGCAAACGACGGCATTGGGTCACCTGAACGCGGAAGTAAATACGCTATACAACAGGGTGAGGACAGACGTCACAAATGCCAAGGTTGAAGTCGTGAATCTTGCCGTCGCTCTTGGCGGAAATCCTAAGGCGGAGGAACTGCGGGACAAAAAGAAGAAGATAGACGCCGCCGTCACGTTCGCGGATGACGCAAGCACCCCCGCAACCGGCTTTCTCGATGAGGCAGGCGCCTTCCTGAACGGCTTTCTCGAAGCCAAAAAACAGTACGAGTTGCTCGTCGCGCTGAAGGAACAACGGCAGAGCCTCGACACCGGCGAGAGCCTGCCGCAGGACACCTTAAAGCTGAAGCTCGACCAACTCGACGCGGCCATCGCCGCGCAGCAGAACACAATCTTCTTCGGCACCAAGAGCGAAGACACTTGGGCCGCCGATTTTCGCTTCATCCCCGGAAAATCTATCCTTTCGGCGGGCGGCTACAACACTTCGCAAACCTCCCCGGCGCTGCTCGTCATCTCGAAGAAGAAGGGGCTCTGCGACACGGACGAGGCCGTCGAACAGGGCGTCATTATTAAAGACTCCTTCAAGGCTGACACCTGCCCCCTCGCGCCGGGTGACTCGGAGGCTTTGTGGGTGCGCGTTAATCGCGTGACTGACGACGACGGCTTCCTCGGCCACATGGCGGCCGCCAACACCAGAGACGAAGGCAACGGCGAGCGCGGTTTCTATTACCGCATCCCGGCGGCGGCCGTCGTCAAGCTCGAGAGCGGCGCACTCACTGCCCCGCATATGACCAGCCTCGCGATACAGAGCAGGCAGGGGCAGATGTGGAGGCAGTCCAACCCCAACGAGGCCGCCCCGCCCGTCCCGCTCATGCCCGGCGGCAAAGAGATAGCGCGCACTCGTATGAAGGTCGCACAGCTCGGCGTCACGGCCTCGCTCCCGGCCTCGGCCGCCGGGCGCAAGACCCAGTACACGGTCGAGTTCGACGAGAACACGGGCGCGATGAAGAACTTCAAGCTCGCCTCAAACGCGTTGCTTGAGAAGTCACTCGTGGACGAGGCGGCGGGCGCGGCAAATGACATAGTCGGGGCCAAGGCCGCACGCGACAAGGCCAAAGACGATGCCGCAAAGGCGGCGGCCGCCGCCAACGACCCGCTTGCCCAGAAGAAGCGCGAGCTTGACTTGCTGAAGACCCAGAACGAGATCAACGAGGAGAAGAAGAAGCTCGAAGCGTCTTCCCCGCCGGAAGAGGAACCTGAGCCGTAAAGCCAAGCGGCCCAACCCGCAGGGCCACTCGGCATTCACGGGCGGAGGTTAGCCGGGCACAACGGCCTGAACTGGCCTCCGCCGTCACGATTCTAAAATTCACTCAGGAGTCGGTTATGAGAAGAGCACCCTTCCACAAGGCGGTGTTCGTCACGGCGTTGGCGATTGCGCTCACGCTCTCCGGCTGTAGTAATGGAAGCCCGACGATTGCGCCCCGCCCAGAGTCGTCACCGCAATCCGACCGCGTGGCCCCGCAAGTGAGAGCCTTGCAGGTCACAAGATTCGTCACTTCGCAAATAAGTGAAGATGATGCGGACGACATCCTGCGAAACGCCTCGGCCGTGCTCCAGACGAACGACGGCGACGGCGACGTGTCGTGCAACCTTACTTTAACCCGAGACGGCAACCTCACCACATTCACGCGGGGCGATGGCGAGATCCATACGGAGGGCGACTTCCGGCAGGTCTGCTCGGAGCCGGGTTATATTCACGTCGTTAATCTGATCAACAAGTGCGACGGCGAGGTGAATCCGAGCATCATCGGGTGTGCGAAGTTTCTGGAGGAATGCGTAGTCGTCGTCCGTTTCACGCCGCCAGGCGAACCCATGACCGAGGGGATTCTTTGGGCGCACGAATACGGACACACGCTGAACTTGCATCATCGCGGCCAGAGCGACGCTGTGATGTTCCCGGTCGTTGCTGACGACCACCGCAAAATCGATGACTTTGAGGCCGACGTGTTCCTGCGATTCTCCCAGCCCGCGGCCCCGCCATTTACCGAGGAGTTTCTCTTCCCCCCCGACGTGCGGGATTTTGTCCACGAGAGGTTCATTCACGGCGTGCCCTTCGAGGCGGCGCGGCGCTTCAACACGCCTGAAGCGGTTCAGACGCTCGCGGCCATGCTGCAAGACCCGGCCGAAGAGGAGTATTGGCCGAATATCGCCGCCACGCTCGGGATGACTGGAAATTCTGCGGCGTTCGAGCACCTCTCCGCGTTCGTGCAGAGGGGCGAGGGCCAACTCAGCCCGCAGGCGTACCGGGCGAAGGCGGGCGCGCTCATCGCCGTCGGTTACATGCTGGGCCAGACCGGAACGACGGATGCCGTCAACTACCTCGCGAGGGGCGCGAGGCCGGGCTCATGGCGCGGCCTCAACTGGGTCAGCCCGTTCACGCCCGACGCGCGGGCGCGTGACCAGCAACTCGCCGAGAGCGCGATCATGGCTCTGGGGGTGTCGGGCGACGCCGGGGCGCTCAACACCCTCAACCGTTTTAATCGCGCTCCGCTGAGTACAATGATGGAGGGCGCGCCGCCCTCGGCGGATAGGGAAGACTTCTCCGAAACCATTCAGGAAGCTCTTGAGGAGAACCGTAAAGTGCGCGCCCTTGGCCTTGAACGATATGCGCGCGGTCAGGGGCAGTGATAGGCCGGCGTTGGGCTCGCCGCCTCGCACGGATCACAGTCTAGCGGCGGGAGTAGTGTCGGCGAACCGGCGTGGAGATGGCCTGTGACCTACCTGTTACGACTGAGTCTGTCTTTTATGCTCCTGAGTGGCAGCCTCGCGGGGGCAGGGTATAAAAGTCAGAGCCGAACCTCCGAGATGAGTCTGCGGCGCTTCGTCAGGCAATCCTTCTTTCACGGCGTACTGTTCGAGGAGGCAAGCCGCTACCGCAGCGACCGGGACGTGGCAACTTTGGTCAGCCTGCTCAACGACCGCGCCGAGAGCTTCTACTGGCGCAACGTCGTCGCCATCTTGGGGATGGGAAGGAATCCGCGCGCGACCGCCGCGCTGATAGCTTTCATCGAAAGAGGCTCCGGCAAGCTCTCAAGGGAGGAGTACACGGCCAAGTCGGCAGCCGTCATCTCTCTCGGCTATCTCGCCGGACGCGATACGAGGGCCCTGGACTACCTCTTAAAAAGCGTTAACCCTGCCGCGTGGTCACGGCGTCTTGGATGGCTGTCGCCTTACGCGGATCAGTCCGACACGCGGAATCTTCAACTAACGAAGAGCGCGATACAAGCTCTAGGTCTATCAGGTCATCCGCAGGCCATGAGGGGGCTGCTCGAACTCCAGCAATCAGAGTCGTTGAAAATCTACCAGACTGACGAGAGCCTTCGAGAGCTAGTCGACGAGGCGTTAAAAAGCAACGAGGCCGTTCGGAAGCGCGGGGACGCAGCCTACACACGTAAAGAGCCGCGTCCGTAAGAAGCCGCGCCGAGGAGTGTGAAACCAATGTCAGCAGCGAGCCGGTACCTCTGCCCTATCCTATTTATCGGCTTCGCGTCGGCTCTCCTGACGTTTGCCGTTGGGGCGAAAAAGCCTTCGCCTGAAAGAGTGGCGGCAGGCGCACCCGGCAAGGCGACAGTGACGCCGCAGGCGGCACGCCAGACCCAAGACCGTCGGCGGTCGTCGGCGCGGCATCTGCGCTCAGCCTCGTCCGCCACGATTAAAAGACGGCGCGGAGCGGCGTCTCTCTTCTCGATGAAGGCGTTGAGCGAAGAGGTCGAAGCGCTGGAGGAGAGGCCGGGCGAGAGCTGGAACTACCAGAGCGCCTATCGTTACTGGATGCAGCAGCATGGTTTCACGAGAGGGGTGGCTAACCTGAGGGCCTTCGAGCGCGCGCTCTCCCAACGTTCGGTCATGCCCCGAGTCAACTTCGTGGACGACAAGCACAACGCCCTCTTGCCGGAGGACGGGGAGGCGCTGAGGTGGCATTTCCTCGGGCCGAAGAAGCTGCCCGTCCCGCCGGAGCGACAGTACCACGGGGCCGGGACGACCAGTGGGCGCGTCAACGGCCTTGCCTTCGACCCGAACAACCCAAATGTCATCTACCTCGCCTCGGCCGGCGGGGGCTTCTGGAAGTCGGAGGACGGCGGCAAAGATTGGGATTGCCTGAGCGACGATTGGGAGAACGTGAAGTTCTCAAGGGTGGTCGTCCACCCGCACGATTCAAACTTCATCATCGTTGGGACGGGTGACTACGACCGCGGCAGGGGCTGGCTGGGTTACGGCTATGGGTTGATGATTACGAGGACGGGCGGTGTTGCGAGGGACGGCCATCCCGCTTGGGAGCCTGCCCTTCAGGCCGAGTTAAGGTGGTCTTCAGTCACACAGATTCTCTTCGACCCGGACGACCCGCAGATCATCACCGTTACCGCCGGGAGGCACCCCTACGGCGGGGGCTTGATGTACCGCTCGGAGGACGGGGGCTTGAGCTGGGAGCGCGTCTCAGACGCGGCCGACGACAGAACCGACTGGCGCAACGTCGAGGTCGGCGTGGCGAACGCGCAGGGGAAGCGATACTACTACGCCGTGGGCGTCAGCAGCAGGACTGACACTTGTAGTCCCGGCGAAATTCGCATCTCGAAGGACAACGGGAAGCAATGGAAGCCGCTCCCGGGCCTTCCTCTTCCCGGAAAGCCCGCCGACGAGCAACCGATGGGAGAATGTCTGAAGAATATCGACGTAGCTCCCTCAGCCACCGACCCGGAAACGGTCTATGTGATGACTCAAGAGTACCAAGACCTCATCACCGCCAACTCGCCCGCCATCGGCCGGCTCTGGACTTGGAACAACGCGACGAATACTTGGAGCAAGGTTACGACAACGTTCCCTCTACAAAACCTGAATGACCCGCTTTACAACTGGGAACAGACCGACTACGACTTCTACCTCAAGTGCGTAAAACATCCGGGGGGCAACAAAGACTTGCTCTTCGTCGGGCTGAAAGACCTGCTGGTTTCGACCGACGGCGGAACGAACTGGCAAGCCATCAGCGAGACCAGCAGCACCGACCCGAAGACTCATACCGACCAACACGCCTTGGCCGTCAACCCTCACAACCCGGCTGAGTTCCTCGTCGGCAACGACGGCGGCGTCTACGGCCTGAGCTACAAACGCGACGCACAGGGCAACGAGTCTTGGAGCTTCCGCGACAACCTGAATGACGACCTCGAAATCACGATGTTCTACCGCATCGCCGTTGACCCCTCCGACCCCGGATGGATGATAGGCGGCACGCAGGACAACGCGACGCCCGTCCGAAGGGGGAAGACCGACGAGTGGACGACCGAGGGCAAATGGGACGGCGGCTTCTGCGCCATCAACCCCAACCCCCTCAACAAGGGCGTTCAATATCTCACGCTACAGTACCTCGTGATCTACAGAACCGGGGACTTCTGGACGAAGAGCGAAGACATCTCCTACCGTGTGGGGCCGCCGAACAAGGAGGTCTATTGGAACAACGAAACAAGGGGCTTCATCGCCCCCGTCACGCTCGACCCGAATAACCCGGACATACTTTACGTGGGGACTCAGTACTTATGGCGCAGGGACGATAGCAGGCAGGGTAATCAGGCATGGACTCCCCGGCTCGGCAATCGGCAGATGGCTTGGAACGATGATTACATCAACTTCATCGCCGTTGCCCCCAAGCATTCGGAGCGCATCTACGTGGGGACGACCGCGGGCACCTTGTGGATGACGCGGAACGGTGGGGTTAGCTGGGAGGAGATCGGTCATAGAGGGCTACCTGGCGGCATCCCTTACGCCGCCGTTACAAGCATAGCCGTGCACCCGCAGAACCCGGACAGAATCCTCGTCGGCTTCGGCGGCTCGGGGTCTTCGTCTCACATCTGGCGCTGCAACAACACCGGCGCGCGGGAGACCCGCTGGATTCCGGTCGGCGGGACGGGTGAGAACGCCCTGCCCTCCATCTCGCTCAACGCCATCGCGCTCGATCCCGATACCCCCGACACGAAGTACTACGTCGGCACGGACTTGGGCACCTTCCTCACCAACGACGGCGGGGCGACGTGGGCGAACTTCGGCAACCCGTACGGCCTGCCCAACATAGAGGTGACGGACTTACACATGATGCCGGGCCGGCGGCTCGTAGCGGCCACCTACGGGCGTGGGGCGTGGAGCATTGACTTGGCCGAAGGCGTAGAGCCCCTTTACCTTAAACCCTCCCCTTTAAGGAGCCCGCGCCCCGCCCACCCGCAGCCAAACAGGAAGGAGCGTTGAGAAGGAGGCCCTGTCCAGATGGAACTCAGAGTCGCCGCTTAACAAAAGCTCCTTAATGGTGCTGTTCTCGTAGTCGTAGCCGAACACGCTAAAGTCAGCAAACTTCTGCGACTCTCGCTTATCGCCTTTGTCGAGCATGGCGACTTCCTTCCCCTTGCGTTTGTAAGTAACCATGCGGTCACCACACGCTTCGAGTAAACGCTGTTCTTCTTCGTGAGTCAGCACGCGCTCGCGCTTTGTTTCGTCAGCCGTAGAAATTTTAGTGGCTCCCCTTCCTCGAACGGGCTGCGCTGAATCCACTTCTGACGTTTAGCGAAGCGCATCATTGAACGCAGCAGAGCAAGTTCCCGGTTGACGCTCGCAATCTTACGCTCCTGGTCGTTAGCCTTCTTCGTGCGAAGTCGCAGCAGCTTAAACTCTTCAACATCTGCGTGAGTGATTGTCGCAACGAGCTTGTCTGCGAAGTGCGCCTTGAGCGTTTCGAGAAAGAGTTCCGCTGACCTATGAGAGCGAAGCCCCGCGATCTTCCGGTCGCCTTGATACTCCGCCTCAAATATCCGTCGTTCCGCGTAAAGCTTTGCGAATTTGCTAAACCTTAGCCGCTCACCCTCGATAACACGCTCACCGCCTTTGTCATGTTTGTTGAGAGCTTTGCGAAGCTGACTCTTCGCGTTCGACTCTGATGTAGCTAATCGCCGCACGTTACGGCGCTTCCCGAAGCTGTCTGTGAACTGGTAGCGGTAGAACCATCGGCCTTCTTCATCTTGTCCTATCCAACCTGTTCGCGTTCTTGCCATTCGATTATCTCCGTTCTAGCAGCGCAAAGCTGCTCGTTTCTTGTCAAGTTTTCAATGCGTCACTAACGCTTTGAATGACGCATTGAGCATGAAAAAGCATCATCTTGCATGTTATCTCATGCAAGAGCAGGGTATAGCATAACAGACGTAACTCTAACAATATCAACGATTTAGTGACATACGGTGATATGTTGTGAGGTAAGTAGAAATGAATAGAAATTCACTCTTAATCAGCGGGCCACTGGTTCGAGCCCAGTCCGGCTCATCGTGATATTAAAGGGAAGGGCGACCAAACCGGCCGCCCTTCCCTTTTCTAACGGGCAGCAATACGACACTCGATGCTGCCCCCGCTTACCAAAACCCTCACGCGCTGTTATCATCTGTGCATTCCCGGTTCCCCTGCGAGCAGTCCGAAAATTTTACGAGGAGCTTAGAGTTATGAAATCTCTGCGGATTAAGTGTGCCGCTCTGCTGTGCGTGTTGGCGGCTGCGGCCGTGCTCGCCGGGTCGTTCGGCCCGGCCGTACAGGGCCAGCACGGCGCGAACAATGCGAAGGGCATGAGCAACGATGCGAAGGCGGAGTCGCTGTCCGGCTTCGACGTGGCGAGCATTGACCGCAATGCTTCGGCCTGTCAGGACTTCAATCAATTCGCCAACGGCGGTTGGATTGCGAAGAACACGATCCCGGCCGCCTACTCGCGCTGGGGGCGTTTCGAGATGCTCGGCGAGCAGAACAACGAGCAGCTTCATACCATTCTCGAATCGCTCACGGCGAAGAAGAATCTCAAGCCGGGGAGCAACGAGCAGAAGGTCGCGGACTTCTACTCGTCCTGCATGGACGAGTCGGCAGTCGAGGCGCAGGGCGCGAAGCCTCTTGAGCAGGAGCTTGCGCGCATCGACGCCATCAAAGACCTCGGCGGCGTCGAAGACGAGATTGCGCGCTTCCACGCGCACCGCATCCCCGCGGTCTTCGGCTTCGGCGCGACGCAAGACTACAAGGACTCGCGCGTCGTCATCGCGCAGGCCGCGCAGGGCGGTCTGGGACTTCCCGACCGCGACTACTATACGAAGCAGGACGATAAGTCGCAGAAGACGCGCGACGAGTATGTCCACCACGTCGCACGCACCTTCCAGCTTCTGGGCGCAGACCCCGACCGCGCCGACGCCGAAGCGCACACGGTGATGAACATCGAGACGAAACTCGCGGAGAATTCTGCGACTCGCGTCGAGATGCGCAACCCCGAGAAGCGATACAACCCGATGACGAAGGCCGAACTGCTCACCATGACGCCGCACTTCGACTGGGGTCTGTACTTCCGCGCCATCAACCTGCCCGAGGTGGACAAGATCAACGTCGGCCAGCCCGCATACTTCAAAGCGATTGACAGTCTCTTGACCGGAATCTCCGTCGAGGATTGGAAGACATACCTGCGCTGGCATCTCGTCAACGCCACATCGAGCACGCTCTCGTCGAAGTTCGTCGCAGAGAGCTTCAACTTCAACGGCAAGTTTTTGAACGGCACGCAGGAACAGCTTCCGCGCTGGAAGCGCTGCGTGGCTTCGACCGACCGCGCTCTGGGCGAGGCGCTCGGCCAACTCTACATCGAGCGGACGTTCACGCCGCAGTCGAAGGCGCGCGCGCAGGAGATGGTCAAGAATCTGGTCGCGGCGCTGCGCGACGACCTTTCGTCGCTCTCTTGGATGAGCGATGACACGCGCAAGCGCGCTATCGCTAAGCTCGATGCCTTCGTCCGCAAGATCGGCTACCCCGACAAGTGGCGCAGCTACGAGCCGCTTCAGATCAGCCGCGGCGCTTACTACAACAACGCCGTCTCGGTCAGCGAGTTCGAGACCAAGCGCAACCTCGGCAAGATTGGCAAGCCCGTTGACAAGACCGAGTGGGGCATGACGCCGCCGACGGTCAACGCCTATTACAACGCCTCGATGAACGAGATCGTCTTCCCCGCAGGCATTCTCCAGCCGCCCTTCTTCGACGCGAAGGCTGATGACGCCTTCAACTATGGCGGCATCGGCGCAGTCATCGGACACGAGATGACGCACGGCTTCGACGACTCGGGCGCGAAGTTCGACGCGGACGGCAACCTCGTCATGTGGTGGACGCCCGACGACTTTAAGAAGTTCAACGCGCGCACCGACTGCGTCGTCAACCAGTTCGACTCCTTCGAGGTCGAGCCCGGACTCAACCAGAATGGCAAGCTCGTCGTCGGCGAGTCGGTAGCAGACCTCGGCGGACTGACCGTGGCCTACGCGGCCTACAAGAAGTCGCTCGAAGGCAAACCGAAGCCTCCGACAATCGCGGGCTTTACACCCGAGCAACGCTTCTTCCTCGGGTGGGCACAGGTCTGGGCGCAAAGCATACGCCCCGAGGCCGCGCGCCAGCGCGTCGCTACCGACCCGCACCCATTGGGTCGCTTCCGCGTCAATGGCCCGCTCTCGAACATGCCTGCCTTCGCCGAAGCCTTCCAGTGCAAGCTCGGCGACGCGATGGTGCGTCCGCCCGACAAGCGCTGCCAGATTTGGTAGAGCGTTCGCAAAGATGAAGGGCGACTCGCGGCTCACGTGCCGTTGAGTCGCCCTCACCTTTCCGGCCGACTCGCCGCGCCGCGAGCGTCTGTACTGATGCGATTCTAAACACGCGCGCGCCTTCGTGGTAAGTATCCATACACGCCTTAGCCAAACGGTGCGCTGCCCTTCTCATTCACTCCAGCGCGTCAGGCGCAGTAAATCACGGGCTTTCCAGACGTTTGCTCGTCGGCGGCGGTTCGCGCGAGTAATTGGCATAGCCGTTGCCCTGTGTGTTTATGACCGTGAGGGTTGATGGAATAGATTCTAAAACTTCTGAATCAAAGGGAGGGTTTGAAAGATGCTTTGGACGATTCTTGTCATTCTGCTCGTGCTCTGGCTGCTCGGGCTCGTGGCGCACATCGGCGGTGGATTGATTCACATTCTGCTCGTCGTGGCGCTCGTTGTCTTCGTGATCAACCTCTTGTCAGGCCGTCGAACGGTCTAGCCGGAGCGTCGGCGTTGCACGCGTAGCTTCCCGGTGGGCGCGAAGCTCATACGCGGCGACGGCACGCGGAAGTGTTCAATGTAGATTCTTGCCTCAAACTTGGGTTACGTCCACGACCGAAGCGGCGCTCCTTCTTGTTAAGGAGCGCCGCTTCCCTTCTCTCAACTTATCTCGCTTACAAACCGTTATCAATCCATCAGCGGTTGACCGAACTCATCGCTTGCTCAGGGTAACGCTCGCCCGCGACCGACTCAGCGCCGAGCACCTCTTCGATGCGCGCGAGGTCTTCCGCCGTCATCTCAACCTCGGCCGCCGCGACGTTCTCTTCAAGATACTTGCGACGCTTCGTTCCCGGTATCGGCACCACGTCGCGACCCTGTGCCAGCACCCACGCAAGCGCAAGCTGCGAGGGCTCGCATCCCTTCTCCGCGGCAATCTTGCGCACACGCTCGACGAGCCGCATGTTCTGTTGGAAGTTCTCCTTGCTGAAGCGTGGGAACTGTCTGCGCCGGTCGTCCTCGGGCAAATCTTCGGGCTTCCGGAAGCGCCCCGTGAGAAAGCCGCGCCCGAGCGGGCTGTAAGCGACGAACCCGATACCAAGCTCACGACAGACGGGAAGAATCTCCGCCTCAACGTCGCGCGTCCATAGAGAGTATTCGCTCTGGAGCGCGGCGATGGGGTGGACAGCCTGCGCGCGGCGGACGGTCTGCGCCGAGGCTTCCGACAGCCCGAGGTAGTGCACCTTCCCCTCTTCGACCAGACGCGACATCGCGCCGACCGTCTCTTCGATTGCCACCTGCGGGTCAACGCGGTGTTGATAGTAGAGGTCTATCACCTCGACCCCGAGCCGCTTGAGCGAAGCCTCGCACGCCGAACGCACATACTCTGGTCGCCCGTTGACGCCGAGAAAGCTCCCATCCTCACCTCGCACGTTCCCGAACTTCGTCGCCAGCCCAACCCCATCGCGCCGCCCGCGTATCGCGCGACCGACCAACTCCTCGTTTCGCCCCACACCGTACATGTCGGCTGTGTCGAGGAAGTTGACGCCCAACTCAAGCGCGCGTTGAATCGTCGCCACCGACTCTTCATCGTCGCGCTCGCCATAAAACTCAGACATGCCCATGCAGCCCAAGCCCAACGCCGAGACTCGCAGCCCACTCTTTCCAAGCTCTCTCTGCTCCATCACGAATGCCCCCTTTGAAATGAATACCCGCTTTTTGGTTTACGTGATTATATCATCGCCGACTCGAACGTTGAGCCAATCCCGCTCCGCGCGATTTGATTAAGTCGCACGCTCCGGTAAAATTCAATTTTCAACAAAAGCATTCAAGAGGCACGTTTCTCCTCTATGGCGAACGATAAAGTTTTGGCGATCATCGTGGGCGGTGGGCCGGCTCCCGGCATCAACGCCGTTATCTCGGCCGCGGCCATCGAAGCCATCAACGAAGGCTTTCAAGTGCTCGGCGTGCAGGACGGCTTCAAATGGCTCATCCGCGAAGACACGTCGCATGTGCGACCTTTACGCATCGAGGACGTTTCGCGCATACACTTGCAGGGTGGCTCCGTCCTCGGCACCGCGCGCGACAATCCGACCAAGTCCGAGCATGACACGCGCGCCGTCATCGAGACGCTGCGTCGCTTAGGCGTCACGCACCTCGTCACTATCGGCGGCGACGACACCGCGCTCTCTTCGAGCTTCATCGCCGAACGCTCCGGCCACGCAATCAAGGTCGTCCACGTCCCCAAGACCATCGACAACGACCTGCCTCTGCCAAGTCACATTCCGACCTTCGGCTATCAGACCGCGCGCCACGTCGGCGTCGAGATGGTACAGAATCTGATGGAGGACGCGCGCTCGACCAAGCGTTGGTTCGCCGTCGTCGCAATGGGACGCAAGGCGGGCTTCCTCGCGCTCGGTATCGGCAAGGCCGCCGGGGCCACTCTCACCATCATCGGCGAGGAGTTCACGGATCGCGGCACAATCGCCTTCTCAGACATCTGCGACATCATCGAGGGAGCCATCATCAAGCGCCGCGCCATGGGACGCCAGTTCGGCGTGGCCGTGCTGGCCGAAGGGCTCATCGAAAAACTTGATCCGGCGGAACTGGCAGAGCTTCAGGACGTTGAGCGCGACGAGCACGGCCACATACGCTTCGCTGAAGTAGACCTCGCGCGCCGCGTCAAGGTCGAAGTGCAGGGCCGCCTGAACGCGCGCGGACTTCGCGTCACCATCACCAACAAGAACATCGGCTACGAGCTGCGTTGCGCCGACCCCATCCCCTTCGACGCCGCATACTGCCGCGACCTCGGCTACGCCGCCGTTCGCTTCCTGCTACGGGGCGGCTCGGACGCGATGGTCAGCGTGCAGGGCGGCCGCATGGTACCAATCGCTTTCACTGACATACGCGAGCCCGGCACGGGACGCACGCGCGTCCGCATGGTCAACACCGAGAGCGAAGGCTATCGCGTCGCGCGCGAATACATGATTCGGCTTGAGCCCTCCGACTTTGAAGACCCCTCCCATGTCGAAAAGCTCGCGCTCGCAGGCAACATGACCCCGGACGAGTTCCGCAATAAGTTCGGATATTTGAGCGGGCACGTCCCGGCATAAAGAATGATGAGCGATGAATGATGAATGAGAGGCAAGCTGCCTTCAATTCATCATTCATCACTCATCACTTAAATACTATGGCAATCAAACGAGTAGGTATTCTCGTCGGTGGCGGGCCCGCGCCGGGAACGAACGGCGTCATCAGCGCGGTCGTCATCGAGGCGATCAAGATGTCGTGCACGCCCGTCGGTTTTCACGACGGCTTCGAGTGGCTGGCCGGGCGCTACACCGACGAGCAGCACGAGATGACGATTGAAGAGGTATCGCGCATACATCTCGACGGCGGCTCCATCCTCGGTACTTCGCGCACCGACATCACGCGCGATGCGGCGAGCCTCGACAACGTCGTTGCGGCGCTGCGCAAGCTCGGCATCGAGGCGCTCATCACCATCGGCGGCGACGACCTCGTGCGTAGCTCGGCGGCCGTCGAGCGCGCGACCGCCGGAGCCATCAAGGTCGTGCAGGTTCCCAAAAGCATTGACAACGACCTCTGGCTCCCGCTCTCGGTGTCCACGCTCGGCTTTGAGACGGCGCGGCATGTTGGCGTGCAACTCGTTCAGCGTCTGATGGAGGACGCGAAGACCACGGGGCGCTGGTACCTCGGCGTCACGATGGGTCGCCCTACGGGGCACCTCACGCTCGGCATCGGCAAGGCCGCAAGCGCCACCTGCACCATCATCCCCGAGGAGTTCAAGCGCAGCCGCGTCTCGCTCTCAGACATCTGCGATGTGGTCGAGGGCACCATCATCAAACGCCGCGCGATGAACCGCCCGCACGGCGTCATACTGCTCGCCGAGGCGCTCGTCGAGCGATTCGACCCCGATGAGGTCGCGGAGCTTCAGGACGTAGACCGCGACGCGCAGGGCAACATCCGTGTCGCCGAGATTGATCTCGGGCGCAAGGTCAAGAGCGAGGTGCAGGCACGCCTCGAACGGCGCGGCATCAAGGTCACGCTCGTTGACAAGACCATCGGTTACGAGTTGCGCTGCGCGCCGCCGATTCCCTACGACGCCGAGTACGCGCGCGACCTCGGCTACGCGGCCTTCCGATATCTTTACGACGGCGACGGCTCCGGCACGATGATTACGATTCAGGGCGGCGAGTTCCGACCCGTCCCCTTCGCCGAGGTGATAGACGCCGAGACCGGGCGCGGCCGTCAGCGCCCCGTTGACGTTGACACCGAGAGTTATCAGGTCGCGCGCGACTACATGGTGAGGATTGGCGAGAAGGACTTCCGTGAAGAGGCTTGGGTTGCGAAGCTTGCGGCGGCGGCGGAGCTTACCCCGGAAGAGTTCGTCACGCGCTTCGGCTCGCAGCCATGAGCGATTGCCTGAACTTGAGATTGACGCTGACGGTCACGGACACGCGTTTCGTCTCAAATCGTATTCACCGCGGAGGCGCGGAGTCGTTGAGGAAGTCCACCCCCGTAGCATCCCCCGCCGCACCCCGCGCCTCCGCGATGAAGCTCACTCACGCCCTTCACCTTTAACAACACACGTGCCACGCAACACGGTCATCGCAAAGAGTCGGCGTATGAGTCTGGCTGATGAGCATAGTCGCGACTTTACGATAGATTTCAGTGGCTTCGTTATGGGCTCTTGTTTGTGAAGGGACGATTCATTGTCGACAATTTTGTCGGACTTGATTTTGAGCCGAACAAAATTGTCGCTATCCATTCGTCTTGAGGGTTATGCAGGTTGAAGTTCACCACAGAGGCGCAGAGGACGCAGGGGATACGGAGAGGCTTGAGAGTTGTAATCACGCATATCTCTGTGCATCCTCTGCAGCTCTGTCGTGAATCGCCCTCTTCTCCAGTTCCAACATCGAGAAAAAAGCCGCACAAGTCCCTTTATTAAATGCTCCCATCGGCGAGCCGACATATTTGTCGCGGCGATAAGCACATGCGACAAAATTGTCTGGCGATAGTAGCCTTGACGTGCGATGGGGGCCGACTCTACGATGCCGTCTTAACGGCGGGCGCGTGATGCGCTCGACGGGTCAAACGAACAGGGCTCTTCAATGGAAAACGTCTTCAACCTTCCCCACGGACTTCCGCACATCGCGAGACAGGGACACACGGATGCGCACGAGATGGCGACGCTGCTTGAAATCGGGCAGACGCTCGCCGACGGGCCGCACTTGCGCCCCGCAATGTCGCGCTCGCTCGAACTGCTCGGGCGCGCACAGGGGCTCGCGCGCGGGTTCGTCATGCTGCTCGATACCGAGGCGGAAGAGCTTCGCGTCGAGGCGTGCTACGGGCTTGACGAGGAGGCTGTGCGGCGCGTCAGCTACCACGTGGGCGAGGGCGTGGCGGGGCGCGTCGCGGAGACGGGCAAGCCCGTGGTGGTGCCACAGGCGAGCCGCGAGCCGCTTCTGCTACAACGCGTCGCGGGGCGCGAGCGCGCCGCCGGGCGTCAGGAGGTGAGCTTCATCTGCGTGCCGCTTTTGATAGGCCGCCGCGCGGTGGGTGTCCTCGGCGTTGACCTGCCTTACGCGGAGGGGCGCGACTACGAGCGTCTGACGCGGCTGCTCTCGCTGGTGGCTTCGATGATTGCGCAGGCGTTGAAGGTCGAGCGGATGGTTGAGACGGAGCGCGCACGGCTCGCCGACGAGAATGCGCACCTCAAGCAGGAGCTACGCGAGCGTTACGACTTCGGCCACATCGTCGGAAGCTCGAACCCGATGCGCGAGGTCTACGAGCAGGTGACGCAGGTAGCGCGCACCAACACGACCGTTCTGCTGCGCGGCGAGTCGGGCACGGGCAAAGAGATGGTCGCGCACGCCATCCACTACAACTCTCTGCGCACGACGAAGCCCTTCATCAAGGTGAGTTGCGCCGCTCTGCCCGAGACGCTGATCGAGTCGGAGCTGTTCGGCTATGAGAAGGGAGCGTTCACCGGCGCGATGTCGCGAAAGAAGGGGCGGTTCGAGTTGGCCGACGGCGGCACGCTCTTTCTCGACGAGATCGGCGACCTCAACGCCTCAACGCAGATCAAGCTGCTGCGCGCCATACAGGAGCGCGAGTTCGAGCGACTGGGCGGAACAGAGACCGTCCATGTCAACGTGCGTCTTATCGCCGCGACGAACAAGGAGCTTGAGGGCGCAATCGGGCGCGGCGAGTTTCGCGAAGACCTCTACTATCGCCTCAACGTCTTCAACATCTTCATGCCGCCATTGCGTGAGCGCAAGCCCGACATTCTTCTACTGGCCGACCACTTCCTTGAGAAGTACGGGCGCGAGCACGGCAAGCACATCAAGCGCATTTCGACGCCCGCCATAGACATGCTTTCGAGCTATCACTGGCCCGGCAACGTCCGCGAGCTTGAGAACGTCGTCGAGCGCGCGGTCGTTGTCTGCGACTCGTCGGTCATCCACGGCCACCACCTTCCGCCGACGCTCCAGACTGCCGAAGGGTCGGGCACGGTGACGCGGCTCTCGCTCTCGGCTGCGGTCGAAGCCTACGAGCGCGACATCATTCAGGACGCGCTGAAGACCGCGCGCGGCAGTCGCAAGAAGGCCGCCAAGCTGCTCGACACCACCGAGCGTATCATCGGCTACAAGATCAAGAAGTACGGCATTGACCCCGACCGCTTCCGCCGCTGAAACGATTCTCTACAAAAGTAACGGTGTAATTTATTCGCCGTCCGACCCTGGCTCTTCTCCTGACTCTTCGCTCTCCTCGACCGGCGGAGGGCCCATCTGTTGAAGAGCGAGGCAAGCAGCGTTCGTCTCAGCGGCCTTGATGGTTTGACCCGAGCCGCGAACGCGCTCGCTTTCATAAACGACCTCGACGTGGAAGGTGCGCGCGTGAGGCGGCC
Organism: Acidobacteriota bacterium; assembly: GCA_032230645.1. Lineage (GTDB taxonomy): Bacteria > Acidobacteriota > Blastocatellia > Pyrinomonadales > Pyrinomonadaceae > QHXN01. The sequence goes on along the minus strand of JAVXWN010000243.1, from coordinate 2,882 downwards.
CTTCGGTCTCGACCACCTCGTAGATGGGCGAGACGTGGCGCTCGGATTGAAGGCGTTCCTGAAGCAGTGTCTTGAAGTCGGCGGCAGCGGCCGATTCAGGTGTAGCCTCTTCAAGCTCGCGGCCGAGCGCGCGACGAACGAAGCTCTCGGCCGCGTCGTAGCCGCCGTCGAGATAGATGGCAGCGAGCACAGCCTCGAAGGTGTCGGCGAGGAGTGCGCGCTTGCGTCGGCCACCCGTCTTCTCCTCGCCACGACCAACCCGCAGGTAGTCGCCGAGCCGCATGCGGCGCGCAACACGCGCGAGCGTCTGCGTGGAGACGAGGCGATGCTTCATGCGCGAGAGTTCGCCCTCGGTCACTTCCGGGTGCGAGCGGAAGAGCGCATCGGCGACGACGAGGCCGAGGACTGAGTCGCCGACGAATTCGAGCGCCTCGTTGTGGAGCGTGCGTGCCTCGCGCTCGCCGCCCGCGCCGACGCTCTCGTGCGCCCATGAGCGGTGCGTGAGCGCACGCTCCAGCAGATGCCGGTCGTGAAAGTTGTATCCGAGATTCTCTTCGAGCGGGGGCGCGTCCGTAGGGGGCGGGTCGGGGCTCTCCTGCTTCGTCGTCATGCGCGCGATTGTAACAAAACGCCGGGCGCACCCGAAGACTTTCATCTTCCGAGTGCGCCCGGCGCTTGTGCGACCGATGCTTGCTACAGCGTCCCGAGGTTTTTGTTTAGGCCCCGCGCTTCTTAACCGCGACGTGTCTTTGAAACGGGCGGCTTCTGCGCAGGTGTCACGGGCTTCGCCCCCGAAGGCGTGGTGGTCGAAGCGGGCTTCGCACCCGTGTTCGTCGCGGGCTTGGCCGTCGTGCCGGTGACGACGGGCTGAGTTGTCGCTACGGGCTTCGGGGTCATGCCTGCGCCGTCAGTGCCGGTCAAGGCCGAAGAGCTTGAAGGAGCGGGCGTGGCGACAGGCTCCTGACCCGGCACGGGAATCGGCTTGCTGAGCACGCTCGCAATCAACTCATTAAGCCCTGTGTCGGAGTTATCGTGGCGCTGCTTGTAGAGATTCGTCAGCACCGGCTTGATCGCATTGAGCGTGGCCGCGTATTGCGGCTTTCCGTTGCTGAGTGCGACCGCGCGCGCGTAGGCGTCAATCACACGGTCGAGCACGACATTGACTTTGTCATAGAGAGCCTTGCTCTCGGGCGTCTCGGGCTGGTTCTCGTACTTCGCCTTGTACTCTGCGGCCAGCTTCTTCAACTCGCCGTTGTAGTAAGAGGCACCGAGGAGTTGGTAGGTGCTCGGCTCCTTCGCAAAGGGGCTGCTCGACTGCGCGACCTTGAGCAATTGCGTCGCCGCATCTTCGGGCGCGGTGTCGTAGGAGAAGGACGCGATGTAGTAGCGCAGGCCAATCGGGGCGTCCGTCTGGTTGGCGAAAGGAAGCCAGCTATCCGAAGTCTTGCCCTGCTCGATCAACGCAAGCGCCTTGCGTGCTGCGTTGATCGCATCGGGGTTAAGGCTCTTGTTGCCCGACGAGGCGCTCTTGATGCCCGCGGCGACGAGTTGAAGGTAGACCTTCAGGTTGTCGGGGTTCTGCGCGAGCATTTCGCGGCTGAGCTGGAAGGCTTGCGCCGGATTCTCGTTGACGGCCTTCGTGAAGTTGAACTCGGCGGCGGCCTTCTCATACTTGGCGACCCAGTTCTGGATGAACGCGACGATCTTCTTGTCGGCCTCTTCGGTGGAACTGCCGTATTTGCTCAGGTACTCTTTGCCCGCTTCGTAGGCGACCTTCTGCTGTTCGGGCGTGCCCTTATAGTTGTCGAGAAATTTCTTATAAAGATCGGCCTTAGCCTGCACGTCCTGAGCGGACGCAGCGGCGGCCGTACCTGTCGTATCCTGCGCAAGCGCAGGGAGCGCGAACGTCGTGGCGAGCGCCGCGATAGCCAGAAGTCGTAACACGTTTTTCATCGGTCGCAAATCCTCCGTGCGCTAATCAGGTCTAATTGTTGGGAGATTAATTTCGGGGCGCGCGCCTCTTCGGGCTCTCGGGCGTCGCGTTCGAACATCAGATGCGCATCTGGTGCAGCCAGTTGCCGCTATCACTCGTGCTGTTCGCGCCGGCTCCGCCGGGGAAGCGTCGGAGCCTTTAGACATATCCTTGAGCGATTTCGCGCCTGATACTGCACCAACGCAAGAACGGTGTCAAGCCTGACCTTAAAAGTCCGAAGTCTGAAGTCTAGAGTCTGAAGTCTGGAAAAAAAGGGAGTGGCAGTCCGGGGTATAAAACGAGAACGCAACGAGAAAACAATAAGAAGGCCCGGCCTATCAAGGCCGGGCCTTCTTTACAGACTTCAGACTCTAGACTTCAGACTCTTCCCTACGGCCTGTCCGAGACGCGGCGCGGGCGTTCGACGTTGCCCGTCGGCTTCTGCGCGGGCGCGGGCTGTGTGATGTTCGCGTTGGGCGTGAGAGAAGGCGCGGCCGACGTGGGACGCTCGCTCGTCTTGGCCGTCTTCTGAAGCGCGGGCTGCTGCGTATTCTGCTGCGTGCCCGCCTCGCTCACGACGTAGGCGTCGTCCTTGCCCGCCTCGGTCGCCTCGTCCTCGCGCTCCTCGTCGCTCACTTCGGCGGCCTTGCGCGGGTCGATGTGCGGGCGCGGCATCAGCATGTCATTGGCGAGGTTGGGCTGGCTGCCCGGCCGGGGAGCGAAGCGCGCGGTCTGACTGAGGCGACGATAGATGTCGCCCGCCACGGCCGAGGCCCACTTGCCGCGTGCGCCCGAGCCGCGAAGGATGACCGCGACGGCGAGCTGCGGGTCGTAAACCGGCGCGAACGATGTGAACAGGCCGAGCCAAGGGCGCGCCGCGCTCTGCTCGATGCACGAGCCGGTCTTGCCC
>JAVXWN010000228.1:0-29208 GCA_032230645.1 Acidobacteriota bacterium | reverse complement strand
GCCGTAGCGAAGAAGGTGAAGGGCGTGGTGACGACCTCGCATCCTTCGCCCACGTCGAGCGCGAGCAGCGCGAGCAGCAAGGCGTCCGAGCCCGAGCCGCACCCGACGGCATACTGTGTTTGCGTATAACGCGCAAGCTCCGTCTCAAGCAGCCGCACGTCCTCGCCGAGTATGAACTGCTGCGAGTCGAGCACGCGCCCGACGGCGTCGCGCAACTCATCGCGCAGCGCCGCGTGCTGTTGCTTCAGGTCAAGCAGAGGTACTTGCATTTTCGTTGCGGTCTTTGACATCGGAATGTGTGTTCGGGCTAGAGCTTAATCCAACGCCCGCCGTCGTTGATGGAGGCTTGCGCGGCTTCGAGCAGGCGGACGACGCGCAAGCCCGCCGCGCCGTCCGAGGCAGAGGGGCGCGAATGTCTTATCGAGTCGAGGAACTCGGCGCAGACGTAGCGCAACGCCTCGGTCGAATCGAGCTTCGGCACCCACACGTCGCCCGTGCGATAGCTGACGAGCGTCTTGTAAGCCTCCTCTTCTTCAAAGGGGCCGTGCTCGTTGCGCGTCACGCCCTTGTCATAGATTCTCACCTTCTCGGTCGGCTCGATGTCGTCGTAGACGATCATGCGGCGGCTGCCCGCGATGAGCGTGCGGCGAATCTTGACGGGCGAGAGCCAGTTGAAATGAAAGTTGGCGATGAGCGAGTCGCCGAAGCGAAGCTGGACGTAGGCGATGTTCTCGATGCCGGGCTCGATGTGGCAACTCCCCGTCGCCATCACCTCGGTGGCCCTGCGGCCGACGACGTAGTCCATGATCGAGAAGTCGTGCGGAGCCAAGTCCCACACGACGTTGATGTCGCGCTGGAAGAGGCCGAGGTTGATGCGTACCGAGTCGAAGTAGAGCAGGTCGCCAAGCTCGCCCGCCGCGACCGTCTCCCTGATTTTTCTGACCGCGCCCGTGTAGATGAAGGTGTGGTCAACCATCAGCGTGAGGCCGCGCGCATCAGCCATCGCGATCAACTCTTCGGCCTCGCGCGATGTAGCCGTGAAGGGCTTCTCGACGAGCACGTGCTTGCCCGCTTCGAGCGCGCGGCGCGCGAACTCGAAATGCGTGGCGACGGGCGTGGCGATGACGACGGCGTCGAGTTGCGTGTCGGAGAAAAGTTCTTCGCAGTCGGTCGTAGAGCGCGCGGCAGGATAGCGGCGCGCGACCTTCGAGAGATGGCGCGTTTCCCTGTCGCAGACCCAGCGCAACGCCGCCCCTTCGTTCTCGGCGAAGTTGCGTATCAGGTTCGGCCCCCAGTAGCCGCAGCCGATGACGCCCACGGAAATAATCATGACAAGTAGAAGCGAAAAAATTCCCCGAAGGTGACGGACAGAATAGCCGTGGGCGGGCGAAGGTTCAACCAGCCGCCGCCGCAGCCTGCGCGCAGAAGTCGGCGACGGCATCGGCGACGTACTTGATTTGTCGTTCGCTCAACTCGGCGAACATCGGAAGCGAGAGCACGCGCCGCGACTGCGCTTCGGTCGCGGGGAAGTCGCCCTCCTTGTGCCCGAGCGAGGCGTAGGCGGGTTGCATGTGGACGGGCACGGGATAGTGTATGCCGGTCGAGACGCCCGCCGCCGCAAGGTATCGTTGCAGCGAGTCGCGCGCTGCCGACTCGATGACGAAGAGGTGATAGACGTGTTCGGCGTCCGGCGATTCGCGAGGGAGCGTGAGCGCGCCAGCGGCTTCAAGCGGGGCGAGCAGTTCGCGGTAACGAGCAGCGTGCGCGCGTCGTAGCTCGTTCCAGTTGTCGAGATGCTTGAGCTTGACGCCGAGCACCGCGCCCTGAATGCCTTCGAGCCGGAAGTTGTAGCCGACAAGTTCGTGCCTGTACTTAAGCTCCGAGCCGTGGTCGCGCAGCATCCTCACGCGGCGCGCAACCTCCCGGTCGTCGGTCACGACCGCGCCACCTTCGCCGTAGGCTCCGAGGTTCTTGCCGGGGTAGAAGCTGAAGCAACCGGCGCGTGCGAGCGAGCCGACGCGGCGACCACGATAGCGCGCGCCGTGTGCCTGTGCCGCGTCCTCGATGACGATGAGGTTGCGGCGGTTCGCGATTTCAAAAACGGCGTCGAGGTCGGCGGGGCGGCCGTAGAGATGCACGGGAAGAAGAGCGCGAGTGCGCGGGGTGATGGCCGCCTCGATTTTCTTCACGTCGATGTTTGAGGAGGCAGGATCGCAGTCTACAAAGACGGGCGTTGCGCCCGAGGTCGAGACGGCTTCGGCGGTGGCGAAGAAGGTGTTGGCGGGGACGATGACCTCGTCGCCCGCGCCGACGCCGCACGCCATCAATGCAAGCTGTATCGCGGCCGTGCCGTTTGAGACGCCCACGCACTCGCGCGCACCGACGTAAGCGGCGAAGGCGCGCTCGAACGCCTCGACCTCTTGCCCGAGGATGAAGGCCGACGTGTCGAGCACGCGCTGGATGGCCGCGTCAACCTCGGACTTGATTGAACGGTACTGCGCCTGTAGGTCTACGAAGGGGACGGGCATAAGAAAAAAGTGATGAGTGATGAATGATGAGTGATGAATATCACAACACGGCTATATTCATCATTCATCATTCATCATTCATCACTCATCACTGCTTTAATGATTGTGGCCGGGTTCCCGGCGACGACCGCGCCGGGGGGCACGTTCTTCGTCACCACCGAGCCTGCGCCGACTTGAGCGCGCTCACCCACCTCGACGCCGCAGAGGATGGTCGCGTTGCTGCCGATGGACGCGCCGCGTCGGACGACGGTGCGCTCAAGCGTCCAGTCCTCTGCGGTCTGCGGCGTGCCGTCGGCGCGCGTGGCGCGGGGGCGGCGGTCGTTGATGAACATGACGCCGTGGCCGACGAAGACCTCGTCTTCAATCTCGACGCCCTCGCAGACGAATGTGTGGCTTGAGATTTTGCAGCGTGCGCCGACGCGTGCGCCCTTCTGTATCTCGACGAAGGTGCCGATGCGCGTCTCGTCGCCGACGCGGCAGCCGTAGAGGTTGACGAAGTCGTAGATTTTAACGTCGCGCCCGAGCACTACGTCCGGGGCGATGCGGCAAAACTCTCCCGGCATCAGCTCGCACCGCCGCCGTCGTTGCCATTGCCGTTGCCCGTCGCACCAGCCGTCGCCGCTCCTTCGGGCGCTCCGTCCTCTTCCGAGTAGTAGCCCGACGAGTAGTAGCCCGAGTAGTAGTAATAGTCCGTGCCTTCGAGCTTGACGTTGTTTAAGACGATGCCGAAGAGGTGAGCGCCTACGTCCTGCAACTGCTGCTTGGCACGGCGCACGACGGCGCGCGACGAGCGGCCACCGTGGACGACCAGCATCACGCCGTCAACCATCGTCGAGAGGATCGAGGCGTCGGTGAACGAGATCGCCGGAGGCGAGTCAATGATGATGTGCGTGAAGTTCTCCGAGAGCACGTAGAGAAGCTTGCGCATCTCTTCGGAGCCCAGCAGCTCGGCCGCGTTGGGCGGAACCGGCCCTGAGGGGATGACCTTCAGGTTCGGCAGCTTGTCATAGGTCTGCACCAGCTCGCTCACGTTCATGTCGCCCGAGAGATAGTTCGTCACGCCGCGCGTGTTGGGCATGCCGAAGTGCGCGTGGACGCGCGGACGCCTGAGGTCGCAGTCGAGGACGAGCACGTCCGCGCCGGTCTGCGCGAGCATCGTGGCGATGTTGACGACCGTGGTGGTCTTGCCTTCCGAGGGCTGGCTCGAAGTGACGAGCACGGTCTTGGGCGGCTGACCGGCCGAAGAGAGAAGAAGCGAAGTCCGCAGGTGGCGATAGGCTTCGGCGACGGGCGAGCGCACGTCGTCAATGAGCGCGAGCGCGGTGGTCGAACCCGGCTCGGGCTCAGGAGCGGAGCGGCCCAGCAGGCGGCGAGCCTCGCGCGGCGCGGGGATGAGCGCGAGCGTCGGAAGATGCAGATGACGGTCTACGTCTTCGACCGACTTCAAGGTGTCGTCGAGGTAGTCGAGCAGGAAAGCCAGCCCGATGCCGACGCCTAAGGAGAGCAGCAGCGCGATGACGATGTTACGCACGCGCGGCGGGCCGATGGGCTCGCGCGGGGTGCGCGCCTCCTCGACGGTCGAGACGTTGCCGCTCACGCGGTCGTAGGCCGTAATCTTCAACTCGTTGGCGCGCTGCATGTAGAGGTTGAGATTCTGGCGGTCGGTCTCGATCTGCTGATTGATGTCGGTGAGGCCGGTCTCGGCGATGCCCTGCGTGGTGGCCTGTCCCTTCTCGGTGAAGTATGACGAGCGGAGGTCGGCCTCCTTCTTCTTCGCGGACTCGAAGCGGTTCTTCATGCCCGCGATGACCTCGTCGGGAGCTTTGTCGAGCTGCACCTTGAGCTGCTTGATCTGCTCGTCTACCTTCTTGACCTCGGGCCATTCCTGCGTGTAGTTGACGAGCAGCGCGGCCTTCTTCTCCTCCAACTCGCCGATGCGCGCGCGCATCTTCTGGATGTTGTCGTTCTTCAGCACGTCGGGGATAGACCAGATGCCCGAGGTCTCGCGCGTCCGTAAGGCAGAGGTGTAAGCAGCCTCAGCGTCCTTGCGCTCGGCCTCGGCCGCCTGCAACTGCGTGCTGTAGGTGCTCAGGCGCAGCGCCGTGAAGTCCATGCCCGCCTTATCGCTGAGCGGGATGTTGTTGCCCTGCTTGTAGTGAATACGCTTCTGCTCGTTGGCCTGTATGCGACCCTGCAAGTCTATGATCGAGTTGGCAAGAATGTCCTCGGCCTTCTGCGAACCGGCGGTCTCCTGCCGGATGTCGTTCTCGCGAAAGACGGTCGCGAGCGTGTTAGCGACGTTGGCGGCAATCTGCGGGTCTGTGTGCTGAAAGCGGATGACGACGAGATTGGTGCGCTCGACCGGGTCAACGGTCAGGTTATCGCGCAGCGCGTCCTCGTAGGGCTCAAGCTTCTGCGCCTGCTCGGGCGTGAGTTGATCGGCGTCCAGTTCCGAGTCGTTTAAGACGGGGAGGCCGGACGAGTCAACGCGCGCGGCGGCGGCGGTCGGTGGCTGCGGAGCTTTCTCGCGCGTGATGATGCGGCGCAGTCCCGCGATGATGCCGGTGCCGCGCGAGGTGGCGAGGAAGTTAGGATTGTTCTGGAGGTCGAGCCGCATGATGACCTGACGCGCGAGCCTCTCGGTCTTGAGCTTCTGAAGCTGCGTGTTCCAGTAGTTCGGGTCGCTCGTGCGGATGACGAGGTCATTCGAGCGCCCGGTCGAGAGGACGTTCTTCGACTTCTGCTCGATCTGAATCTGCGTCCACGCCTCGTAGACCGAGGGCAGGCGATACATCTGGATGGCGACCAGAGAGGTGATGACCACCATCAGGCTGAGGATGAGCCACTTGCGCTTTACGACGACGGCGAGATACTCGCGCAGGTGCGCCGGCTCGGTCGAAGAGACGGAGACGGGCACGGGCTGCGCCGCGGCGAAGTCGCGCAGCGGGCGGTCAAGTGTCTCGGTGGTGGAGGCGAGCGGCAGAAGGCGATTATCTTGCGACATCATAAATCGTAAATCTCTCTACAAGGGTCAAAGGCGGAGAAACAAAAAACTCAACGGGAGCGGGCAATTTCCGGCCGCGCAATCATAGCAGAGACCCGCCCCGGGGCAAATCGCGCGGAAAGGCAAAAGTGAAGCCAAAAGTAAAAAGGCAAAGGCAAAAGTGAAGACTGCGGAGCGCGGCTTTCGTCATCATCCGATGATTACTTTCATCACAATCTGACGACGAGAGACACGCTGTCTCTTATCTTCTTACCTCTTCCTTTTTCTTTTGCCTTCCTACTCAGGCGGTGAGCGCGGCGAACTCGGCGAGCGCCTCGCGCCAGTCGCGCAAGGGCTTGAGGCCGACGGCCTCGGAGACGAGGCAGCGCAGACGCGAGTTGCGCGGCCGTGGGGCGGGTCGCTTGAGCGAGTCCATCGCGACGCTTTCAATCTCTACATCGTGAACGCCTGCCGCCTCGGCCGACGCGCGCGCGAAGCCCTCGTAGCTCGTGCCCGCGCCGGAGTTGACGACGTGATAGATACCCGGCAGGTCAAGCTCGGCCAGTTCGCGCAGGCGAGCCGCGAGGTCGGGTGCGTAGGTCGGCGTGCCGTAAGAGTCCGAGATGGCTTTGAGTCGCTCGCCGCCGCGCGCGCGTGCGACCGCTGTTGCCAGAAAGTTTCGCCCGCCGGGGCCGAAAATCCATCCCGAGCGCACGACCGAGGTGCGTGCGTATGCAGCCTGCGCGCGCCGCTCGCCTTCGAGCTTCGCCGCGCCGTAGGCGCTCAAGGGGTGCGGGTCGTCGCGCTGCGTGTAGAAGCCCTCGGCCTTGCGCCCGTCAAAGACGTAGTCGGTCGAGATGGTGACGAAGGAAGCGCCCACCAGACGGCTCGCCGTCGCCAACGCCTCGACGCCCTGCGAGTTGACGAGGAAGGCGCGCTGCGGGTCAAGCTCGCACCCGTCAACGTCCGTCCACGCCGCGCAGTTGATGGCGGCCTCGGGACTGAGGCGGCCAAACGTCTCGCGCGCACTGCGCTCGTCCGTGATGTCCAACGCCTCGCGGTCGAAGGCAAAGACCTCGTCGCCGCGCGCGCGGCAGTGCTCGGCGAGCACGCCGCCGACCATGCCGCCCGCGCCCGTGATTAAGACTCTCATCAAATCGTCCCGTACTGCTTCGCGTAGTAATCCCTGTATGCGCCGCTGCGCGTGCGTGCGACCCAGTCGGCGTTCTCCGCGTACCAGCGGATGGTCTTGGCGAGCCCGCTCTCCCATGTCTCGCGGGGCCGCCAGCCGAGTTCGCTCTCGACCTTCGAGGGGTCAATGGCGTAGCGGCGGTCGTGGCCGGGGCGGTCTTTGACGAACTTGAGGAGCGTGCGCGGCTTGCCCAGTACGTCGAGGACTGATTCGGCGACTTCGAGGTTGCGCCGCTCGTTGCGCGCGCCGACGTTGTAGACACCGCCCGCGCTCCCGTGCTCCATGACGGCGAGGATGGCGCGGCAGTGGTCTTCGACGTAAATCCAGTCGCGCACGTTTTGACCGTCGCCGTAGACCGGGATGCTTTCGTCGGCGAAGGCGTTCGAGATCATCAGCGGCAGGAACTTTTCGGGGAACTGGCGCGGGCCGTAGTTGTTGCCGCAGCGCGTCACAACCACGCCGAGCCCGTGCGTGTGATGAGCGGCGCGGCAGAGATGTTCGGCCGCGGCCTTCGATGCCGAATAGGGGCTGTTGGGCTCGAACGGCGACTCTTCGGTAAAGAATGCGTCGTCGCGCTCGGGCAGGCTCCCCATCACCTCGTCGGTCGAGACCTGCACGAAGCGTTTGACTTTGCGTTCGCGCGCCGCGTCCAAGAGCACCTGCGTCCCCGCGACGTTCGTGCGTATGAAGTCGCCCGCCGAGTGGATGCTGCGGTCAACGTGCGACTCGGCCGCGAAGTTGACGATTGCGTCCGCGCCCTCGGCGAGCGCGGCGAGTACGGCCTCGCGGTCGCAGATGTCGCCGCGCACGAAGCGTTGGCGCGTGTCTCCGTCAAGGTCTTTCAGGTTGTCGAGGTTGCCCGCGTATGTCAGTGCGTCGAAGTTGACGACGTGGCAGTCCGCCATCTCTTCCAGCACGAGCCTGACGAAGGCCGAGCCAATGAAGCCCGCGCCCCCCGTCACGAAAAGTTGTCTCATGTTCCTCATTATGTCATCCGAAGATTAATTTTAACCAACGCGGCTCTCATGGCTCGCACGCGCCGCTCAATGCTTCTCCGCAACGAGCAGTACGTTCTTGCCAAGCGGCACTGGTATGCGCGCCTCGGCGCGGCGCAGGACGGGCACGCAGAACCCGTCATAGAACCTGACGGCCGCGGGCTCCATCTTCTCGGAACGAAGCACGCGGTACTTCAACCACCACGGCAGGACGCCCGCCGCGTCGAAGTAGACGGCACTGACGACCGAGAGCCCCGCGCGCTCGCACTTCGCGGCAAGCTCGCGCCGCGTGTAGCGGCGTCGGTGGCCGACCTGCCGGTCGAAGCTGCCGTAGAGCCAACGAAGCGCAGGGACGAAGATGAAGACCCGGCCACCCGGCGCAAGCGCATCGGAGGCGAGCCGCAACTCGGCCTCGTCGTCGGCGATGTGCTCAAGCACGTTGACGTAGATGATGGAGTCGGGGCGCTCCTCTTCACGCACACGCGCGGCCACGCCCGCGAAGGTGTCGTTGTAGACGCGGACGCGCGCCTCAGTCCTCCACCCCCGGACGCGCTCTGAGAGGCGCACGCACATCTGCGAGGGCTCGACGAGCGCGAGCGAATCGGGCGCGCGCGCGAGCAGCATCTCGGAGAAGGAGCCCGCGCCCGCGCCGACTTCGACGAGCCGTCGGCCGAGATGCGGCGCAAACAGATCGAGTATCCAGCGGTGGTAGTTGCGGGCGAAGGACATCGCCTCAAGATCGCGCCCCGCGTAGACGAGCGGCTCACCCATAGGTCTGCTCGTCGAGGACTTCGGGCGAGAAGCGCCGACGGGCTGCGCCGTCAAGCTCAGGCATGCGCCGGAAGGACTTGCGCAAGGAGCAGAAGAGATTGTAGCGGATGACGAGCCAGAGCGCTTGCAGCCCGTCGGCGAGGCCGATCTTCTTGCCCTCATCGTAGGTGCGCCCGTAGTAGCTGATGGGCACCTCGTAGATGGCACACCCCAACTTGGCGACCTTCGCCGTCACCTCGACCTCGAAGCCGAAGCCGCGCGACGTGATAATCATGTTGCGAATAATCTCGCCGCGAAAAGCCTTGTAGCCAGTCTCGATGTCGGTCATGTTGAGGTTCGTCAGCACGTTCGAGAGGAAGGTCAAAGACTTGTTGGCGAGGTAGTGATAGAAGTAGAGCACGCGCGTGGCGCGGCGCACGAGAAAGCGCGAGCCGTAGACGACATCGGCGTGCCCGTTGACGATGGGTTGAATGAGCAGAGGTATCTCGGCCGGGTCGTATTCGAGGTCGGCATCCTGCACGACGACGACCGAGCCGCACGTCAGCGCAAAGCCGGTCTTGAGCGCCTCGGTCTTGCCACGGTTGCGCTCGTGGCTCGCGACACGAACCTGCGGGTTCGCCGTGGCGAGCAGGCGTGCGACCTCCGACGTGCGGTCGGTCGAGCAGTCGTCAACGATGACGACTTCGAGCAGCAGCGGCACCTTGAGCAGCTTCTCGACGACCGCCGCCAGCGTCGCCTCCTCGTTGTATGCGGGGACGACGACGGAGAGAAGGGCGGCGTGCTTCGTCTGTTCGGGCGTCATTCGATGTTCACAAAAAAAGTGCGGGCCGACAAAGGCGTCGAGTATATGGATGTGTTTTGAGGGGTGTCAAGAATGGCCCCGCGCCACGTCCGCGATGCGAACAGAAAGAAGAGGAGGGGCGGAGAACTTCCCGCCCCTCCTCTTGCTGTTGTGGTGTCGATTGTCCGGGTCGGCGAAGGCCGCGCGTGGGGGACGTTGCGATAAAGCGTGCGCCCCCGCGCGCGGCAGTCTCCTACTTGAACTTGAAGTTCGCCGTGTGCGAAGTGCCGTCAATGAGCTTGACGGTGAGCACGCGACAGGTTCCGGCCCAAGCGCTCTCGGTCTTCCAGACGTAGTTGTACTGGTTCGACCCTGCGTCGTAGCTGAGGCTGCTGCTGCCCGCCGTGCCTGTCTCCTGAAGGTCGGTGACGTTGGACGAGCCGCACGTGACCTGCTGCGAGAAGGGCGAGCCCGCCGCAAGGATGCTCAGCCCCTGATTACCGCCGAGGCTGAACTTGACGGGAATCGAACGTCCCGCGTTGGCCTGATTGAGCGTCGGCAGGTTGCTCACCGGCGAGAAGAAGCCGGTGAAGTTGTAGATCACGTTCACCGTCCGCGTGGCCGGTACCGCCGAGTTGCCCGACGGGTCGGTTGCGTTGTAGGTGATCGTGTACGTGCCTACCGCGTTCGTGTTGACCGTGCCCGTCGCCGTGACGGAGACGGAGCCCGCGCAACTGTCGGCAGCGGTCGCGCCCGGATCGGTGAACGACGAGCCGAGGATGACCGTGTAGGGGTTGGCCCCGACAACGGTAATCACCGGCTTCGTGCTGTCAACGACCGTAACGGTGCGATTGGCCGTCGAAGTGTTACCCGAGTGGTCGGTCGCCGTGTAGTGGACGGTGTAGACGCCCGGAGCGTTGGCGTTCACGCTGCCCGTGACGACGACCGGAACGTTCGGGTCGCAGGCGTCGGTCGCGCTCGCACCGGCGTCGGTGTAGCTCGTGTGGCACTCGACCGTCATCGAAGCCGAGCCGTTGAGCGTGATGGCGGGCGGAGTCGTGTCGCGCACAATCACAGTGCGCGAGACCGGCACCGCAGCGTTGCCCGAAGGGTCACTCACCGCGTAGCTCAGCGTGTATGTACCCGGCGTGTTCACGTCGAGGTTGCCAGACCTGACAACATGCGAGCTCAGGTCGCCCGCGCAGCCATCCGTCGCCGTCGCGCCCGGATCGTTGAAGGGCACGTGGCACTCGACCGTGACACTGCTCGCGCCGTTGAGCGCGAGCGTCGGCGCGGTCGTGTCAGTGACCGTCACTGTGCGCTGGACGGAGGCGGCGTTGCCCGAGTGATCCGTCGCGGTGTAAGTAACGGTGTAGGAGCCCGGCGTGCTCGTGTCCACCCCGCCCGAGGATGTGACCGTGGGCGTCGGGTCGCATTCGTCGGTCGCCGACGCGAGCGGGTCGTTGAAGGGCATGTGGCACTCGACCGTCATGGTGGCCGAGCCGTTGAGTGTAATGACGGGCGGAGTCGTGTCAACCACGTTCACCGTCCGTGTGACCGCCGTCGCCGAGTTGCCCGACGGGTCGGTCGCGTTGTAGGTGATCGTGTAAGTACCCGCCACGCTCGTATTGACTGTGCCCGTCGCCGTGACGGCGACGGAGCCGGCGCAGCCGTCCGAGGCCGACGCGCCCGGATCGGCGAACGACGTGTGGCACTCGACGGTCATGGGAGTCGAGCCGTTGAGCGTGATGACGGGCGGCGTCGTGTCAACGACAGTTATTCTGACCCGGCGGTCTGTGTCGTTTCCAGCGGCGTCCGTGGCAGCGTAGACGATCTCGTAGACGCCCGGCGTGTTCACGTCAGCCGCGCCTGTGATCGTGACATTGACGGAGTGGTTGTCGCAGCCGTCGGTCGCAGACGCGGTCGGCGGCGTAAAGCTCGTGTGGCACTCGACCGTCCCCACGAAGATCGTTTCCGTGATGGTGCTAACCGTCCCGTCGTCGTTCGTCACCGTCACCTGAGTGCTCTGGGGCGTAAGTCCCGTGGTACCGGCGAGCGTGATGTCGGGCGGCGTGGAGTCAACGACGTGGACGGTTCGCGTCGCCGTGGCGGTGTTGCTGCCGATGGTGGCGCTGTAGGTGATGGTGTAGGTGTTCGGCGCGTTCGGGTCAACCGCCGTGACGGTCGTGGGGTTGATGGGGTCGCCGTTTGAGTCAACCTGTCCGCTCGGGACGATGATCGTGGTCGTGATGGGTGCGTTGTCCGTGGCGGTCGCGCCCGGATCGGTGAAGCCCGTGCGACACTCGACCGTCATGTCGGCCGAGCCGTTGAGCGTGACGGCGACGGCGCGCTTGTCAAGCACCGTCACGGTGAAGCTGCACGACGCGCCGTTGGCGGAGCCGTCGGCGACGTTCGTCGTGACGATGGTCGTGCCGATGGGGAAGAAGGAGCCCGACGGGTGGTCGGTCGTCGAGTCACCGCAGGTGCCGGCAGTTGACGGGGCGGTGTAGTTGACGATGGCTCCCGCCTGACCGGTGTCGTTGTCCTGCGTGATGTTAGCGGGGCAAGTGATGGTGCAGTTCGGGGGCGAGGGGTTGGAAGCGTTGACGGACTCGTCCGAGTTGTTATTGGAGGCGCTTCTCTCAACCGTGTCGCTGCTAACGTTTGCCGAACTGGTCAGCTCCGTGGCATTGGCAATGCTCGCGCTCACCTTGTAGGTGACGATGAAGCCTGCGGAAGCGCCGTTTGCGAGCGACGACCTCGTGCAGACCGACGTGCCGGGAGTGTCCACGGCCGGGGTCGTGCAGTTGAAGGTCGGGCCGTCGGTCTGCGTCAGCGATTGGAAGGTCGTGTTGGCGGGCGGCAAGTCGGTGAATTGAACGTTCGTGGCCGCGTCCGGCCCGCCGTTGAAGACCCAGATCACGGACTGGACGTTCGAGCCCGCGGTCGCCTGCGTGTTGCCCGTGATGAACTTGCTGATCTGCAAGTCGGCGACTACCTGCGCCGGGTCGTGAACCGTGACGGGCACGAAGGCGCGCACCGAGGCGTCCGACGTGTCGGTCACGTTAACGCGCCACGTGCCGCGGTTATCAAGGTTGAGGCCGAAGAGCGTGACGCTCGGGGCCGACGGGAGCGTGAACGTAAGAGTCTGCGGGTTCGTCGTCAGGTCGAGGCTGTCAATGACGAAGCCGTCCGGGTTGACCAACTGCACGTGACGCAGCACGCGCGACGCATCCAACGGCCCAGTCACCCTCACGCAGACCGTATCTCCCAAACTCCATGACGCCTTCGGGGTCGTGCAGTTGGCGTCGAAAGCGGAGATGGAGTCGGCGAACGAGGCCTGAAAGAACGCGAACGGCTCGAAGCCGACGCCCGTCATCTTCAGACGCGGCGCGTCCGAGGGCAGCGGCGCTTCTGTCTGAACTTCCACGGACTTAACCGCGGCGGCTTCACCGGCTTTAAAAAGCTTGCCGGGTGACGAATGCTTCGACGGGGCAGCGAAAGAGCCGGGCAGGGCGGCGAGGAGACTCGCGGCCACGACAAAAAATATGAGCAGTGCGGCGCGCGCCGTCCTCAGGGATGAGCGCATGCTCGGGTGTTTGTGGTTTGTGTTTTGAAAAGACTTATTTGCCTGACGTGGCGGCGCAGGTGTGCGGCGGGGGTGCATAGGGATTTTTTCTCCTTGGATATCGAGGGGCTTGTCTGGAATGGAAGTTCTAACGAACGGAAAGTTGTACAAGTGCCGGTGCTAGGAATTGTTACAGAGAAGCTTGCGGACGCTCCCGTCGGGCGTTGTCCTCGAACTTCGAGGCAATGGGAGCAGCTTCTATACTTCATCCCGCGCAAATAATCAAGGGGTTAGAAGAAAAAAATACGCTCATCTCAAGTTTGCCATTGACAAAGAAGAATATTTAGCATAAATACTTGCCCCGCTTCAGTCGGGAGAGAGGCACCCGCGCTTGACGATTTCGTCACCGCTTAACACTTCAGGTTTTCCCTCGTCGCTATTCCTAGAATAGTCGCGACTCCACAAACAAGAGCCAGCAAGCCCCAGCTATCAAGCTTCCCAAACTAAGGAGACTTCAATGAACAAGATTCGTTTCACCCTTAAAGCATTTGCATTTCTCGTCTTCACCCTTGCCTGTGCGACGGCAGCCCAAGCGCAGGCGACGAGGACTTGGGTGTCCGGCGTCGGTGATGACGCCAACCCGTGCAGCCGCACGGCCCCCTGCAAGACATTCGCTGGTGCCATCTCGAAGACCGCCGACGGCGGCGAGATTGACTGCATTGATTCGGGCGGCTTCGGCACGGTGACTCTGACCAAGTCGGTCACGATTGACGGTCAGGGAACACTCGCCGGGATACTCGCCGCCGGTACCAACGGCGTCAACGTCAACGACTCCGGCAGCGGCGCGCCCAACACGAAGATCGTCAAGCTCCGCAACCTCTCCATCCAAGGGGTGGGCACCGGGCTTGTCGGCATTAACTTCACCTCGGGCAAAGCCGTCTTCGTGGAGAACTGCTTCATCTCCGGCTTCAAGGCCGGCTCCGGCCACGGCATCACCGTGAGCCTGACGGTGGGCGGCAGCTCGTTGTCTGTAAGCAACACGAGCATCGAGGACAATTCAGGCGACGGCGTCAGGGCCACGACCACAACGGGAACGTTGCGGGTAGGCATTGACAACTGCCGCCTCGACAAGAACAACAACGGCGCGCACGCGCTCGTCGGCTCGCTCTTCGTCATCTCCCGCTCGGAGTTGTCGAACAACGTCACCAACGGTGTCTTCGTCGAGAACACCGCGTCGGCCAACGTGGATAGCTGCTTCATCCACTCGACCGCGACCGGCGCGGCCACCGGCAGCGGCATCAACGCCGCTTCGAGCGGGATCGTTCGTCTCGCCAACAACAACATCGTCGGCCAGCAAAACGGTGTGAACATCGCGGGCGGCACGGTCTTCACCTTCGGCGACAACAAGATCAGGGGCAACGTCAACGATGTCACCGGCGGCACGCTCGACGCCTCGACCACCAAGCAATAACAATCGTCAGAGAGTAGTACGAACACAGTGGCTCCCTGCTCGCTCTGTTGCGCGAGCAGGGAGCCACTGTTTCTTAGTCTAACGCGCTTTCATCCACCGTCGGTTTGCAGTGCTGCTTGACGCTAATGCGGCGTGCGGCTAGACTGCCCTTTCTGTTTCGGGTGTCGGGGTCAGCCTCATGCCTGTGCTACAAACATCAGCCTGAAAGGCGATGGGATTTTCAAGGGCGCTTCGGGATGAATGCTCCTTAGATTTTGAACCGAATGGGTACGATTACCAGCAACGGCGCGGACGCGCTACAACCTACCGTCACCGATGCCGCCCCCAGCACAACACAACCCGCGCCGCAGCCGCAGCCCCCTCCGCCAACGCTCAGCCTGCCGGACGAGCCGATAGTCATCATCCAGCCGAGCAAGTCTTGGGCGGCGTTGAACCTGCGCGCGCTCTGGGTCTACCGCGAGCTTCTCTACTTCCTGACTTGGCGCGACATCAAGGTGCGCTACAAGCAGACCGCGCTCGGCATGGCGTGGGTGGTCATGCAGCCGCTTCTGACCACTGCGGTCTTCACGCTCTTTCTGGGGCGGCTGGCGGGTGTGCCTTCGGACGGCGTTCCCTATCCGCTCTTCGCCTACGCGGGGCTGCTGCCGTGGACGTTCTTCATGGGGGCCGTCACCTCCAGCAGCAACAGTCTCGTCGGCAACGCGCACCTCATCACCAAGGTCTATTTCCCGCGCTCGATAGTTCCAATCGCGGCGGTCGCGGCTCGTCTGCCCGACTTCGCGATAGCCTTCCTAGTCCTCGTCGGGCTGGTGCTCTACTACGGAGTGGCGGCGGGGTGGAACGTGCTGTTGCTGCCGGTCTGCGTGGCGCTGATGACGCTGCTCGCGCTCGGCGTTGGAATGGCGACCTCGGCGCTCAACGTGAAGTATCGCGATGTCGGCGTCATGATGCCGTTGCTGCTCCAACTCTGGATGTTCGCTTCGCCCGTCGTCTACCCGGCGAGCCTTGTGCCCGAAGCTTGGCGGCGGCTCTACTCTCTGAACCCGATGGTGGGCATCATCGAAGGCTTCCGCGCCTCTCTGCTCGGCGGACAGTTCGACCGCGCGGCGCTCGCCGTCTCGGCGCTCGTCACGCTGGTTCTGCTCGTGTGCGCCGCCTTCTGGTTCCGCCGCATGGAGAAGCATTTCGCAGACATCGTGTAACCGAGCCGATGAAGCCGATTATCAAAGCCAACAACTTGAGCAAGCAGTACAGCCTCGGTGCGCTGCGCGGTGCTTCCGACACGCTGCGCGATGCGCTGGCCGGGACTTTCCGCGCGCGGCTCAACGGTCTTCGGCGCGGGCGTGCGCGACGCGCCGAAGACCAGACGATATGGGCGCTCAGAGACATCAGCTTCGAGGTCATGCCGGGCGAGGTGGTCGGCATCATCGGCCACAACGGCGCGGGCAAATCAACGCTCTTCAAAATCCTCTCACGCGTGACCGAGCCGACGGGCGGGCGCGCGGAGCTTTACGGGCGTGTGAGCAGCCTGCTCGAAGTCGGCACGGGCTTTCACCCCGAGTTGACGGGCAGAGAGAACGTCTTTTTAAACGGCTCGATTCTCGGGATGGGACGCGGCGAGATCGCGCGCAAGTTCGATGAGATAGTGGCCTTCGCCGAGATAGAACGATTCCTCGACACGCCGGTCAAGCGTTATTCGAGCGGCATGTACATGCGTCTCGCCTTCGCCGTGGCGGCGCACCTTGAGCCCGAGATTCTGTTGGTTGACGAAGTGCTCGCGGTCGGCGATGCGGCCTTTCAGAAAAAATGTCTGGGCAAGCTGGGCGACGCGGCGAGCGAGGGGCGCACGGTGCTCTTCATCAGCCACAACATGACCGCCATCCAGTCCATGTGCAAGCGTGTGCTGTGGATGAGCAAAGGCGAGATAGTCGAAGAGGCCGATGCCGGAAGGGTCGTCTCAGACTATCTGAAGAGGGGCGCGGCGCTCTCGACCGAAAGGGTCTGGGACGAGATGGACTCGGCACCGGGCAACGCGAAAGTACGCCTTCGCCGCACGTGCGTGCGACCCGCGGGCGGCTCGCCGCTCGATGACATCAACATCCGGACGCCTCTCACGTTTGAATTCGAGTTCTGGAATTTAGAACCCGGTACGCGCCTGAGCCTGAGCCTTCATCTCTACAACGAACAGGGCGGCGTCGTCTTCGCCAGCGTACCTTTGCGCGAAGCGGTGTGGCACGGCAGACCTTTCCCCGCCGGTCTCTTCCGCAGCATCTGTCGCGTCCCCGGAGACCTGCTCAACGACGGCGTGCATCGCGCTCTGTTGCTCGTGGTCAGGGATGAGTCTGAGGTCGTCTTCTCCTTCGAGGACGCTTTAATCTTCGATGTGTTGGACTCGGCCGAAAGGCGCGGCGAGTGGCACGGCAAGTGGCCGGGAGCCGTCCGCCCCGATCTGGAATGGGAGACCCGACGCCTCGACGCGGAGGCCGGCCCTCCGCATCGTAATCTCGCGTGAGGGCGAGCGTGGCATGCAGCACAAGCTGGTCATCTGGGGAGCTTCGGGGCACGCGCTGGTCGTCGCCGACGCGGTTCGCTTGCGTGGAGAGTTTGAGGTCGTCGGCTTCATTGACGACGTGAGCCCGGAGCGCGCGGGGTCGCGGTTCTGCGGCGCGACGATTCTCGGGGGCAGAGAACAGTTGGACGCGCTCGCACGCGAAGGCGTCAACAACCTCATCTTCGGGTTCGGGAATTGTCAGGCACGGCTTGAACTGGCCGAGCTTGCGCGCGGGAAAGGATTTCAACTCGCAACGACAGTTCATCCTCGGGCGGTCGTAGCCGCCGATGTGTCGGTGGGACGTGGGACTTTCATCGCCGCCGGAGCAGTAGTTAACGCAGCGGCCAGAGTCGGCGAGAACGTGATTATCAACACCGGGGCGGGCGTTGACCACGAATGCGTGATAGAGGACGGGGCGCACATCTGTCCCGGCGTCCATCTGGCCGGGAGAGTCTCGGTCGGTCGTGGCGCATGGGTCGGCATCGGGGCGACGGTGTTGGATGGAGTTAACATCGGCGCGGGCGCAATGGTCGGCGCGGGCGCGGTCGTCATCAAAGACATCCCCGACGGCGTGGTGGCCTACGGTGTTCCCGCAAAGGTGATGAGGAAGATAAAGAGTGATGGTTAAAGAGCAACCGGAGAGCCTTGCGATATTCGGCGCGCCTCCCGCCTTCGGCGAGCCGCTGCACGTCGGACGCCCCAACATCGGCGACCGCGAGCGCCTGCTCGAACGCATCGGCGATCTGCTGGATCGCCGTTGGCTGAGTAACAACGGCCCTTACGTGCAGGAGTTCGAGCGGCGCATCGCCACGCTCGCGGGCGTCAAGCACTGCGTCGCCATGTGCAACGCGACCGTGGCGCTTGAGATTGTCATCCGCGCGCTCGGGCTCAAGGGTGAAGTCATCGTTCCCTCCTTCACCTTCATCGCCACGGCGCACGCGCTGCAATGGCAGGAGATCACCCCGGTCTTTTGCGACGTAGACCCGAAGACGCACAACCTCGACCCCACACGCGTCGAGCAGATGATAACGCCGCGCACGAGCGGCATCATCGGCGTACACCTTTGGGGACGCGCCTGTAACGTCGAAGCACTTACAGAGGTCGCGCAGAGGCGCGGACTGAAACTGCTGTTAGATGCCGCACACGCCTTCGGCTGCTCGCACCGTGGGAAGATGATTGGCGGCTTCGGCGACGCCGAGGTCTTCAGCTTTCACGCCACGAAGTTCTTCAACTCGTTCGAGGGCGGGGCCGTCGTCACGAACGACGACGGGCTGGCTGAGAAGATGCGGCTGATGAAGAACTTCGGTTTCGCCGGATACGATAACGTCGTCTACATCGGAACCAACGGTAAGATGCCCGAGGTGTCGGCGGCGATGGGGCTCGGCGGACTTGAGAGCCTCGATGAGTTCATCGCCACCAACCGGCGCAACTACGAGCAGTACCGGCACGAGTTGGAGGGGCTGGCGGGCGTCACGCTGCTGACCTACGAAGAGGACGAGCGATACAACTACCAGTACATCGTCGCGGAGATTGACGAGGCCGTCACGCAGGTCAGCCGGGATCAGTTGATGGAAATTCTCTGGGCCGAGAACGTGCGGGCGCGGCGCTATTTCCATCCCGGCTGTCACCGCATGGAGCCCTATCGCTCATACTTCCCGCACGCGGGGCTGCTGCTGCCCGAAACCGAAAGGCTCGCCGCGCGCGTGCTCGTCCTGCCTACGGGAACCGCCGTCAGTGTGGACGACATCACAAAGCTTGTCGCCATCATCAAGACAGCCATCGGCAACGGCGCTCTGGTCAAAGAGAAGCTCAAGCCGCGGGCGCAGGGTTGAGGGATGGCGCGGATGAAGTATAAGGGTGACGGCCCCGCCGTCATGTTGTGTGATTACACAAGCATCTTCCCCGCGCAACTGGCGACCTACTGGCGCTCGAAAGGGAGCGAGGTGGTGCTCGTCACCGACCGGCGCGATGCGCCCCCGGCGCTGCCCGACGGGACGCGCATCGTGCGTAGCTGCGACTACGAGACGCGGCTGACGCGCACGGTCGCGCGCCGTGTGATGAGTCCCATCCTCTACAGGTTGGAGAACACCGTCCCGCGCTTCAAGCAGAGATTCACACGCATCACGGGCGCGAGCACGGACACGCAACTGTGGATGCCCAACTTCGTGACTTTCATCACGGGCGCGTGGCCGACGGCGAGGGCGGCGCTGGCACAGCGACCGCGCTTCGTCTTCGGGCACGAGGCGACCTCTTACGGCCCGGCGACCGCGCTCTGCCGGGGCGTGCCCCGAATCATGTTCCCGTGGGGCGGAGACGTGTTCGCTTACGCCGAAGCGTCGCCGTATCACTTCGCCATGACGAAGCTCTCGCTACGCGCCATTGACCTGATAGTGCCAAGCTCGACTACGGCCGCGCGCCACATCCGCGAGCGGTTCGGCGTCGCGGCCGAGAAGGTACACGCCGTCTCCTGGGGCGTTGACCGCGAGATGTTCAAAAGGGCCGACGCCGCGCAGAGAGAGGCCGTGTGCGCCAAGTGGGGGATTGACCCCGGCGCGACGGTCTTCTTGAACGCGCGGCGGTTTCGTCCCATCTGGGGAGCCTTCGCGGCGCTTGAGGCTTTCATGCGGCTCGCCGCCGAAGAGCCTTCGACGCACTTCGTTCTCTTCGGCGGGCTCTACACTGAGGAGTTCACGGGGCAGGCGAAGTTGAAGCTTGAAGAAGCGGGGATGCTCTCGCGGTTCACCATACTTGAGGGCGATGCCCCGCTTGAGCTTTGCGCCGAGTTGATGTCAATCTCGGATGTGTTCGTCTCTTTGATGGGACGCGGCGACATGAGGTCTGTCAGCGTCCTTCAGGCGACGGCGGCGGGCGGTGTGCCGGTCATCAGCGACGTGCCGGAGTATCGCGAGATGGAGCGGCACGGATTCGCCGCACGCTTCGTGCAACCCGACAACGTTGAAGACGTGCTGGCCGCGCTTCGCTTTTGCATCGGCAACCCCGAAGAGGCGCGCGCGATGGCAGCGCGCAACGTACTCTACATCGCCGAGCACGAAGACTATCAAAAGCAGATGGACAAGATGCTCGGGCTGATTGACGCCGTCTGCGACCGTTACGCGGCGCGTTGAACTCAACGCGTTTCGTTGTAGGGCTTGTGTTGGCGCTAAGCCGCGAAAGGTAATATCATTTTTAGCTGAGCAATAAACCTATGTGTGGAATCGCCGGAATTATGCGTTGGAACGGGTCGGCCGCCGAAGACCCGTCCGAGATTGAGAGGATGACCGCGGCCATCGCGCATCGCGGGCCCGACGGGGTCGGACTGCTTCGACGCGATAACGTCGCGCTCGGTCATCGCCGCCTCGCGATCATTGACCCCGAGCTCGGGCACCAGCCGATGTCGAACGGCGACGAAACTATCTGGCTCACCTACAACGGTGAGATGTACAACTACCTTGAGTTGAAGGAGGAGCTACGACGCAAGGAGCACGAGTTCGTCACCAACTCCGACACCGAGGTTGTCATACATGCTTATCAAGAGTGGGGAGCGGAGTGCTTAAAGAAGTTTCGTGGAATGTTCGCGTTCGGCCTTGCCGATTTCCGCAATCACAAGCTCTTCATCGCCCGCGACCACTTCGGCATCAAGCCTCTCTACTACCGCGTTGGCAGTGGCTATCTGGCCTTCGGCTCTGAACTCGCGGCGCTCCGAGAGGTGAACGACGCGACACCACAGGGAAGCCTCTGGGCGCTTGAACTCTACCTGCGCTATCAATACATCCCCACGCCGCACACGGTCTACCGTGACGTGTACAAATTGCCTCCGGCCAGTTACCTCCTGCTCGACTTCGACGCTCAGCCGTCAGAGCCGGTCAAGTATTGGGACATCAACTTTCGTGCGGAGGAGGGAACGGCTGCGCAGGATTGGGAAGAGCAGGCTGATGCAGTCATCACCGAATCGGTGAAGGCGCACCTCGTCGCGGACGTTCCCTTCGGCGTCTTCCTCTCGGGCGGCATCGACTCTTCACTCGTGGCGCTCAAGATGAGCCGGATTCTGGAGCGTCCCGTCGAGGCGTTCGCCATCGGATTCAAAGAGGAACGTTATTCTGAACTGGCCTACGCCCGTCAGGTCGCCGAGCATTGCGGCATCAAGCTTCATACGGAAGTCGTCGAGGACGACTCGTTGGATTTTCTTCCCGACCTCATCGCGCACTACGGCGAGCCCTTCGGCGATAGCTCGGCTGTCCCGACGTGGCACGTCTCAAAGCTTGCGCGCGAGCGCGTCCCGATGGTGCTCTCAGGTGACGGGGGCGACGAGGGCTTCGCCGGCTACGGCAGCTACGCCTACTGGATGGATAACTACCCGCGCGCGCGGACTGTGAGCGACCTGCGGCGCTCGCCCCGCGCATCGTTCTACTGGGCGCGGCTTGCGGCGCGCACGCGCTTGAAGAGCGGCTCGTGGCACGATCTGGCCGAGTGGCAGGACACTCTTTACTACGTCAACGAGCAGAGCCGACGCGCCCTCTGGCGCACGGAGCATCACGGCCTCATCGGTCGCGGCTGCGAACTCTTCGAGCAGGCGGACAGGCGCGCGCGCCGCAACGACCGCGTGGCATACGCGCAGTATCTCGACTTTCAAACCTATCTCCCGTGCGACATCTTGACGAAGGTGGACGTGGCGAGCATGTATCACGGGCTTGAGGTGCGAACGCCGCTCATCGACCTGCGCGTGCTCGATCTGGCCGCGCGTCTGCCGCTCGACATGCGGCTTGGTCGCAACGGCTCGTCGGAGCGGATACCCAAGTATCTTTTAAAGAGAATCCTCGGACGGACTTTCCCGCGCGAGTTTATTCATCGTAAGAAGCAGGGCTTTGCCATTCCGCGCGACGTGTGGTTTCTGCCCGGTCGTCCCGCGCGCAAACTTCTCGACGATGTTCTGCTTGATGGTGACGGCCGACTCAACGAATTCTTCGACCCGCGCGAGATTCGCATGCAGTTGGACGTTCACACAGAGGCTCGCGATAATTCCAACGCTCTCTGGCTGCTGCTCGTGCTCGGTCTCTGGCTGGGACAAAATCCTCAAGTCAGTTTTAATTGAAGGGGCGCGCGTCGAAAGCACGCGCGCCGGTAAATAAGTCAGCATCAAAATCCATCCTCAAGTTATTCGCCGGAAACTTACGTTATGCATTTACCGTCGCAATTGTGTTGTCTCGAACACTCGCAACCTTTGACCGCCGACGCTGCCACGTCGCCTTCGGCGCTTGTCTGTTCGTCGGGCTGTCGTGTGCCCGTGGTGCGCTCCGTCCCGCGCTTCGTCGCGTTGTCGAACTACGCTTCGGGGTTTGGATTGCAGTGGAAGACTTTTCGTCAGACTCAACTCGACTCATACACGGGCACGACCATTTCAAAGGACAGGCTCGCAAGATGCTTCGGAGGCTCGCTCGATGTCGTGCGAGGCAAGAGCGTGCTTGAGGTCGGGTGCGGCGCGGGACGCTTTACCGAGTTGTTGCTCGCGGCGGGCGCGCACGTCTTCGCGTGCGACCTGTCTCAAGCAGTCGAGGCCAACTACGACAACTGCCAAGGCTCGCCGAACTATTTCGTCTGTCAGGCCGACGCGCGCCGTCTGCCCGTCGTGCCACATTCATTCGACTTCGTTCTCTGCATCGGGGTCATTCAGCATACGCCTTCGCCCGAAGAGACGATTGCGGCGCTCGCGCGCTACGTCAAACCCGGAGGCATGCTGGTCATTGACCATTACTCGCACAATTACATACAGAATTTCCTTCAACGAAACCTACGGCGTCTGCTGATTCGTCTTCCCGCGAAGGTTGCGAAACCGGCGACGCTCGGGATGGCGCGCGCGCTCGTTCCGCTGCACCGCTTCGCTTGGAAGAAGCTCGCGCACCGTCGCGGGCTGTGGCGTCTGCGTGCGCGACTGGTCAAGCACTCGCCCTTTATTGATTACTTCGAGCTATTCCCGCAGCTTAGCGATAAGCTCGTGGCCGAGTGGGCAATACTCGACACGCACGACGCGCTGACGGATTACTACAAGCACCTTCGCAGCCGCGACGAGATTGAAGAGAGCCTGCGCTCATGCGGGTTCACCGACTTGGAAGTCAGTTATGGCGGTAACGGTGTCGAGGCACGCGCAAGGATGCCCGTCTCTGACGCGGCGCGCGAGGCCGAGTCAAAGGTCGGAGTCGAGGCCGGGGCGTGAGAGTTTGGTAGGTTCAACGGCGATTGATAGGGATGAGTTCTTCATTCGACACAGACGCATATCCCGGCCGACCGCGAATCCTGTTCATCGGGCCCGGCAACAGCACGCACACTCACGCGTGGGTTGACCTTTTGGAAGACGAGCCGTTCAACGTCCGGCTCTACTCGCTGCCCGGCGCAGAGCCCCCGGCCGACTGGAAAGTAAAGACATACATTACCGCCTACGGGCGCGGCCCTCTCGACCACGCGACCCGCAAGCGTCTCGTTGATAGTGGAAGAGCAAAGCGCCTGCTCGACCGTTGCGTGGCGCAAGTCACGCGGCAGACGTGGAACGGCGACCGGTATGTCGGCGAATGGCTGGCGCGGATGATTCGCGATTGGCAACCACACATCGTCCACACCTTCTCGCTTGAAGCGGCCGAGTTCTACTTAAACGCCCGGCGAGATTTTCAAATCGGGAGCGATGCGAAGTGGGTCTTGCAGGCACGCGGCGGGGCCGACCTTGCCTGGAGCCATCTCGACCCCGAGTTGCGCGAAGGTATCGGCGAAGTGCTGCGCGCGTGCGACCAGTTGCTGAGCGACAACACGCAAAACTTTCGCATCGCGCGCGAGATGGGGGTGCGCGAGGAACAGCTTTCGAGCATCGGAACCGTCCCCGGCACGGGCGGCATTGACGTAAAGGCACTGGCGGCGAAGTGGCACGGCGCGCCTTCGACGAGGCGAGTGATACTGTGGCCCAAAGTCTACGAGTGGCCGTGGTCGAAGGCGCTGCCTATCTACGAGGCGCTGAAGCTCGTGTGGGAGCGCATACAGCCGTGCGAGGTGGACATGCTTGCCACGACGCCCGACGCGAAGATGTACTACTGGACGCTGCCCGAGGAGATGCGCCGCGCGTGTCGTCTGCGCGATAGAGTCCCGCGCTCCGAGGCGCTCGACGCGATGACGCGCGCGCGCGTGATGCTGGCCCCCTCGCTCGTTGACGGGACACCGAACTCGATGTTCGAGGCGATGGCCGCCGGGGCGCTTCCCATCGTCTCACCCTTAGAGACGATTGTTCCCATAGTCGAGGACGGACAGAACGTTCTCTTCGCGCGCAACCTCTACCCGGAAGAGATTGCCGCCGCGCTCGTGCGTGCGATGACGGACGACGCGCTGGTGGACGAGACGGCGCGTCGCAACTTGGAGCTTGTGAGCCGCATCGCCAACCGCGATGAAGTGCGCGCGCGGGTGGTTAAATTCTACGAGTCCCTTGCGGGCGACGCGCGCGTGTGAGTCGGCGAGGGGGAGGACGCGAATCAGCTTATGGACACCGAACAAATCAGGCGGAGAAGGCAGGAGGTCGTTGAGCGTTTCGGCCCGTGGACGGCGCACAACATACATCTCCGCGACGACCTCTACACCATCGGGCCGAGTATCGTCGGCGACGAGGTCAAGCTGCGGCGCATTACGCAGGTCGTCTCCGACATCGCGGGCAGGCCGCTCGCCGACCTGCGCGTCCTCGACTTGGGAAGTTTGGAGGGGCTATACGCCGTCGAGCTGGCGCGGCACGGCGCGAGCGTCATGGCGGTCGAAATCCGTGAGGCGAACATAGAGAAGATGCGTTTCGCTAAGGAGGCGCTGGCGCTCGACAACTTCGAGATCGTCTCGGACGACGTGCGGAACCTCAACGCGGAAAAGTACGGCCACTTCGACATCGTTCTGTGCCTCGGCCTGCTCTATCACTTGGACGCGCCCGATGTCTTTGACTTCACGAAAAGGGTGGCGGAGGTCTGCCGCCATGCCGCCATCTTCGACACGCACGTGAGCCTCGCGGACGAAATCTCTCAAGCGTATGACGGCGAGGAATACCGGGGGACGAACTTCCTTGAGCACCGCGACGACGAGACCGAAGAAGAGAGGAAGCAGAAGCTCTGGGCCTCGGCGGGTAATCCCAAGAGTTTCTGGCTCACCAAGCCGTCGCTCAACAATCTTCTGTCGCGCGTCGGCTTCACCTCCGTCTACGAGTGTCACAACCCGTCCGAAATCAACAAGCCCGCCGACCGCGTGACGCTCGTCGCCCTCAAGGGTGAGCGGGCCGAACTCCTCTCCGCCCCGCTGATGAGCGGGCGCGTCGAAGAGCGTTGGCCGGAGAAGCCGCGGGTTGAGTCCTCGACCTTGAAGCGGTTGGGGCGGCGGGTGATGAACAAGCTGCTGAAGTGACGGGGGCGTCCGTGAGTTCCACTGCCGTTAGTTCCGAAGAACAGTCGCGCGCGCCGGGGCCGCTCGTCAGCGTCGTCGTCCCGACGTACAACTACGCGCACTTCATCGGCCGCATGTTCGAGAGCCTGCTCGCGCAGACGTACACGAACTGGGAATGCATCGTCGTTGATGACGGCTCGACTGACGACACCGAGCAGGTCGTGGCGCGCGTGGCCGCGAGTGATTCGCGCGTTCGATACATGCGCCAGCGGAACCAGCGGCAGGCGGTCGCCAAGAACGCCGCGCTCGCCGTCGCGAGCGGGCGCTACGTGCAGTTTCTCGACGCAGACGATTTGATAGAACCGCTCAAGTTCGAGCGGCAGGTCGAGTACTTGGAGGCGCACCCCGAGGTGGACATCGTCTACGGCGGCGCACGGTTCTTCCACACCGAGCACCCCGACGAACGGCTCCATGCGATGTTCGGGGAGGACGAGCCGTGGATGCCCGAAGTCTCGGGCTCGGGCAGGGACGTGTTGCTGTCTCTCGTTCGCATAAACATTCTGGTCATCAACGCGGCGCTCGTCAGGCGCAAGGCGATAGATGACGTGGGGCCGTTCGATCCGGTTCTGCCGCCCGTCGAGGATTGGGACTACTGGATTCGCTGCGCGCTCGCGGGGAAGAGGTTCGAGTTTCGCGACTTCGACGGGACACTCTCGCTCGTCCGCGCGCACGCGGTCAGCACGAGCCGCCAGCAGTCACCCGTGCTCGCCGCGTGGCGCGCGCTGCGAGCGAAGATTGACACGTTGACGGATGACCCGGAACTCCTGCTCCTGAATCGCGAGATGAAGTCGCAACTCGAAGGCGCGGTAGGCGTGGAGGCCGTGGCTGCGGGCAGCCGCCTGAGCGCCGCGCGCCAGTTCGTCCGCGCCGGACTAATCTGCCCACGCACGAAGGGGCGCGTGAAGTGGCTGCTCTGTGCGCTGGGCTCGCCGCTTTTGAGCGAGCGGCAGGTGCGCGGACTGCTCAAGGCCAGTTTTTAAGAAGCAGTAAGTTTTAGCGCCCGCGCCGCTGCGACTACTTTCCAAGAGGGCCGCGAAGGCATAAATGATGAGAGTGCCGTTCCTCGACCTTGCGTTACCTTATCAGGAGTTGCGTGAAGAGTTGGACGCGGCCGCGCGGCGCGTGATGGAGTCGGGCCAATTCATCACGGGCGAGGAGGTGCGCGCCTTCGAAGAGGAGTTCGCCGCCTACTGCGGCACGCGCCACTGCGTCGGCGTCGGCAACGGCCTCGACGCGCTCCATCTCATACTGCGCGCGTCGGGCATCGGACACGGCGATGAAGTCATCGTCCCCTCGAACACATACATCGCCACTTGGCTCGCCGTCTCCTACGCTGGCGCTCAACCCGTCGCGGTCGAGCCCGACCCGCGCACGTATAACCTCGACCCCGCGCGCATCGAGGCCGCGATAACCGAGCGCACGCGTGCCGTCATGCCGGTGCATCTCTACGGCCAGTGCGCCGACATGGATGCTATCCGCGAGGTGGCCGCCGCATACGGCCTGAAGGTCTTTGAGGATGCCGCGCAGGCTCAGGGCGCGCGCTATCGCGGAAGGCGCGCGGGCTCGCTCGCGGATGCGGCGGGCTTCAGCTTCTATCCGGGCAAGAACCTCGGCGCGTTGGGCGACGCGGGCGCAATCACGACCGACGATGCGGCGCTCGCCGACGAAGTGCGCCGTCTTCGCAACTACGGCTCGCACGTCAAGTACGTCAACGAGGTGAAGGGCTTCAACTCGCGCCTCGACGAGATGCAGGCCGCGTTGCTCAGGGTGAAGCTCCGAAGGTTAGACGAGTGGAACGGGCGACGACGCCGCGTGGCCGAAAGCTACCTGCGCACGCTCGAAGGCGTGCCCGACCTGACGCTGCCCTTTGTGCCCGAGTGGGCCGAGCCCGTCTGGCATCTCTTCGTCGTTCGTCACCCGCGCCGCGACGAGTTGCAACGCCATCTGACCAGTGCCGGTGTCGGAACCATCATTCACTATCCCATCCCGCCGCACCTGCAAGGCGCTTACAGTGAGATGGGGCTCGGGCGCGGGAGCCTGCCCGTGGCCGAGGCGTTGGCCGAAGAG
Organism: Acidobacteriota bacterium; assembly: GCA_032230645.1. Taxonomy (GTDB): domain Bacteria; phylum Acidobacteriota; class Blastocatellia; order Pyrinomonadales; family Pyrinomonadaceae; genus QHXN01. Next base: position 1,856 of record JAVXWN010000228.1, on the reverse strand, counting down.
GTGCTGAGCCTCCCGGTAGGGCCGCACCTCGCGCGGGAGGATGCCGATTATGTTGTCGCACAACTCTCCTCGTTCAACCATTCGGATTGAGCGAGCGGTTTGACGACCGTGGGGTTAAGCCCCCAGAATCTCGGCCGGGTCAAATAGTTTGCGTTCGGAAGCGTGCCGGATGATGAAGGTCTGTGAAACCAAACTGGAGGGCGCGTTCGTCGTCGAGCCGATGCGCTTCGACGACGAACGCGGCTTCTTCGTGCGAAGCTGGTCGCTCAAAGAGCTGCCCGGATGGGAGCGCGTCTCCGTGGTCGAGAGCAACGTCTCGTTCAACCGTCGAAGTGGGACGCTGCGCGGGATGCACTATCAAGCCGAGCCGCGCGCGCAGGCCAAGCTCGTGCGCTGCACGCGCGGCAGTGTCTACGACGTGATTATAGACCTGCGCGACGGCTCGCCTACTTTTAAAGAGTGGGTCGCCGTCGAGCTTTCGGCGGAGAATCGTCTGACGCTTTGCGTCCCGCGTGGATTCGCGCACGGCTTTCAGACTCTTGAAGACGAGACGGAGCTTTTCTATCTCGTCTCCGACACTTATGCGCCCGAGTGCTCGCGCGGCGTCCGCTGGGACGACCCGGCCTTCCGCGTCGAGTGGCCGCACGCGGAGGAGCGCGTGATGGCGGAGAGGGATCGCCAGTACCCGGACTTCGAGCCATGAAGAAGGCACTCATCACAGGCATCACGGGTCAGGACGGAAGCTATTTGGCCGAGCATCTGCTCGACTTGGGCTACGAGGTTCACGGCTTCGTCCGTCGCGTCGCGCTCGAAGACACCGCGCGCCGCTTCACGCGCATCGCGCACCTTCTGGAGCGCATCACCATCCACGCCGCAAGCCTTGAATCCTACGCCTCGCTCTTCGGTATCTTCAGTCGCCAGCAGTTTGACGAGTGCTATCACCTCGCGGCGCAGTCGTTCGTCGCCGAGAGTTTCGCCGACGGCTTCTCGACGCTCAACACGAACATCAACGGCACGCATTACGTGCTTGCCGCGCTGCGCGAGTTGCAGCCCCAATGCCGCTTCTACTTCGCGGGCTCGTCAGAGATGTTCGGCAAGGTGGCCGAGGTTCCGCAGAACGAGATGACACGCTTTCACCCGCGCTCTCCTTACGGCATCAGCAAGGTCGCGGGCTTCGATCTCACGCGCAACTACCGCGAGGCATACGGGATGTTCTGCGCGAGCGGCATCCTCTTCAATCACGAGTCGCCCCGTCGCGGCTTCGAGTTCGTCACGCGCAAGATAACTTCGACCGTGGCTCGCATCGGCGCGGGCCGGGCCGACGAGCTACGGCTCGGCAACCTCGACGCGCAGCGCGACTGGGGGCATGCCTCTGACTACGTGCGCGCGATGCACCTGATGCTCCAGCATGACGAGCCGGACGACTACGTCGTGGCGATGGGCGAGACACACACCGTCAGGGAATTCTGCGAGCGCGCCTTCGCACGCGCCGGGCTCGACTGGGCGCAGTACGTCAAACAGGACGAGCGCTTCTACCGACCGGCGGAAGTTGACCTGCTCATCGGCGACGCCTCGAAGGCACGGCGCGAACTGGGCTGGAGCCCAAGCTACGACTTCGGCCGCCTCGTTGACGAGATGGTAGACGCCGACCTGCGTGCGATAAGTAAAGAGGGATGAGGGCGGAGGGATGTGGGATGAATAAGGGAGAGCTTGCCTTTTATTCATCTCTCATCCCTCCGCCCTTCGCCCTCATCCTTCATCCCTTACTCTGTTATGTCTGAGAGTTTCTCGGTGGCGATGTGTACGTATAAGGGAGCGCGCTTCGTGGGCGCGCAGCTTGCGAGCATCAGTGCGCA
>JAVXWN010000195.1:0-36093 GCA_032230645.1 Acidobacteriota bacterium | reverse complement strand
AGATAAACCGCTTCTACGTCTTCGCGCTCACGCGCTCAAGGCGGGCTAGTGTGCCCGCGCTCCCGGCGGCTAGTTGGTCTTTGCCGACAGCTCGAACGTCTTGACGACGGGCGCGCTGTAGGCTGTGGCACCACGATTCTCGACGCTGAGTCGCACGCGTCCCGCGCCCAGTTCTTTCGGCACACGGACGATGACGGAGCCGTTCGAGAAGAGCGCGAAGTCGCCGGGGCCGAGCGTGACGGGCGCGCGGCCTTCCTGCTCCATCCGCACGCGCAGGAAGCGCGGGTTGTATTCGAGCCCGTTGGCGCGGATGGTGACGTAGCGCGCCGACGGGTCGTACTCGTTGGACTGGCGACCCGCGCGCTGCATGGCCTCGGCCATCTGCCGAATCTGCGACAACTCGGCCTGCGTTGACTCCGAGACGCCGAGCACGTCGGGCGGTTGTGGCTCGGCGACTAGCTCGACCTGCGCGGGCTCGCTCGAAGCGCCTTCGTAATCGGCGCGTGCGGGGTTGAAGAGTCTGACCTGCGCTGTGCCGACCATGCCTTCGGGTGCGCGCACGATGAGCAGCACGGGCGCGTCCGGCGGCGTGTCGGGCTTGAGCACGGCGCTGTTCGACTCGGGCTTGAGCGTGCGGCGCGTACCGTCCGGCCCCTCGAAGACGATGCGTGCCTTAGACGGGTCGGGGTCGAGCGCGCGCCTTCGATCAACGGAGATCATGACGGCCTGCCCTGCGCCCACGCGGCTCGGCGTGACGGCGAGCATGCGCGGCGCGGCCTCCTTCGGCGCTTCGTATGCGCGCTCGGCGTCGGTGATGGTCACCGGAACTAACACCGCGTCGCTCGTCTGTCCGGCGGCGCGCAGCCGCACCTCGATCTCCGCCTCGCCCGGCGCGAGCAGTTCGGGCACGTCCACCTCCATCACGTCGCGCGACGGCATGAAGCGCATGCCGCCGTTGCTCAAAGATTCGTCCTTCCTCTCTTGATGGATGACGCGCGCCTCGGTGTCATAGAAGGTGCCGCCCTGTTTGAAGCGTACGAGCACCGCCGACTCCGCATCCGTGGGGTCAGGCAGCGGGCGCACGTGCATCTCGACGTGTCGCGCGCCACGCTCGAACTTGAGCCCGAAGCGCGCTCTCGTCACGGGGTCGCCGGGGCGCGGCGGCAGCGGCAGGCTCGCGGGCGCAATTGTCATCACGCCTGTGCTCCCGACCACGGGAGGCAGCGGGCGCTCCACGATGTTGAGACGGAAGGGCGCGCTTCGTTGTTTGCGGTACACGACGACGACCTCTGCTTCGCCCGCGTGCAGCCCGCGCGGCACGACGAAGGTGATGCCTTGATAAGCCTTCATCGAGGGCGCGGCGGCGGTGTCGCCGCCGCTCGCGGGTCTCTCCCTGATGAGGACGGGCGACGCCGTGCGCGCGCTCGCCGTTTGCGTCGAGCTGTCCTGCGTCAACTGAATCCGCAACTCGCCGCCCGGAGGTGGTGAGATAAAACGCTCGCTGAAGCCATCGACGCGCAGTTCCATAATCAGCCCCGGCGCGGCGCGGTCGTAAGGGCCGACCTCAACTATGCGAAGCGGCGTGCCTGCGTCCTGCGCGGCCGCCTGCGCGAAGCATGAGAGCACGAACACAAGAACGACAAGCGGCGTGCGCGCGACGAGTTTCATAACGACTTCTCCAATAGATGTTCGGGGAGACTCCGGGGCGCGTGAAGCGCGACGGGAACAGGTGCGGCGAGATTATAAGTTCGCGCCTGCCCGACTTTCAAGCCCGACTTTCAAGAAGAGCGACGGCCTGAAAAGTGAAAGCCCCCGGCCGCATGGGGCCGAGGGCTTGTAAAGCCGTTGATGGCGTTGAAGCTTCTTCACGCGCCGCGTTGCCCCGTGCGCCGAAGCAAAGCCCAGCCCGAGGGAAGCGCCGCCGCCGCGAGCGCGATCTTGACGACATCGCCAACGATGAACGGAGCAACGCCCAGACGGAACGCCTCTTCACCCGTTCTGAACATCAACGCAAGCCACGCCCAGCCGCCCGCGAGAATCAAGACCGAGCCCAACGCCATCGCCGCCGCCGCTGTTGTGAAGCGCCTGTCCCATCCACGCTCGGCCAAGAGGCCCGTGACGAACGCGGCTGCGGGGAAGGCGAAGAGATACCCGGCCGTCACGCCTGAGAGTTGTTGCACGCCTCCCGTGCCCGCGCGAAAGAAGGGCAGCCCCGCCGCGCCCTCTGCGAGGTACGCCAGCATCGCGAGCGCACCAAGCCGCGGGCCCAAAAGCGCCCCCGTCAAAAGCACCGCGAACGTCTGAGCGGTCAACGGCACGGGCGTGAACGGGAGCGGCACGACGACCTGCGCCGCGAGCGCCGTTAAAAGGCTGAAGCCCACGACGAGCGCGGCCGAGCGCGTCCAATCCAGCGGCGCGACCATCACGCCGACCAGCGTTTCTGCTTTCGCGTAAGTGCTCATAAGACCTCTCGTGAACCGTGAATCGTAAACCGTAAATCATAAATCGTGAATGGAAAGAGTTGGTTCTCACGATTCACGATTCACGATTTACGTCTTTTAGTCTCCAGCGTGGCTTGCGCCCATCTCGCCGACGCGCGCCAACTCGTCGCCGCCGCCGATGCGCATCCCGTAGAACGAGCGCCAGACGAAGAAGACCGAGATGAAGAAGAAGAGCGCGGCCAACACGTAGTTGAGCGTGTGGTCGCCACGGCTGCGGAAGACGCTCAAGGCGAGTTCGACCGCGAGCAGGCCGAAGAGCGTCGTGAACTTGATGACCGGGTTCATCGCCACCGACGAGGTGTCTTTGAACGGGTCGCCCACGGTGTCGCCCACGACGCACGCGGCGTGCAGGTCGCTCCCCTTCTCCTTCAACTCGACCTCGACGATCTTCTTCGCGTTGTCCCACGCGCCGCCCGCGTTCGCCATGAAGATGGCTTGATAGAGACCGAAGAGCGCAATCGAGATCAGGTAGCCGATGAAGTAATACGGGTCAACGAAGGCGAAAGCGAGCGATGCGAAGAAGACGGTCAGGAAGATATTGAACATCCCCTTCTGCGCGTACTGCGTGCATATCTGCACGACCTTCTTCGAGTCCTCGACGCTCGCCTTCTCGACCTCGTCGCTCAGATTGATGTTGTTCTTGATGAACTCGACGGCGCGGTACGCACCCGTCGAGACCGCCTGAATTGACGCGCCCGTGAACCAGTAGATAATCGCGCCGCCCGTAATCAAGCCGAGCAGGAAGAGCGGGTTTAAGAGCGATAGATTCTCGTAGAAGGTCGCGAGCCCCTGTGCCTCCGAAAGCGATGCGCGCGTCGCGCCCGCGATGGCTTCGCCGCGCAGAATTTGGATGATAGAGAAGATCATCGTCGTCGCGCCGACCACGGCCGTCCCGATGAGCACGGGCTTGGCCGTCGCCTTGAAGGTGTTGCCCGCGCCGTCGTTCTCTTCTAAGAGATGCTTGGCGCGTTCGAAGTTGACCGTGACGTTGTGATCGCGCTTGATCTCTTCGGTGACGCCCGGCACCTGCTCGATGAGCGACAACTCGTAGACCGACTGCGCGTTGTCGGTGACGGGGCCGTAAGAGTCAACGGCAATCGTCACAGGGCCCATCCCGAGGAAGCCGAAGGCGACAAGGCCGAAGGCGAAGACAGCGGGCGCGGCCATCAGTACGCCCAATCCCTGCGTGCTGAAGATGTAGGCGATGCCCATCAGCGCGGTGATGGCAAGTCCAATCCAGTAGGCCGAGAAGTTGCCCGCGACGAGTCCCGAGAGAATGTTCAAAGACGAGCCGCCCTCGCGCGAGGCGGTGACGACCTCTTTGACGTGCGCCGACTCGGTCGAGGTGAAGACCTTGACGAGTTCCGGGATGACCGCGCCCGCGAGCGTGCCGCAGGTGATGATGGTCGAGAGCTTCCACCAGAGGCTCCCGTCGCCGAGGTTGGGAATCATCTCGTATGAGACGATGTATGTCAGCGCAACCGAGATGAGCGACGTGATCCAGACGAGCGAGGTGAGCGGTGCCTCGAAGTTCATCGTATCCGCGCCGCTGTAACGCGACTTTGCTATGGCCTCGTTGACGAAGTAGGCGGCGGCCGATGCGATAATCATCATCACGCGCATGACGAAAATCCAGACGAGCAGTTGCACCTGCACGGCCGCAGTCGGCACGGCCAGAAGGATGAAGGTGATGAGCGCCACGCCCGTCACGCCGTAGGTCTCGAAGCCGTCGGCCGACGGGCCCACAGAGTCGCCCGCGTTGTCGCCCGTGCAGTCGGCGATGACGCCGGGGTTGCGCGCGTCGTCTTCCTTAATCTTGAAGACGATCTTCATCAGGTCGGAGCCGATGTCGGCAATCTTCGTGAAGATGCCGCCCGCGATGCGCAGCGCCGCCGCGCCCAGAGATTCGCCGATGGCGAAGCCGATGAAGCAGGGGCCCGCGTAATCGCGTGGGATGAAGAGCAGGATGCAGAGCATGATGAGCAGCTCGACCGAGATGAGCATCATGCCGATGGACATGCCCGCCTTCAAAGGTATCGCGTAAATCGGATAAGGCTTGCCCCCGAGCGAGGCGAAGGCAGTGCGCGAGTTGGCGAAGGTGTTGACGCGGATGCCGAACCACGCCACTCCGTAAGAGCCCGCGATGCCGATGAGACTGAAGATGAGGATGACGATAACCTTAAAGGCAGGGAAGCCGTGCTCGACCACGCCCGCGTCGTTGACCGTCTCGGCGAGGAAGCCGAAGTAGATGGCGGCGATGGCTCCGATGAAGAGCCACAAGACCATGATGAACTTGCCCTGCGTGATGAGATAGGTCTTGCACGTCTCGTAGATCAACTCGGAGATTTCGCGCATCGAGCGATGGACGGGCATGTTCTTCAACTGCATGAAGATCATCAACCCGAAGGCGAGCCCGAGCGCGCACACCACGAGCCCGAACAGCAGCAGCGTATGACCGTCGAAGCCGAGGAACTTGACCGAAGAGAGATCGGGCAGCAACAGGTTGGCCTCGCCGCCTGCGTGGTGGCCGGTGCGCGCGCCGCTGCCCGCGCCAGCACCCGCGCCATTCCCCTGCGCCATGACGGAAGTCGCGAATGCCGCGAGCGTGACGAGCACGGTTAACGCGCGGAGCAGCCCCTTCGAGAGAATCGGCGATAACATAGTAGACAAGTTGAACGATTCCTTTCTTATTCGTCTAAAGAGTGGCGAGTGAAAACGCCTCCGGGGGCGAAGGCTGGCCGCGTGCGGCACGGACGCGAGCGACTGCCGAAGTCACACGAGAGGACGTGCTCCTTGTCCGCACAGACCCGTTTTTTGGTCTCGCTAAAAGAGGGGCATTATGGCTGAAAAAAGTCCAAAGTTCAAAGCTGGACGCGAAGCTTCAACGCGCGGGCAGGTCGTAGAGCAACGCGGTCTTGTCCGTGCCGCCGGTAACTAACCTTCGACCGTCGGGGCTGAAGTGCGCGGGGAAGCGTGAGCGTTCGAGCGTGGAGATGAGCGCGCCCGTCTCCGCATCCCAGAGTCGCGCGCCCTTTCCGCTGGTGGTGAGCAGGAGGCGACCGTCGGAGCTTAACTCGATTGAGCGTGTGTCGTCGTCGGGCTTTGCGAGCGCGACTTTGAGTCGTCCCGTCTCCACATCCCAGAGCCGCGCGGTCGCGTGGTCATCGCCGCCCGCCGAGACGAGCGTGCGATTGTCGGGGCCGAAGGCGAGCAGCCGCGCCTTATTCTTCTTCATGGATGCGAGCGCGTGCCCCGTCGCCGCGTCCCAAACGGTCGTCACGTCGTCAACCTGCGTGGCGACCATGCTTCCGTCGAGGCTGACGGCCGTCGTGTAGGTTTGACCGTGCGAGGTGGCGAGCGTCGCGCGATGCGCGCCCGTCTCGGCGTCCCAGATGTTGACCTCGCCCTTGATGCTGAAGGTCATCACGCTCTGGCCGCCGGGGAGCAGCGTGGCGACGTAGGTTCGGTCGTAGGGGCCCGAGAGCGCAGAGACGAGCCGCCACGTCGAGGCGTCCCAGAGCTTCGGCGCGCGGTCGCCGTTGGCCGTAGCGATGCGGCGACCAACGGGGCCGAATGCCGGTTGCATGAGCAGAGGGTAGAGGCGAGTGAAGGGTATGGCGAGCTTCAGCACGTCTTTGGCCGCGCTCGTCTCCGTCTTGTGTTCGAGCGTGGCGAGTTGTTTGCCTGTTGCAGTGTCCCAGACAACAACCACGTCGTCCTCGTGCTCCGTCAGCACCTGCGCACCGTCGGGGCTGAAGGGGATGCGTGCGAACTCCGCGTAGGCGACCATGACGGCCTTGAGCTTCGTCTCCGTGTCGTGCTTGCGCCCGGCGAGCGTCAGAAGGAGCTTGCCTGTCTGAACGTCCCACAGGCTGACCGAGTGGTCTAAGACGCTCCGCGTCGCGGCCACGCGCGAATCGGGGCTGAAGGCGAAGCCGTTGACGCCTGTCTTATCGCCCGTGAGCGTTGCGAGCAGTTTGCCTGTCGTCGTCTCGAAGAGCTTGACTGTGCGATCCGTGCCGCTGACGGCGAGCGTTTGACCATCGGGACTGAAGGCGACGAGCGCGGCGCGACCGGCGAAGGCCGAAGGGCCTTCGTAACCCTGAAGCTCTGCGACGAGTCTCAGCGCCGTCGTCGTCTGCGCGGCGGCCGCACCCGTCTGCTGCGCGTGTGAGACTGTTGCCAGTCCGCACGTCGTCGCCACGGCGAACGCGGCGACGACGCACAACGCGAACGCGATGTGCGTCGAGTATCTGCGAGGTGTTGGCTTCATATCGTTAGAAAGCTGTGCGGTGCGGACACGCTCACTGGAGTTCAACCGCGCTCGGCACGACCGAAGGGCCCGCGGTCTCGATGGGTGCGCGGCGTCCGCGCGTCCATCGCCGTATCGAATCGAAGATGATGATGATGGCGGCGGCCATCAGGATGGCTGTCAGCGCAGTGTTGATATACCCTTGGGTCGCCGTCTCGGCCTTCTGCGCGAGCGGCCAGAAGTTGTCGGTGATTGACTGCCAACCGGCGACGAGCGTGGTGACGGCGACGAAGGAGAGCGGCACAATCGTCGTCCAACTGTAACGCGCGCGACCCGAGTTGATGATAACGGTCGTGGCGACGCAGAGCGCGACGGCCGCGAGCAACTGGTTGGCGATGCCGAACATGGGCCAGATCGTCGAGATCGAGCCCGACCAGATGAAGGCGGCCCAACCCGCGACGACGAGCGCGGTCGTCAAGAACGCGCCCGGCATCCACGTCGGCTCTTCCAATTTTCGATAGAAGCGCCCGAGGAACTCGCCGACGAGGAAGCGCGCGACGCGTGTGCCCGTGTCGATGGTCGTCAGGATGAAGAGCGCCTCGAACATGATGGCGAAGTGGTACCAGTACTTCATCAGCCCGGCGAGCCCGGGCACGCGGTCGAAGATTTTGGCAATCCCTAAGGCGAGCGTGACCGCGCCGCCCGTCCGCCCTCTCAAATTCTTCTCGCCCGACTCGGCTTCGAGCCGGTCAATCTCTTTGGGTTGCAGGTCGAAGCCTTCGGCCGTGTGCGTCTCGACCATCTGCGCGTACCGGACTTGTTGCGCGGGGCTGCTTTGCGCGGTGTTGATGGCGAAGTAGTCGCCGGGGAAGAGCGACGTGGCCGCGATGAGCGCGACGACGCCGACGACGCCCTCCATCAGCATCCCACCGTAACCTATCATCCGCGCGTCGGTCTCCTTACTCATCATCTTCGGCGTCGTGCCCGACGCGATGAGCGCGTGGAAGCCGCTGATGGCTCCGCACGCGATGGTGATGAAGACGAACGGGTAGACCTTTCCCGGAATGACGGGCCCGCCGCCGTTCACAAACGGAGTCAACGCGGGCATGTTCAGATTCGGATGGACGAGGATGACGCCGATGATGAGAAACGCTACCGTCCCGATTTTCAAATATGACGAAAGGTAATCGCGCGGGCACAGCAGCATCCACACAGGCAAGACCGACGCGATGAAGCCGTAGCTCGCCATCAGCACAGTGATCGTCCCCTTCGAGAAGGTGAAGGCCGACGCCCATGAAGAGTCCGCGACCCACCCGCCGACGATGACCGCGATGAAGAGACCCGCGACGCCGACCGCGCTCGCCTCGCGTATGTGCCCCACGCGGAAGCGATACATGTAGAGCCCCATCAGCAGCGCGAGCGGGATGGTGAAGCCGACGGTGAACGTGCCCCAAGGCGACTCGGCCAGTGCGTTGACGACGACAAGCCCGAGACCCGCGAGCGCGATGACGACGATGAAGAGAATCGCAACGCCTGCGACCAACCCCGACAGAGGGCTTATCTCGGTGCGCGCAATCTCGGCGAGCGACTTGCCTTTCCGGCGCACGCTCGCGACCAGAATCATGAAGTCGTGTACGGCCCCGCCCAACGTGACGCCGATGACGAGCCAGAGCAGACCGGGCAGAAAGCCGAACTGCGCGGCGAGCACCGGCCCAATCAAAGGCCCCGCGCCCGAGATGGCCGCGAAGTGATGGCCGAACAGCACCCACTTGTTTGTCGGATAGTAGTTGTGCCCGTCGTACATCGTCTCCGAAGGGACGGGCGCTTTGGGGTCGAGCGCCAGAACTTTGGCGGCGAGGAAGGCCGAGTAGTAACGATACGCAATCGCCATCACGCACAACGCGCCGACGATGATTGGAAGTGCGTTCATCGAAATGATTCCTCCGGGCCGGGATGCGGGTCGTCGAGGTAGCGGGGAAGATTATAAATGCGTCGGCTCGCGCGTGGAAACTCTCGCGCGGGGCGTAAGCCGCAAGCTTAAAGAACGCTTTCGCTGATGCGTATCTCGCGTGCGGCAAGCTCTTCGACGAAGCGCGCCGCGGGGATGCAAAGCTCCTGCGGGAGCGCGCCCTTTTGTGTCGTCAGCCCTTGCGCCATCAGCTGCGCGATGACGGAGGCGGGGAAGGCGGTGGTGCGCTGCATGGCAGACAGGCCGGTGCCCCTGTCGAAGCGGTCGATGATGTCGTAGCGCAGCCGGGTCACATGCTCCGGGTCGTCGGTCTTCTGCTCCGGATTGTCAGAGTCGGAGCGGCCGACGAACTCAAGACGTATTAGCACCACGTCGGGCCCATCCGCGGGCAGATGCCGGTAGAGCATCTCACCGAGAAGGCGGCGCGGCGAGATGCGAGCGCCGTCTATCTCAACGGGGTCGCTGCCCGCCAGACCGAGCGCGATGAGGAGCCGGAAGCGTTCGCAGTGACCGGGGTAGCGTATGGTCTTGTAGTCAAGCTCACGGACGCGGCCCTTAAAGCTCTCGGGCAGGGTGGACGTGCCGCCCGAAGTCTGGAAGGCTTCCATTCGTCCGAAGGGGGCGGGAAAGTCGAGCGTTTCCAGTTCGGTCATTGACTCGACCTCCATCAAGCGGCCGTCGCGTATGACGCGCGCTCGCTCGACATACTCGTTGATGAGTCCCTCGACCGAGAAGACGATCTGATAGTCGAGCGGTGGAAGAGGCTCTTGCGGCAGGCCGCCGACGCGTATGTGCAACTCGTCCAAGCTACGGAAGCGCGCGGCACCGTGCGCGGCGAGCACGGAGACCATGCCGGGGGCGAGCCCACAGTCGGGGATGATGTTGATGCCTGCGGCGCGCGCCTCCGTGTCGAGCGCGAGTTCCGCGTCCACGACCGCGTTGTTGCCGCCGAGGTCGCAGAAGTTCGTCCGTGCTTCGACGGCCGCGCGCGCAAGCGCAAGGTTGTGAAAGTATGTGACGCAACTGATGGCGGCGTCATGGCCGCGCATCAGTTCGACGACGCGCGCGCGGTCTTTAACATCCACGTGCGCGGCGCGGACTCGCGCGCTCTTGAGCGTTGCGGCGACTGAGCGCGCGCGCGCCTCGTCCACGTCGGCGACCGTGACCAACTCGACCTCCGCCGAGTTGTGCGCGAGGTCGTAGGCCGCGCCGAGCCCCATCCTTCCCGCGCCGAGTACGAGTATCCTCATCTTCGAGTTTTTTACGAGCAGCGAGTCAGCGTGTTGCCGAACCGCGAGTCAGGGTTCGGCTCTCAAACCGTCTTCTCTTCCGAATCGCTCGCGCCGCCCAGAATCCATCCGGCTATTCCAGTCACGAGGCCGACCGCAATAAGGATGAGCCCGTAGAGTGCGCGCGTGTGATGCTCGCCCGCCGCGTTGGCCGCCTGCGCGAAGACCTCCGAGGGGTTGGCGTCGTGCGGAATCGTGAACAGCCCGACGGCCATCACGAAGAACCCGAGCGATGCGATCTTGACGGTCAGCGGCGCGCGCGTGGGACGGCCGAGCTTGCGCCCGATGGAGCTATGCGTGTAGCCGTAAGAGGTGTATATCGCCATGCCGAGCACGAGCCAGCCGATGAAGCGCCACCAAGACTCGGGCGGCAGGTAGACCATCAGGAAGAGGCACGAGCCGACGCCGAGAAGCGGCAGCAGCCACGCTCCGAAAGGCACGCGGAAGGGGCGCTTGCGGTTCGGGTCTTTCATGCGCAGGATGGGAATGGCGATGCAGACTAAGACGAAGGCGAAGAGCGTCCCGATGTTCGTCAAATTCACCATCTCGTCAATTGTCGCGAACGCGGCGACGCCGCCGACGAAGATGCCCGTCAAAATCGTCGTCACGTGCGGCGTCTTGAACTTCGGATGGACGCTGGCGAAGACCGACGGGAGCAGGCCGTCGCGCGCCATCGAGAAGAAGATGCGCGGCTGACCCAACTGAAAGACCAGAAGCACCGCCGTGTGCGCGATGACCGAGCCGAAGGCGACGAACGTCGAAGGCCACGTCGTCCCTTTGGGCGCGACGTGGTCGAGCGCCATCGTCAACGACTCGGCCTGCTGCGAGGCGGTCGTCTGGATGAGTTCGTTGTAGGGGACGAGGCCGGTGAAGACCGCCGCGACGACGATGTAGAGAATCGTGCAGACGATGAGCGAAGCGATGATGCCGATGGGCAGGTCGCGCGCCGGATTCTTCGTCTCTTCGGCGACGGTCGAGACGGCGTCGAAGCCGATGTAGGCGAAGAAGACAAGCGCCGCGCCGACGAACGTTCCGTGCCATCCCGTCGGCTGGAACGGCACCCAGTTCGTCGCCATCTTCGCGGGCGAAACGTAGTAGAACGAGATGCCGACGAAGAAGATGAGGACGAGAATTTTGATGCCGACCATCACCGCGTTGAAGTTGGCCGACTCCTTGATGCCCCACACGAGCACGACCGTGATGAGCGCGACAATACCGACCGCCAGTGCGTTAAAGATGATGGGGTAGCCGAACAGGTGCGGCGCGTTGCCGAAGAGTTGGTCGTAGAGCGCCGGGTTATCAGCCTTGATGGCTGCGGCGGCGCGATAGTTCGTCGCCAGCCACGGCGGGATGTCAACGCCGAGGTTGCGCATCAGCTTGGCGAAATACTCGGCCCAGCTTATCGCCACGGCGATGTTGCCGACGGCGTACTCGATGATTAAGTCCCAGCCGATGATCCACGCCACGAACTCGCCGAGCGTCGCGTAAGAGTAGGTGTAGGCCGAGCCCGAGATTGGTACCATCGAGGCCATCTCGGCGTAGCAGAGCGCCGTGAACGCGCAGACGACGGCCGTGATGACGAACGAGAGCATCAAAGACGGCCCCGCGCCCGGACGCGAGGCATCGCCCGCGGCGGCGGTGCCGACGGTCGCGAAAATTCCCGCGCCGACAATCGCGCCGATGCCGATGAGCGTTACGTTGAAGGCACCGAGCGTGCGTTTCAGAGAGAACTGCGGGCCGCCCGCGGCGGCGAGGATGTCGTCAAGGCTTTTGGTACGAAAGAGTCCTCGAAGCAAAGTATGCCTCCAACTCTGAAATTCTTATTGCGCTTTTGACGGGACGCCGCCGAAACAGTTACGGCCGCTAGTGCGCGGAGTTTTACACAGCACGGCGCGGCAAGGCAACAGAAAAGGCGGGAGGCGTTTGCGAAAAGCCGAAACCGCCCGCCGGTCTGTGGTGACTGGCGGGCGGTCGCTTGATAAAGCACGGTCGGCGTTCAGGGGACGATGGTGTGATTCCCCGTAACAAGGAACACGTCGTAGGCCCAACGGCCATTGGACGTACGTGAGTTGCCGGAGACTTTAGCTCGATAGTGGAACTCGTTGCCGAACCTGTCGCGCCGCCTCGACTCGCGATAATCGAGTGCGAGCGATTCGACGTTGAGCGACGCAAGCGTGTGCAGCTCCGCAGGCTCGGAGACGCCGTTGTGATTCGCGTCCTGCCACAGCCGCAAGCTCGTGAAGATGGCGTCGCGGCCGTCAATCACGCCGTCGGAGTTGCCGCTCTCCTCCGGCTTGTCGTATTCGGCGAGCGCAAGAAATCCGTTCGGCTCGGCCGACGGCGGCTGCGGTGTGTAGTTGCCGAACATCTCTGCGCCGTCGTCAATCTTACCGTTGCCGTTGCGATCCAGAACGAGCCAGGCGTCGTCCGAATTAGCGGATGTCCAGCCAAGCCTCTCTCTTCCGCCGTCGAGGTCGAGGTCGAAGTTGACGCCTGCTTCGGCATCCGTCAGGTCAAAGCCGTTGCCGCTCACGTCAACGACGATGGGCGAGATGCCGGGGCCTCCGACCTGAGAGGAGGGGATGCAGGCACACTGGTCGCCGCTCCACTTCATGCCGGTGCCGCAAGCGCGACGGATGCAGGAAGTGGAATCGGGTGGACGTGGGGTAACAGTGAAGTGACCATCAACAGTCCCCGGTGGGCCCCAAGCGCCGGGGTTGCCGCCGCCGCCGCTAGACCCGCTGCTGATCCCGGAATTAGCATTCGCACCGTTGGTACCCGTACAGCCGACGGTGAACCCTCCTGACCCACCGCGACCCCCGACCCCCGGCGCTCCTGAAAAGCCTCCATAGCCTCCCTGTCCGCCTTGGCCGCCGCTCCCGTGCTCCCCGCTCCCCGTTATTAAGTAGGGGTAGGCATACGGGCTACTAACGTTGATGTCCGCGCCTGCGCCACCCTGTCCTCCCTGTCCGCCTGCGCCGCCCTGACCACCAATACCGCCGTTGCCTCCCGGCCCGCCCGGCCCTCCACTACCCGACCCGCCCTGCGTACAGGGGCAACTGGCACCTTCGCCACCGTCACCGCCATTGCCGCCGTCTCCGCCTGACCCGCCCGTGCCGCCTTGCCCGCCCGTGCCCCCGGTGCCGCCTTTGGCTAGAAAGGTAAAAGACCCGCTGCTCCCATCGGGGATGTTGGCGGTGATGGGTTGCGCATCACCACCTGTGCCTCCGTTGCCGCCAGCGGTACCGGGATTACCAGAGCTACCAGCATTTCCGGCACCGCCTGCGCCTCCGTCCTTACTCCCGCTGCACGAGCCTGTCGTGCCGGGCGAGGCAAACGCACCCGGACTTCCGGGTATTCCGGTAGACCCCATCGTTCCCGTAGCCCCGAGACCTCCGCTGGTGTCGATTGGAGGATTTTGCGAAAGCCCTGGTTGGTAGACTGCTTTTCGGAAAGCGGACGCGGAGCCATTCTGCCGCTGTTGCTGTTCGAGCCACTCTTTACTGCCGAGGCCGCTGGTGTCTATCGTCATCTTCCCATTTTCTATCAGCGGTAGGGAGAGCGCCGCGAACTTCAACGCCCCGCGGTCGAAGCTCGCGTTCGCGAAACGCACACCGCGCTCGCGCAAAGCGCTCTCCAGTGTCGTCCCGAGCGCGCCCGTCCTCTCAATCGCGAAGACGGAGATGCTATGGTTCCCCTTTATCTCAACGCGCTGTCCTTCAAAGATCAGGTTCCTGACCAGAATCACTGTGTCGCCTTCAAGCTTCACCTTCTCCGGCAGGTAGAGCGTGTCCGCAATCTGAACCCCTTTGAGCCGGTCGCCTGACTTGCGCACCTCGGTTAGCTCAGGCATCTGCGTAAAAGTTTGAGCCAAGTTCTTACGCCAATTTTCATCAAGTAATGCGTCGGGGTCGAAGGGCACGCCGTGACCGCGCAGCAACTCGCGCCCGGCCTTGAAAGCTTCTGCTCGTCGGCTCTGCCTGACGGATTCGAGAGCTTGTGCCGAGTTGCTTTGTGCGCGGGCAAACGTTTGGGGGAGTCTCAAGGCGGGACTGTTGCTTTGCCAGAGGAGAGGTAAAAGAAGATAGAGTGAGAGTACTGAACGGCTGAACAGGCGTCTTTTCACGGTGAGTGCCTCCAAGTAGGAGAAAGGCCCTGGCGGGGGCGTGAAATTGACGGAATCGGGTGAGGATTTCGCCAACAGATTAGCTAATGAGGGACAAGCAATCTCATCAGCAAGAGCTATAGTTCTGATAGAGCTTTAATACTCACTCTATCAGCTTATACGCTGATTCAACTTTACTGTCAATGAGTTTCAAAAAGGCAAAAACGAAGGACGAAGGCATGTAAGAGCGTGCCCTCGTCCTTCGTTTTTGCCTTTATCTTAACCTTACTTGGCGCTGCCTTCGGTCGGCAGCCCGGCGGTCTTCCAAGCGTTCATGCCGCCGAGGAGCGCGGCGGTGTTCTCGATCCCTTTCGCTTTGAGTGTGAGCACCGCACCGGCGCTCGTGTGCTCGTTCGGTCAAGTGCAGTAGAAGACTATCGTCTTACCGCGCGGCAACTCGGCGACGCGCGCCGAGACTTCGTCGAAGGGCATTGAGAGAGCGCCCTTGACGTGCTCCTGTTCGTAGATGGTCTTCGCGCGGGTGTCGTAGATGACGGCCTCGCCGCCGTCAAGCATCTTTTGCAACTCGGCGACGCTCACGCGCCGCGCGCCGTCGGCTGAAACCTCAGTCGTGCCTGACTGCGCGGCCGACTTCGGTGCCGTCGTCGTCGCGACCGCGTTCGAGTTGCCCGCCGTGTCGTTCGCCTTGCATGCCGCACCGAGCAGGACGGCCGCCCCGGCCACGAGCGCCAGTGCCGCCGGGATGAAGAGCTTTCTCACCATTTCCAATCTCCGAAAAAAGATTCGTTCGACCAAACCACGCGGCCGGTTTGCCGCGCCGCATAGCATCGCACAGAAACCGTCCCGTGCGAAAGTGCGAAACACCAGACCGCTTGTCAAAGCCGTGAGCGCGGCTGGCGTGCTCACGCCCGACGGCGTTGCGCCGCCGATGGCCGCCGGAAAGCTTTCGCAAGAGAGGCGGAGTGTGCTATAGATGCGCAAATTTCAAAGTCTGAGCGGGCGTAAGTTTCTGAAGCCGGGCGCGCGTGGGAGTGTTGAAGATGAGAGACACCGTGTGGGGAAGACTCTACCCGAAGGGCGCGTGGCGTGTACGCGTCGCGGCGGTGCTCGCCCTGTTGCTGTTGCTGTTGACGGCCGCGTGCCTGCCCAAGTCCTCGACCATGGCACGGCGTGGCGGCGAGCGCAACATCACGCTCTACGCCTTTTCGGTGATGAAGGAGGTGATGGACAAGGCTGTGCTTCCCGGCTTCGCCGCGAAGTGGAAGCAGGAGCACGGCGAGGATGTGAAGTTCACCGCCTCTTACGCGGGCTCCGAGACAATTACCAACCAGATACTTCAGGGCGTCGGCGCTCATGTCGGCATCTTCTCAATCGAGCGTGACGTTGAGCGCCTTGCGCAAAAAGGTCTGGTCACGTCGAACTGGAAAGCGATGCCCTTCGGCGGCATCGTCAACAAGACGCCCTTCGTCATCCTCGTCCGCAAGGGAAATCCGAAGGGCATACGCGACTTCGCAGACCTCGCGCGCCCCGGCGTGCGCGTCATCCACCCAGACCCCGACGGCTCGGGCGCCGCGCAGTGGTCAATCCTCGCCATCTACGGCTCGGAGTTGAAGAAGTCGCAGGCCGAGTCGGGCGGAGCCGATCAAGCGCGCGCCCTCCAACTGCTCAAGGGCGTCTGGGGCCGCGTCATCTCGACGCCCGGCTCGGCGCGCGAGGCGCGCACGCAGTTCGAGACCGGCTACGGCGACGCGCTCATCACATACGAGCTTGAAGGCTTGACGATGAAGCAGGCGGGCGCACCCTTCGACATCGTCATCCCGCGCGCGACCATCCTCAGCGAGCACACGGCGGTCATCATCGACAAGAACGTCACGGCGGACGAGCGCCCGCTGCTCGACGCCTTCATGCAGTACCTCTGGAGCGACGAGGCACAGCAGGCTTTCGTCAAATATCACTTCCGCTCAATCACGCACGAAGAGTTCAACGACGCGAACAAAGAGTTCGCGCACATCGAGCTGCCCTTCACCGTCGGCGACCTCTTCGGCGGCTGGCAGCGCGCCTACCCCGAAGTCATAGACGGCGTCTGGCGCAAGCAGGTGAAGCAGAAGTGAATGGTGAATGGTAAATGGTAAGTGAAAGCCCGGCATTCACCATTCACCCCATAAGCCTATGAGTTCAGCAATCGCGACAATGCGGCACGTGCGTGGCTTCGACATTGCGAAGCCGTTCGGCCTCGGCATGGTCATCCTGTTGATGTTGCCGCTGGTGCTTCTGCCGCTGGCGTCGATCTTCATCTTCGGGACGAGCAGCGGGCTGGCGAGTTTCTGGGCGGCGCTGACCGCGCCCGACGCGATTTTCGCGCTCAAGCTCTCGCTGGTGACGAGCTTCTACGCGACCGTTTTCAACGTCTTCTTCGGGCTGCTCGCGGCATACGTGCTCTCGCGCTACGTCTTCTTCGGGCGCACCGCGATCATCGTGACGATCTCTCTGCCGACCGCGATACCGACGGCCGTGGCGGGCTTCGCGCTGCTGCTGCTGTGGGGGAAGTACGGGATGATAGGCCGCTTCCTCTCGGAAGACCACCAGATCATGTTCACGCCCTATGCCATCATCCTCGCCAACATCTTCGTAACCTTCCCGCTCGCCTTCGGCGTGTTGATGAGTGTGTTTGAGACGATGGATCGCTCGCTCGAAGAGGCTTCGGCCACCATCGGCGCGACGCGCTGGCAGACCTTCCGGCACGTGACGCTGCCATCACTGCGCGGCGCGATTGTGACCGGCGCGCTGTTGACGTTTGCGCGTGCCATCGGCGAGTTCGGCTCGACGATTCTGGTTTCGGGAAACCTCGCCGGGAGCACACAGACCGCGCCGCTCTACATCTTCGCCAAGTTCAACGAGGGGCAGGTCGAGGCCGCCAACGCCGTCGCCATCGTGCTTGCGCTCTTCTCCTTCGCCATCTTCAGCATCCTCTTCTTCGCGCGCGACTGGCTCGAAGCACGTTGAGGTGACACGCAACATGCTCCCTGAAAAGATAGGCGGCGAGACGAACACGACGCGCGACGAAGGCACGGGTGCGCGCGTTACGCCGCCCACGGAGCCCGTGCCGCTCGCTCCGGCGGCGAGCGTGCGCGGGCTGAGCAAGAGTTTTAAGAAGGCGCTCGTGCTCGAAGACGTGAGCTTCGACGTGGGAGTGGGCGAGGCGCTCGTGCTCTTAGGCGCTTCGGGGTCGGGGAAGACGACGATACTTCGCATCATCGCGGGGCTTGAGCGGCCCGACGCGGGGAGTGTCATCCTCCACGGCCGCGACGTAACGGACTTGCCTGCGCGCGAGCGCGGCGTCGGCGTCATCTTCCAATCCTACGCGCTCTTCCCGCGCATGACGGTCGAGGAGAACGTTGGCTACGGCCTGCGCATACGCGGACGCCGCAGGCGCGAGGTTAAAGAGAAGGTCGCGCGCCTGCTCGCGCTCGTCCACCTTGAAGAGCATCGAGGGAAGCTTCCCTCACAACTCTCCGGCGGGCAGCAGCAGCGAGTGGCGATTGCGCGCACGCTCGCATACGAGCCGCAGGTCTTACTCTTCGACGAGCCTTTCGGCGCGCTCGACGCGCAGACGCGCGTGCGCTTGCGGCGCGAGATACGTCTGCTGCTGCGCGAAGTCAACGTCCCCGCCATCTTCATCACGCACGATCAGGAAGAGGCTCTGGAACTCGGCGACCGCATCGCCGTGCTTCACTCGGGACATCTCGAACAGGTGGGCACGCCCGAGGAGGTCTACAACCGGCCGGAGACCGAGTACGTGGCGACGTTCCTCGGCGCGGCGAACCTTCTGCTCGGCGTCGTCGCCGAAGGAGGCCGCGTTGAGTTGGGCACGGCCGCCGTCGAGGCAGGACAGGATGCCGCGCGCTTTCATGTAGGGCAGTCGGTCAAGCTCGTCTTCCGCCCCGAGGACGTGCGGCTGAGTTTGACGGGTGAGCTACCAACGGGCTGCAACCGCCTGACCAACGGCGTCATCGAGGAGAAGCACTTCGTCGGCGCATACGAGCGACTGACCGTCCGTCTCGACCTCGTCGCGCGCCGTCCCGCCGAAGGCGAGCCGCCGCTCTACGAAGTCACCATCAACACGCCCGAGCACCGGCTCGGCATCCCCATCTTCGTCACGCGCCCCAAGCCCGAGGCGGGCTCGACACTCCTGAGCATCGGCGACCGCGTGGCCGTCTGCCTCACGGCCTTCCGCGTCCTCCCCAACTTCCCCCTCGCCTCCGAACGCGGCGGACGCATTCAGTGAAAGGATGAATTAAAGGATGAGGGATAAAGGGAAGACTGTTTTAACTTCATCCCTTATCCCTCCGCCCTCGTCCTTTCCCCGCGAGCAACCCCGCGTGCTATCATCGCCTCAAAACTGCGAACCAGAAACGGGTAGGCGTCGAGGGAGCCCGCAAAGTAGCCGCTCCAAGCTTCAGCCGATGTGCCAGCCGCGCTGGATGCCCCGGGGAAAATTCGTGAAGGTCTTATGAAGTCAATACTGTTCAGACGCAATCTTTTTGTCTTCGCGCTCGCCGCCTCGTTGTTGACCGGCTCGCTTGCGGGCCCGGTCGCCGCCGCCGCGCCGCAGCGAAGGGCCGCCGCACCCGCCGCGCGCCCCGCGCAGCAGAAGCCGGTCGCGCAGAAGCCCGTGCCCGAGCCCGCCACGCCCATCGCCGAGGCCGCGCCCTTCGTCAACAAGGTGCTCCCGAACGGGCTCGAAGTCATCGTCCTCGAAGACCACTCGGTTCCGCTCGTCACGGTGGAGCTTGCCGTGCGCAACGGCTCGTTCACCGAGCCGCCCGAACTCAACGGGCTCTCGCATCTCTACGAGCACATGTTCTTCAAGGTGAGTGCCGAGAGCGCGCACCGTCCCGGCTCAGACTACCTGCGCAACATTGACTCGCTCGGCATCGTCTACAACGGCGAGACGCACGAAGAGGTCGTCAACTATTATTTCACGACGACCACGCCGAACTTCCCTGTCGCCATGCGCTTCATGCGCGATCAGGCGCGCTTCCCCGTCTTCGACGAGAATCAGCTTGGCGAAGAGCGCGCGGCCGTCATCGGCGAGTTGGATCGCCACGAGTCGAACCCTTACGGCGAGATCGGCGAGCAGATGAACGACCGTCTCTTCTACAAGTTCCCGAGCCGCAAAGACCCCGGCGGCAACCGCCAGACCGTGAGCAAAGCGACGACCGACATCATGCGGCTCATCCAGTCGCGCTACTACGTGCCGAACAACTCGGCCATCGTCATCACGGGCGATGTGACGCCGCCCGAAGCTTTCAAGCTGGTCGAAGATTTGTTCGGCGACTGGGAGCGGCGCGCGAAAGACCCGTTCGTCGAGTTCCCGCTCGTCGAGCACCCGCCGCTTCCCAAGAGCGAAGCCAACATCATCACGAAGCCCGTCGCCAACGTGGTCATCGAGCTTGGCTGGCAGGGCCCTTCAATCGGCAAGGATGACGCGGCGACTTACGCGGCCGACGTTTTCTCTTTCATCCTGCGTCAGCCCAACTCGCGTTTCCAGCGCGCGCTCACCGACACGGGGCTTGCGACCGGCGCGGGCTTCGGCTACTACACGCAGCGCAACGTCGGGCCCATCAATCTCATCCTCCAGACCACGCCCGACAAGGCGCGCGCCGCCGTGCGCGCCGCCTACAACGAGATCGCGCACTTCAACGATCCCGACTACTTCACCGATGAAGAGCTTGAGAGCGCCAAGGCTCTGCTCGAAGCCGACGACCTCTACTCGCGCGAGAAGCTGTCGGACTACTCGCACACGATAAGCTTCTGGTGGGCCTCGACCGGCCTCGACTACTTCCGTGGCTATCTCAGGCGGCTGCGCGCGACCTCGCGCGCCGACATCGGCCGCTACGTCACGACCTATGTTCAGGGCAAGCCGCACGTCGGGCTGGCGATGATGTCGGAAGAGTCTTTGAAGGCTTCGGGACTGTCCGAGGCCGACCTTATCGGCGATGCCGCGCCGCGCGCAAGGGCGGCAGCGGCAGCGAGCAGGTGAGACGCGCGGGGAGCTTGATTGATGAGTAAGGTTTTGAAGGAACTTAAGATGAGTACGACTTTTAACTTCGCGCGCAGTGCCGCATGGACGTTGGCTTGCGTGCTTCTCGTCCTGTCGGCGGCGCTTCCGGCGCACGCACAGTCTTCGGGCAATCGCGCGAACCCGGCCGTGCCTGCCACAACCGATGCGACGCACGCGGCGGTGGCTGCATCGCGCGAGGTCGCGGACACGTTGCGGCTCGTCACCGAGTTTGAGACGGGCGGGCTCAAGGTGCTCGTGAAGCGTCGCGAGGGCAGCCAGAGCGTGGTAGTAGGACTCTTCCTGCGCGGCGGGGCGCGCAACGTGACGGCGGAGAACGCCGGGGTAGAGTCGTTGATGCTCGACGTTTCGACCGAGGCCAGCCAGAAGTTCCCGCGCGAGCAGATGCGCAGGGAGCTTTCGCGCACGGGTACGGGGATGAGCTACGGCGTCAACTACGACTACTCGGTGCTGACGCTTGCGAGCACTCGCCGATACTTTGACCGCTCGTGGGAAATCTTCGCCGACTCGGCGCTGCACCCGAGCTTCGCGCCCGAGGATTTCGAGCGCGTCAAGAACCGCACGCTCGTCGGTCTCTCGGACAACGAAGACACGCCGGACTCGTTCCTGCAAATACTACAATCGCGCGTCGCATACGCGGGGCACCCTTACCTGAACGACCCGCGCGGCTCGGTCGCATCGGTTGGTCGCCTCACGCTCGACGACGTGAAGCGTTTCCATCAGCAGGTGATGCAGACTTCGCGACTCCTCCTCGTCGTCGTCGGCGACGTAGACCCGCAGGATATACGTCGCAAGGTCGAAGCATCGTTCGCCAAGCTGCCGCGCGGCGACTACCATGCGGAGCCCGTGCCGCCGCTTTCGTTCACCGCGCCGACCGTGGCGGTGACGGCGCGCGAGCTTCCGACCAACTACGTGCAGGGCATCTTCGCCGCGCCGCCGCTGACCTCGCCCGACATCTACCCCATGCGCGTCGCGTCGTCCATACTTCAGAACCGCGTCTACGTCGAAGTCCGCGTGCGCCGCAACCTCTCTTACGCGCCCGATGCATTCTTAAGTAGTCAGGGCGCGAACACGGGCGGCATCTACGTCACGGCGGTTGACGCCAATCAGGCCGTGCGCGTGATGCTCGACGAAATCCGCCGGCTTCAGACCGAAGAGATCGGGCCCGACGAAATACGCGGCACGTCGCAGCAGTTCCTGACGCGCTACTACATGGGGCAGGAGACGAACGCCGCGCAGGCGGGCGAGCTTGCGCAGTACGAGTTGATCGGCGGCGGCTGGCGCAACTCGGCCGAAGTCATCGAGCGCCTGCGGGCCGTCACACCCGCGGACGTGAAGCGCGCCGCCAACACATACATGCGCAACCTACAGTTCGTCGTCATCGGCAACCCGCGCCAGATTGACAAGTCTATCTTCACGCCCCCGGCCGGTGAATGAAGCGACGCGCGCAAAGGGAAGAGCCCGAGCAGTACGAAAAAATTGAGCCCGCGAAGTGCGGCTTCGGTCGCACTTCGCGGGCTCTGATTTTGGAGGGCTCCGGCTTTAACGTTCCATCTCGCCCGTGAGCTTTCGATAGAGGTCAAGGTCGAGCGCCTTGAGCGTGCGCCCCTGCGCCGAGGCCGCGTCGCGGTCGCCGATTTCGAGATAGACGAGCGCGAGATTGTAGTGCCCTTCGGCCTCTTCGGGGCGAAGCATGACGGCGCGCTTGTAAGAGTCGAGCGCCTTGTAGTAGTTGCCCGCGTAGTAGTATGCGTCGCCGAGCTTGTTCAAAGCCTCGTAGGAGTTGGGCGTGAGCTTGAGCGCCTGCTCGAAAGCGCGGATGGCGTCCTGATTCTTGCCCTGCTTGACCTTGCAGAAGCCAACCTGTATCCAAGCGTCGGCGCGTTGCGGGTTCTTGTTCACGGCGGTCTCGAAGTAGCCGAGCGCGCTGTCGTAGTTGCCGAGCCAGAGCGAGTTGAGCCCGTTGCGATACCACCAGTCGGCGATTGAGTCGGGCTTCTGTTCATCGGCGGCGCGCGCGGCCAGCTCGGCGAAACTCATGAGCTTCGCCGAGCCCTCGATGACCGAGGCGAAGCGCGTGGAGCCGAGCGCGAGGTTGATGTTCTGACCGTTCATCACGCGGATGGTGACGATGCCGATGACCCGTCCATGCATGTTGAAGACGGGGCTGCCAGAGTTGCCGTGCGAGATAGGCGCGGTGATCTGCACGATGCGCCCCAGAGACGGCACCTCGCGCACGGCCGAGACTATTCCGTCGGCGACCGAGCCTTCGAGCCTCAAAGGATTTCCGATGACGAAAATCCGCTCGCCCTCTTCGGGTGCGGCCAGAGTTGTCTCGACCACGCTCGCGTGCTCGGTCGGCATCTCGACGCTCAAGACAGCGAGGTCTCCATCCTCGTCAACGCCCGAGAGCCCCGCGACCGCGTAGGTCTTGCCCTTGCCCTCGAAGGTGCGTATCTCGGCGTGGTGCGCGCCCTCGACGACGTGCAGGTTCGTCAAGACCTGTCCGGGGCGAACGAAGAAGCCGCTGCCCGTGAGCGCAACCTCGCCCTTCGCGTTGTAGGTGATGACGGAGACGACCGAGGGCTTGACGCGGCGTATGAGTTCGGGCAGTGAATCCGTTTGCGCGCGCGCAGAGGAAGCTGCGAAGAAGAAAAGGGCCAAGAGCGCCAGCCATGGGGGAAGCTTGCGTTTCAACATCGCGGGGGACTTTCTTCTCAAAAGGATTTTGCTGAAGCCTCGATCTCGGCTTCCTTCAGGGAGGGGTTCCGAACGGGCGAATCCCGGAGCGAACTGCGCCGCCGCGTCCGGGGTCGGGTGAGCCCGTTGGCGTTCAGCAATTATGCCGGGTTTCACGGAGAAGTCAATTACTTTATGTCTAAAATGTGTCAGCCTGCGAACCGCGACCGATTTTCTTCGTGCTCTTAAGTCAACAGAGCCGCCCTCTTTCGAGAGCGGCCCTGCTCGTCTTTTGCGCGCCGTCGAAGGGCGCGGGCATGTTGCTTCTTCACGTGGACTCGTTAAGGCGTGGACATGCCGACGACGATACCGGCTGGCGTAGACATCTCGCTCTCAAGCGTGACGAGAAGGCCGAAGTCAGTAAGCGTGGTCTCGGACTTGATCTCGGCCTCGTTGCGCTGGCCCGTGTTCACGACCTGACCGAGCTTGACGTACTTGTTGTCGGGCGAGACGGCCCAGAGCACGTAGACCTGACCGGCCGGAGCCTCCTTCAACTCATGGAAGCGCGCGACGATAGTGGTCGGGCCGTCCTTGCGCGGCTCTATCGAGAAGTTAACGCGCGAGCCCGTGAGCGCGCCCATCAACTTCACCTTGACCTCGCTGGTCGAGCCACGGTTGTAGCGCGGGATGCCGAGCATCGGAGCGGTGTAGGCCGTGGTCGCGCCAGCGGTCGAAGTCGCGGCGACGCGCTCGCCCTGCGGGCTGTTGAGCGGCACGACGGCGAAGCCTTGCGGCACGGCGCTGCGGAAGGCTACGGCCGTCGAAGGGTCGAAGCTCGTCAAGTTGGCATCGGGTGAAAGCACAAGCATGAAGCGGTCGAGCGTCGTGTTGAAGCTCTGCTGCGCCACGCCGTTGTTGAATGCTACGGGCCCGAGCAGCGTCGCCTTGCCGAACGGGTCAACCGCGTAGAGGTTCATCCCCGAGGCGTCAGCGGGAAGCCCTGACAGGTCGAGCGCGACCATCGTGTGGTCGCTCATGCGCATAACCTTCGCTCGCCCTCTGGCGGTCGAGAAGGTCGGCCCCGGCGTGAAGTCTACGACGACCTCTTTGCCCGCCGGATATTGGATCACTGTCCAGGAGCCGTCGGCGTTCTGCACGGCCTGCGCCGTGTGTGTGGTGGTGATGACGGTCTGTGTTGGTTGCTGGTTCTGTGTCTCCTGCGCGTAGGAGACCGCCGAGAGCCCGAGCGCGAGCGCGCAGCACCCGGCCAATTGAAGCAAACGTCGGTTCATCTAGATGTCCCTCCTCTGGGTTAGAAGTCAGTCATTTTGTGCGTCGAATAAACGTCCGCTGAAAGGGCGGAACAGAGGAAGAACAGCAACGTGCATGCCGCCGGAGGGAAGTCGAGAGCCTGCAAAAACTTAGCGAAACGCGGCCGCTTCGAGTCGTGTACCCGGCGAAACGATACGATACAAAATGTGTATGACATCGTGCCGCTTGAGTGAGGGCAAAAGGAAGACAATAGTAAAAAGGCAAAAGTGAAGATGAAAGAGAGCGTGGCTTTCGTCCGTCTATTGATGATGAGAAGCAAGCTCTCTCTTATCTCTTCACTTTTGCCATTTTTAGAAGGCGTGGAGTTCCGTGATGGCGCGGTAAAC
Source organism: Acidobacteriota bacterium (assembly GCA_032230645.1). Classification (GTDB taxonomy): domain Bacteria; phylum Acidobacteriota; class Blastocatellia; order Pyrinomonadales; family Pyrinomonadaceae; genus QHXN01. The sequence goes on along the minus strand of JAVXWN010000195.1, from coordinate 11,537 downwards.
GTCTTCGACCTGCGGAAGAATGGCGTCTTCGAGACGGGGCGCGTAGGCGACGAAGGTGTCGAGTGCGGCGACCCGGCGGACGGGCGCATCGAGATACTCGAACAACTCTTCGGAGACACGCGCGGCCACCTCCGCGCCGAAGCCGTGCGTGCGCGTGTCCTCGTGCGCGACGATGAGCTTGCTGGTCTTGCGCACGCTCGCGGCTATCGCCTCCCAGTCGTAAGGCGCGAGCGTGCGCAGGTCTATGACCTCGACGCTCGCGCCCTGCTGCTGTTCGGCCTGCTTGGCTGCGACGAGCGAGCGTTGGACGAGCGCGCCGTAGGTGATGATCGTTAAGTCCGTCCCTTCGCGCACCGTCTTCGCCTTTCCGAAGGGAATCAGAAAGCCGTCGGGCGGGTACTGCGACTTGTTGTATGCCTGACGATAGAGGTGCTTGTGTTCGAGGAAGAGCACGGGGTCGTCGCACCTGATCGCGGTGCGTAGCAGACCGTTGGCGTCGAGCGCGTTCGACGGATAGACGACTCTCAAGCCGGGGATGTGCGTGAAGATGGTGTCGCCCGATTGCGAGTGATAAACGGCCCCGCCCTTGAGATAACCGCCGACGGGGCAGCGGATGACGATGGGGCACTTCCACTCGTTGCCCGAGCGCCAGCGCATCAGCGCCAACTCGTTCCTGATCTGATGGTATGCGGGCCAGATGTAGTCGAAGAACTGTATCTCGACGACGGGCTTCAGACCACGCGTCGCCATGCCTATCGCGCGGCCGACGATGTTGGCCTCGGCGAGCGGCGAGTTGAAGACGCGGGCTGCGCCGAACTTGCGCTGGAGGTTGGCCGTAACCTTGAAGACGCCGCCCTTGCCCTTGACCTTCTCAAGATACTCTTCACGCGATACGTCGGCCACGTCTTCGCCGAAGACGATGACCGCAGGGTCGCGCGCCATCTCTTCGTGCAGGCAGCGGTTGATAAGGTCAACCATCGTGCCCGCGTTGCCGGAAACTTCCGCGCCCTCCTCGTTGTCGAACTCACGAGAAGTAGGGTCAACGTCGGGCGAGTAGACGAAGAGGGTCGCGGTCGCGGGCTCGGGCTGCGGGCTCGCAAGCGCGGCGTCGGCGGCCTCGCTCACCTCGCGGTCTATCTCGTCCTTTAGCTTCTGTAACTCCTCCTGCGTGGCTAAACCCTCTTCGACGAGCAGCACGCCGAAGCGTTTGATGGGGTCGCGCTCGGCGTCCGTGGTGCGCTCCTCGTCGGGTCGATAGAGCTTCTCGTCGTCTGAGAGCGAATGCGAGTAGGGGCGTATGACCTTTGCGTGGACGAGCGCGGGCCCCTTTCTTTGTCGGCAATACTCGACCGCCTTCTTTAACGCTTCGAGCGACTCGACGGGGTCGGTGCCGTCGCACTTCCGTATCAGGAGGTCTGGGAAGCCCGAGACGAGCCGCGACACATCGCCGCCCGCAGTCTGCACCTCGACGGGGACGCTGATGGCGTAGCCGTTATCTTCGACGAGAAAGAGGACGGGCAGCTTCAAGTTGCTCGCGGTGTTCAGAGCTTCCCAGAACTCGCCCTCGCTCGTCGTGCCGTCGCCCGCCGAGCAGTAGACGACCTCGTCGCCGCGAAAGCCCGTGACCTTCTCCTTAATCTCTTCGATCAACGAAGCGCGGTAGCTTGCCTCGGCGCACCCGACGGCCTGTATGAACTGCGTACCGGTGGGCGACGACTGCGAGACGATGTTCAGTTTTTTATGACCCCAGTGCGAGGGCATCTGCCGGCCATGCGAGCTTGGGTCTTCCGCCGCGCCGACCGCCGCGAGCAGTTGTTCGAGCGGCGTCATCCCGAGTTGCAGGCAGAGAGCGCGGTCGCGGTAGTAAGGATAGAACCAATCGTATCCGCCACGCAGCGCAAGCCCCGCGGCGACGAGCACGGCTTCGTGCCCCGCGCCCGAAATCTGGAAGAAGATTTTGTTCTGCCCCTTAAGCTGAATCTCCTTGTCGTCAATGCGCCGCGACAGGTACATCGTGCGGTAGATGCCAACCAGCTCTTCGCTGCTCAACCCACGATACTCGCGCGCCTTAATCTCGGTCGCCATATCTATTACCTCAATGAAAAAGACTAGCTCGCATCCTCAAACTCGGTCTCAATCGCCACACGGTAGTCCTGCGCCATCGAGGGGTGGCCGTGTGCTTGTGCGACCTCGGCTCCGCGCTCGTAAGCCTTGCGCGCCGCGTCGCGCCGTCCCGTCTTGAGGTAGGCCGAGGCGAGCATGCCGTAGGCGTTGCCCTCGTCGTCGGCGCGCTGGATGTAGTCGGAGAGCACTTCGATCATCTCGTCGAAGCGACCGGCCTTCTCGTACTCCTTCGCCAGCCCGAACATGACCGCCGTGTTGCCGGGGTCGCCTTCGAGCATCATGCGGAAGACATCTATTCTTGACGAAGCCATGAGCTATTTACCGATGATGAGTTTGGCGATGGTCTGCAACTGCATGTTGGACGTGCCCTCGTAGATAGCGCCGATCTTCGAGTCGCGCCAGAGTTTCTCGACGGGGTAGTCTTTGACGAAGCCGTAGCCGCCGTACATCTCAATCGCTTTCGACGAGACGCGCTCGGCGACGCGCGACGAGTAGAGCTTTGCCATCGCGGCCTCTTTGACGAAGGGGAGCCCGGCGTCCTTCATGCGCGCGGCGTTGTAGACCATCAGGCGCGCGGCCTCAATCTCGGTCGCCATCTCGGCCAACTGGAACTGCACGCCCTGATTCTGGTTGATCGCCTTACCGAACTGCTCGCGCTCGGAGGTATAGCGCAGGGCATGTTCGAGCGCGCCGCGTGCGAGCCCGATCATCTGCGCGCCGATGCCGATGCGCCCCTCGTTCAAAGTTTCAATCGAGACCTTGTAGCCTTTGCCCGTTTCACCGAGCACGTTCTCCTTCGGCACCTTGCAGCCGTCGAGAATAATCTCGGTGGTAGATGAAGCGCGGATGCCGAGCTTGTTCTCCTTCTTGCCGACGGTAAAACCTTCAAACTCTTTCTCGACGATGAAGGCGGTGATGCCTCGGTATCCAGCTTCGGGGTTGGCGTTGGCGAAGACGATGAACAGTCCCGCCTCGTTGCCGTTCGTGATCCAGAGCTTCTGTCCGGTCAACTCGTAGTGGTCGCCACGATCCACCGCGCGCGTCTGCATCGCGAAGGCGTCGGAGCCCGACCCCGCCTCGCTCAAGGCGTAAGCGCCGATTGTGTCCGAGGCCATGCGCGGCAGGTACTTTCGCTTCTGTTCGGTCGAGCCCCAATGGATGAGAGCGTTGTTGACGAGCGTGTTCTGCACGTCCATCAACACGCCGACCGAAGGGTCTACGCGCGACAGTTCCTCGACGCCGATGATAGCCATGAAGAAGGACGCGCCCGTGCCGCCGTACTCCTCGGGCGTCTCGACGCCCATCAGCCCCAACTCGAAGAGTTGACGGATGACCTCGGGAGCCATCTTCGCGTGCTCGTCCATCTCCTCGACGCGTGGGCGTATCTCGCCCTCGGCGAACTCGCGCACAGAGGCGCGGAACATCGTCTCGTCCTCGGAGTAGGCGGTCAGCGGGCCGCCGCCGTAAGCTTCAATCACTGCTTTACTCATGGCTTTCAAATCTCGCAAGTATGAAGTTGATTTTGTAACAACGTAGCATCGCTCAACCGCGCGCCTTTGGTCAAATCGGGAATCGGCTGATTGATTAAACGAAGAAATGAATGAATGGAGCAATCCTGAAATTCACTCGTCTTCGATGATGCCGGAGGCGCGTAGCTCTTCATGGCCGGGGATGTCGGCGGCCTCGATGGCGGAGAGGATTTCGCGATCTACTTTGGGGAGCGCAACGAGACGGTTGGCCTGCTTGCTGAGCGTCGCCTCGAAGAGATTGCGCGCGGTGCGCGCGTTGCCGAAGGTCTCGTCGCGCGAGGCGGCGAGGACGCCGAAGACGGACGCGACTTCGCGCTCGGCGTCCGGCGTCAGTTGAAAGTCGGCCTTGCCGCAGAAGCTCTTGAAGATGCTCGTAAGCTGCTCGACGCCGTAGTCGTCAAAGTGGACGTGCTTGTTGAAGCGCGAGCGAAGGCCGGGGTTCGAGTCGAGAAAGTCGCGCATCCTTCCCGTGTAGCCCGCGACGATGACGACGAGGTCGTCGCGGTGGTCTTCCATCATCTTCAGCAGCGTCTCGACGGCCTCCTGCCCAAAATCGTTCGCGCCGCCCGAGCTTAAAGTGTAAGCCTCGTCAACAAAGAGCACGCCGCCGAGCGCCTTCGTCGTCACGTCTCTGACCTTCATCGCGGTCTGGCCGACGTAACCCGCGACGAGCCCGGCGCGGTCGGTCTCGACTAAGTGCCCGCGACGCAGGACGCCGAGCGTGCGATAGATTTGCGCGACGAGACGCGCAACCGTCGTCTTGCCCGTGCCGGGGTTGCCGTAGAAGACGAGATGGCGCGAGGCGGGCAGAGATTTTAGCCCCTCGGCTTCGCGCAGTTTCTGCACCTTGAGAAAGTTGATGAGCTGTCGCACGTCCGACTTCACACGCTCTAACCCGACGAGCGCATCCAACTCCGCGAGCAACTCTTCGAGCGGACGCGGCGGCGCAAGCTCTGCCTCGGGCTCCGCATCAGCCGCTTCGTCCACACGGGTCTTCTCATCTTCGCCACGCGTCGCTTCATCGCCCTTCGGTGTCACGCTCGGTGCGCTGCCGGGGTAGAGCGCCTGCTTGAACTCGGCGAGCGCGGCGGCCTCGGTCGTCGTGACCGTGCCGTCGCTCTTGATGACGAGGTTGGCGAACTGGAAGAGCGCGCGGCGCGCGCGGTCAGCGAAGTTCGTGCCGTGGCGCGAGTCGTAAGTCTCCAGATACGAGACGCTGACGGGCGTGCGGTCGAGCCGCTTCAGAAGGTGCGGCGGCAGGTCTGTCGAGTCGTGCAAGGGGAAGGTGTCGGGCTCGGGTGTGAGAAGGAAGAGACGGCAGACCTCTTCGTAGTAGCTCTGCTTGTCCGCGTCCGTCGCTTCGCGCAAATCAACGAAGTGCTGAGCGGTCAAACGTAACTGATTGTCGAGCACCGAGCGCGCTTCGGGTGCACCCGCCCCGCGCCAGACCATGCGTATGCTCTCACCGAGCGGCACGACCAACGCTTCGAGCGTCCGCGCAAGGTGCGCGCTCAACCTCCGGTTCTCCTCGTCCAGTAGCACCCTCTCGCCCGGCCTCTCGTTAAATTTTTTTGACGCGACGGCGCGCGATTATAGCACCCGCCGCGCGCGAACAAACGATTCGTTCCGCGCATGGTTCTTTAAGCTTGATGAGGGTCGCGTGGGTGAAAATGAGAAGGCCGCCGGGTGTGACCGGCGGCCTTCTTTCATCGTCGAAGTAGCGCATACGGGACTCGAACCCGTGGTCTCCGCCTTGAGAGGGCGGCGTGTTAGCCGACTACACCAATGCGCCGAAAAACGAGGTGATTATAAGGGGCGGCGTGCGCTGATGGCAAGCGTGTGGAGCGTGTGGTGAGCGTCTTTCGGCGGGCCGTGGCGACGGTGTTATACTCGGGCTCGGCGCGACTCCATGGCGCGCGCACGCGAAGGCGACTGCTCCCCGTCCTTGAAAGTCTTTCAGAGAGTCGGACACTTCTAAATGGTAGAGAACCTCTTCGTCGAGCACAGCGACGCCGCGCACGATCACTCAAGCGACAATCAACCACAAGCAGACTTCCAACTCGGCATCCGCGGCTTTACCTACGGCGACCTGCACCGGCCCGAGCGCCTGCGCGCACTCTCCGATGCGTTCTACGCTGAGGTCGAGCGCGAGGACGCGTCGCTGCACGCATCGCTCTCGGAGTACGTCGTCTCAAGGGGCGAGAAGATAAAGGGCACGCGTGCGGAGTCGGAGCTTTTGATAGCGGCCGCGCCGCACTTGTCGCGCTTCGTCGCGCGTCTGTTCGGTGTTGAGGGCGAGAGGGCGCGTCTGGCCGAAGCCGTCAGGGCGCAAGACCCCATCTTCCGTTTTAAGCAGTTCGTGCAGCGGCGCGCGTTGAAGAGCTTTCCGGCGGAGCGCGCCGCTGCCATTGACGTTGCGGCGGCGGACTCGGCGCTCGAAGCTTTAAGGCATGAGGCGTTCGCCGACACGCTCGCCGACGACCGCGAGTTGAGCGTGGCACGCATGACGGTGCGGCTGTTGGAGTGGGAGAAGAACTACCCGAAGGAGGGCGTGCGTCAAGAGGAGCCGTGGTCTGAGGAGCGCGCGCGCGAGATCGAAGCCGCGCGCTCAAGGCTTGCGGCCGGGAAGGAGGCGGGTACGGGGCTCGCGGCGTGGCGCGCGGAGGATGATGAGAGCGACGCTGATGAGAGTCGTGCGTTCGTGCGTGTGGCCTTGCGTCTCGTAGAGGCTTGGTCGGCGGCGCACGCGTTGCGGCCGGAGGCGAGAGAGCGCGTGCGCGGTTGGGTCTCGTTTCGCTTCCCGCACCCGCTCAACTACGAGCACCTTGTTCAGCTCGAACGACCCGAAGCGGATTTGCCCGAGCTGATGCGGGGCATGGAGAAGAACCTGCGGCGGCGCGACGGCTTCAAGCTCACGGACAAGCGATACACCGAGCGCGAGGTGCTCGAAGAGGTCAACTACTGCCTCTACTGTCACGAGCGCGACAAGGACTCTTGCTCGAAGGGTTTGAAGGAGCGCGACGGCGCGTTCAAGCGAAACCCGCTCGGCATCACGCTCGCCGGGTGCCCGCTCGACGAGAAGATTTCCGAGATGCACGTGCTCGAACGCGACGGCGACGCCATCGCCGCGCTCGCCATCGTCATCATCGACAACCCGATGTGCCCCGGCACGGGTCATCGCATCTGCAACGACTGCATGAAGTCGTGCATCTTTCAGAAGCAGGAGCCGGTCAACATCCCGCAGGCCGAAACGGGCGTGTTGACGAGCGTGCTCTCCTTACCCTTCGGCGTCGAAATCTATGGCCTGCTCACGCGCTGGAATCCTCTGAACGCGAAGCGCCCTTACGCGCTCCCTTACAATGGCAAGAACGTGTTGGTCGTCGGCTTGGGGCCCGCCGGTTACACGCTCGCGCACTTTCTTTTGAACGAGGGCTTCGGCGTCGTCGGCATTGACGGGTTGAAGATCGAGCCGCTCGACGCGGAGTTGACGGGCACGGGCGGCCAGCGTGTGCCGCGCGCCGTGCGCGACGTGCGCGAGATAGAGGCGGAGTTGGACGAGCGCGTGCTCGCGGGTTTCGGCGGCGTCTCGGAGTACGGCATCACGGTTCGTTGGGACAAGAACTTTCTGACGCTGATGCACCTGACGCTCGCGCGGCGCGAACGCTTCCGCTTTTACGGCGGCGTGCGCTTTGGCGGGACGCTCTCGATTGAAGACGCGTGGCAGTTGGGCTTCGACCACATCGCGGTCGCGACGGGCGCGGGCAAGCCCACGCTCGTCTCGATGAAGAACAACCTCATACGCGGCATACGCAAGGCGTCGGACTTCCTCATGGCGCTGCAACTGACGGGCGCGGCCAAGCACGACTCGTTAGCGAACCTACAGGTGCGCCTGCCCGCCGTCGTCATCGGCGGCGGCCTGACTGCGATAGACACGGCCACAGAGCTTTTCGCCTACTACCCCGTGCAGGTCGAGAAGACGCTCGAACGCTTCGAGGCGATAGTCTCGGACTTCGGCGCGGAAGAAGTGTTGAAGAGGTTCGACGCCGAGGAGCGCGCCGCGCTTGAAGAGTATCTTGAGCACGGCCGCGCCGTTCGACAAGAGCGCATGCGTGCGAAGGCTGCGGGCGAAGCGCCCGACTTCGTGCCGCTCGTGCGTGCGTGGGGCGGTGTCTCAATCGTCTATCGAAAGCGTTTGATGGACTCGCCCGCTTACCGGCTCAACCATGAAGAGGTCGCTAAGGCGCTCGAAGAGGGCATCAACATCGTCGAGAACATGTCGCCCGTCGAGGCCGTCGCCGACGAGCACGGCGCGGTCGCCGCCCTGCTCTTCGAGCGCATGCTGCGCGACGTGGAGACTGGCAAGTGGAAGGGCTCGGGCGAATCAATACGCATCCCGGCGCGCTCCGTCTGCGTCGCCGCGGGTACGAGCCCGAACACCATCTACGAGCGCGAGCGTCCCGGAACCTTCGCGCTCGACGAGTGGCGCGACTTCTTCGCGCCGCACAAGGTTGAGAGAAGCGTTGACGGGCAGTTTCACTTAACGCCCGCGTCGAAGGGCGAGCGCGGCTTCTTCACTTCGTATGAGGGTGACGGGCGCTTCATCACATACTACGGCGACAACCATCCGGTTTACGCGGGCAACGTCGTCAAGGCCATGGCCTCGGCAAAGGACGGCTTCCCCGAAGTCGTCTCGCTCTTCGCCGATGAGGTTGCCGCCCTCAGTGTCGAAGACCAGCCGGAGCGCGACGAGTCGTTCACGCGCCTTGTTAAGACGCTCGACGAAAACCTCATCGCGCGTGTCGAGCGCGTCGAACGACTGACGGACACCATCGTTGATGTCATCGTGCGCGCGCCGATGCAGGCGCGCAAGTTTCATCCGGGTCAGTTCTATCGTTTGCAGAACTACGAATCGGACGCACCCATCGTCGAAGGCACGCGGCTCGCGATGGAGGGACTGGCCTTAACAGGCGCGTGGGTGGATAAGGAGGCGGGGCTCCTGAGTCTCATCGTGCTTGAGATGGGGGCGTCATCGCGTCAGTGCGCGATGCTACGGCCGGGGCAGCAGGTCGTCGTCATGGGCCCGACGGGGACGCCGACCGAGATTCCCCGTGACGAGACTGTTCTGCTCGCGGGCGGCGGCTTGGGTAACGCCGTGCTCTTCTCAATCGCAAAGGCGTTAAAGGCTGGCGGCAACCGCGTCATCTACTTCGCGGGCTACAAGGACGGCAAAGACCTCTTCAAGCGCGAGGAGATCGAAGAGGCGACCAATCAAGTTATCTGGTCTTCGGATACCGGCCTCGAAATCGAGCCGCGACGGTCGCAGGACGCACACTTCCGAGGCAACATCGTGCAGGCGATGCTCGCATATACGGAAGGAAGCATCGGCACGCCGCTCTTCGACCTGCGCGAAGTTGACCGCATCATCGCTATCGGCTCAGACCGCATGATGGCTGCGGTGGGGGCCGCGCGTCACGGTGTGCTCGCGCCGCACCTCAAGTCCTCACACGTCGGCATCGGCTCAATCAACAGCCCGATGCAGTGCATGATGAAGGAGGTCTGCGCACAATGTCTCTGTCGCCACGTAGACCCGCGCACGGGCGAAGAGTCCTTCGTCTTCTCATGCTTCAATCAGGATCAGCTTCTCGACGAGGTTGACTTCCAACACCTCAACGCGCGCCTGCGCGCCAACACCGTGCAGGAAAAGCTCTCGAACCTCTGGCTTGATAGATTAATGCGGCGCGGTGCGTAAAAGTGTTTCGGCGCGACGCGGCGCTCGACCGCTTCACTCCTTCAAACGCCCGCGCTCCGAGGTCAGACGACGATAAGCCTCGTCGCGCGTAAGTCCCAACTCGCGCGCGGCACGCTTGAGCGCGGCGCGTTGGTCGAGCCCTTCGGCCGTGAGCGAGGCGACGCGCTCCGCGACGCTCGCCGTCGAATGTGTCTGCGCGCCCTCGTCTTCTTCAATCACGTCGCGGTCTATTATCAAGACCATCTCGCCGCGCGCCGAGCCCTCGACCGCGAAACGCGCAACCAACTCGCTCAAACGCCCTCGGACAATCTCCTCGTGTAGCTTCGTCAACTCGCGTGCGACCACGGCCTCGCGCTCGCCGAGGACTTCGCGCGCGTCCGCGAGCGCATGTGCAAGACGATGCGGCGTCTCGTAGAAGATGAGCGTGGCGCGTAAAGCTCGCACCGACGAAAGCCGCTCGCGCCGCGCGTGCGTGCGCGACGGAAGAAAGCCGCCGAAGTAGAACTCGTCGGTCGGAAGCCCCGAGGCCGTGAGCGCGGCGACGAAGGCCGTAGCGCCGGGCACAGGCACAACGGCGAGGCCGCGTGTGATGCAGGCGCGCACCAGACGATAGCCGGGGTCGTTGACGGCCGGTGTGCCCGCGTCTGAGACAAGCGCCACGGTCGAGCCCGTTTCAATCATCAACGCAAGCTCTGCGGCGCGCTCGCGCTCGTTGTGCTCGTGATAGCTGAGGGTGCGCGCGCGTATGCCGAAATGTTCGAGCAGAGAGCGCGTCCGCCGCGTGTCCTCGCACGCCACCACGTCCGCTTCCGCGAGCACGCGCAGCGCACGCCGCGTCACGTCCTCAAGATTTCCGATGGGCGTGGCAACAAGGTAGAGCGTCCCTTTGGTCTGCGACATGCGGGATAGAATACAAGGATGAAGGCGGAAGGATGAAATAAGGGCTGAGCAGCTTTCACCTCCGTCTTTATCCTTCCGCCTTCATCATTAAACAGAAACGGCGTGGAACATCGTCCACGCCGTTTCCGTTGATGCGCGGGAAGGCAGGGCCCGCGCCATCTATCTGTGTACGACTGTTTATTCGGGGTAGCTGTAGCCGCCGCCGTTGCGACCGTTGCGTCGCCAGTCGTCGTTGTTGTTGCCGTTGTAGCCGCCGTTGTCGTTGAAGCGGAGGCCGTAGATGTTGGCGACGGTGCGCAGGTCGGAGCGAAGCTGGTTCCAGTCGCTCCACGTGCGCGAGTCGGCGCGGACGCGGTTCAGCATTTGGCCGACGTGCGAGGCGCGGTCGAGCAGGTTGCGCGCTTCGTCCGTGCTGCCGTAGAGGTCGTTGTTGTCGCCCGCCACGTTGCGGAAGCGACTGGCCGCGTCGCGGAAGGTGCGCGCGTCGTCGTTGATGTGGTCTTCGCGTCGCGAGCCGTCGTAACGGCTGTTGTCAAGCAAGTGGTCAACGTCGCGCTGCAAGTCGCGGCTGCGGTCGTCAATGCGGCGCGCGAGGTCGCGAAGCTGGCGGCGTTCGGAGTCGCTCATGCGCCCACCGCGACGGCCGTAGCGGTCGTCGTTGCGCTGGTCGCGTCGCCAATCGGGGTCGCGGTCGCGTTCGTTGCGGTCGCGCTCCTGCGAGGCGCGGTCGCGTATGCGCTCCCAGACGGTCTGAGCACCGGCCGACGCGGGCGCGAGGAAGGTTGCGAGCGCGACGGCGGCGAATGTCAGAAGAGTGAAACGTCGGTTAGTCATTGCATGTCTCCTTCAAAGTGTCGGGGCTTCGGCCGCTCGGGGCGACGGCGGGAGGGTCGTGCTCTGTCCGGCTTCGCCTTAAAATTGTCTGCCGCTTCCGACCGGGGAAACCATGGCTCGCGGCATCCGTCCCGCTCGCAAGAGTCGGCAAGCCTTGTGCCGCAAGCGCGTGGAAGGAGAAGCGACTGGTCGAGTGCTTGAAAATAAGGCTTCGTCGTCAGAGTGACGAGTTAAGTGTGTCGCAGGATGCGTGCTGACGTGCGCGTGCGCGCTGTCCCAAAACGTGCAGGCCGCGCCGCAAATCGTGAGCGATGAGCGGAGCAAGGTGATGGTGAGCGTTGAGCAGCGCGGAAGTTAAAGCAGGTAACTTGGTTGAGCTTGATGACTGCTTACTGCTCGCT
>JAVXWN010000180.1:0-11993 GCA_032230645.1 Acidobacteriota bacterium | reverse complement strand
AGTATAGGGGAGAAGGTGGGAGAAGGAAATTGATTCGTGGGATATTGTTTGCCGACATCCCCTGGCAAAAAATAGATTATGAAAGACAAGACATTGCTCTTGGCAAAGACCTGATACTTGAAGTTGTGAGTAGCGCCGGTAAGAACGTGGACATCTTTGAGGCCCTCAGCTCACTCATGTACCACTTCCACAAGATTTTCTTTGAGCCCGGCGTACGCATCTTGGCTAGGCACCAAGGGGAAGTCGGGGGGACCAAGTTGCTCTCCGGCGTTAACACGGCCTTTTATCTGGAAGGCTCCATTCAAAGATTCTTGCAGGTGGATGAGACGGGGCCATTACCGAGAGACATGCATCAAGCGTGCTTCACCCTTCTTGATGCTATCGTAGAAACTGCTTCATCGAGAGCATACTATCTTCGCGAACAGCTAATCCATTCTCGGCGGATTGCTTGAATGACGTGAGTTAAGTGAAACAGCTAGAGTAATGGGATGAAGTTCATAATCAAGTCACACCTTCGAGTGCGAAGGTCGAACTCAACAGTGAGCATGTCGGATTCAGCTCTGTTGAGTGGCGCTTCTTAAAGATACTCACTTGGGAGAATTACTTTTTATGGATCTCGAATTTTTTAAGGCTCTTCTTGAAAGACCGGAATCTGACACCCTCGACTTCAAGGCAAAGATGCATGATCTTTCTCAGGAATCGGGGCGAGCCAGCTTCATCAAAGATGTCCTATGCATGGCCAACACCCCGCGCGACGCGGACGCGCACATCGTGTTGGGCGTGAAGAAGCATGCAGACGGCAAGTACGAACTATGGGGGCTCGACAAGCATGTCGATGAAGCCACCCTACAGTCACAGCTCTCTGAGCGCGTGTATCCTGTCCCGGAATTCACTTACGAGGTGTTTTCATACGAAGGGAAGGATTTCGGAATTATCACGTTCCCGCCGCGACGTTTGGGCCCCTATATACCGTCGAAGGAGTTTAGGGGCATGTTGCTTCAGAATCAGGTGTACTTTCGCCGCGGCTCGAAGAACGACGTCGCCAACCATGAAGATAAAAAAGCTATATACGCTTGGATGAACGGCGCATCCCCACAAGGCGGTGTGGGCGAACGATCTGATTCAGTCGCTTGGGAGCGATTCCTCCAGGCCGTCGATAACTTTAACCGAGGCCGCCGGTACATCCTAATCTCCGCCCCTTTTACCATCGGGGGCATCGATCATTTAGCCAGCATAGGCAAGATTCCCTGGATCAGTGCGATAGATTTTGATCCCGACAGCGACACGGCTGGCCTCTTAAGCGCCATAAAACCGGTGCTGGAGACTCATCGCTTCCTACATCACGTGGTGCCGGACGATCGGCAGACGATCAACCCGGATTCGGCGACCTATTGGTACTACGCTCGAGGGTTGACCGGCAGGGATGATACGTTGAAGTTAGGCCCATGGCGGGAATGGGTCGGCCAAAGTAAGGCCAAGTTGACGCAACACTTGCAAGCCTTAGCCTCCGCAATCAGCCCGGTGCCGGTGACGTTCATCGTCCTCTGGTATGGGAGCGAATTAAACAGGCATCTCCAGACGGCGTTGGAAGAGGCACTTGCCGCGTTCAATGGCGCCTTAGACGTTGTGGTTGCTAGCAATGATCCTGCCGCCCTATCGGCCATGACTGCCGAAATAGGGGGCACCCTCATCGATATTCCGCTACACCAACTTTGTTCGGGTCTGGAGGTGTTCTTAACAAGCCCCGGGGAGCGCGTGGGTGACGCTGCCGACCTGCCGACGAGTTCCGGGGCCCCGGTCAGGGTGGGCGTGAAAGATCGGCTATGGCTTGAGGAGGAGTTAGAGATTGTTCACCAGAATGTAGGACTGACCCCCCCGGATGGGAGTGAGGCCGGGCGGGATTTCCTCCGCGGTGCCAAGATCTCGTGGTACGAACTCAACCTTCACGCCGACGTCGACAGAGACAAAACCGACAGACTCGAAAGGATTGTCAGGGCGCAGCTTGCCAAGAAGCGGGTGGTAAGGGTCAACCTCTACCACGCGCCGGGGGGAGGCGGAACGACGATCGCGCGGCGTACTCTCTGGAAGTTTCACAACGAGTACCCGGCGGCGGTGCTAGTAAGAACAACATCCGCCCTGACAGCCGACAAACTTTACTACCTGACTTCGATCACTTCTAGTCCCGTCCTGCTCCTGATCGATAGCGAACAGGTAGCCGAGCGACAAGTCGATGAGCTGTTCGATCGCCTCCGCAGCCGTCAGATCCCGGTCGTTATGCTACAGACTCTGAGACGCTTCCGCGAGCAGAAAGAAGGGGAGTTGGTTCGCTACCTGCCTGCGGAGCTAACCTTGGGAGAATCCCGCCGTTTTTATGACGTTTTCTCGCGCATGGAGCCACTGCGACGAGGTAAACTCGAAAGCCTGCTCAGATCAACAGACGGTTGGGTGCGCACCCCGTTCTACTTCGGCCTTGAGACTTTCGGCGAGGACTTCCTGGGCCTCGATTCGTACGTGGGGAACAGGCTCAAAGTGTTACAGCCGGAGCAGAATAGATTACTGGGATTCCTCGCGATGGCCTATCACTTCGCGCAGAGGCCACTGCCCGCCCAAGCATTCGCTGAGCTCTTGGGCGTCCCGCGGAACTACAGAGTAAGACTGGAGGAGGCGCTACCCGAGCAGGCACTTGATCTACTTGTCGAGGAGAGTTTGGGAGTTTGGAGGGTGGCCCACGAACTTCTAGCCGTCGAAATATTGAGACAGTTGCTGACGCCGCCGAGCGGAGATCGCCGCCTGTGGACTCAAGCCCTGTCAATTTGGGCGGTAAATTTTGCCGACTTCTGCCGGGGCGAGGGCGAAGTGATAAGCGAAGAGATGGTGGAGGTCGCTAGGCGTGCCTTCATCTACAGAGACAACGTTGACGTCCTCGGCACCGAGAAATCGGCGATCCGAAACTTCTCTCTATTAATTGAGAGTATACCTTCGCGCGAGGGAAGGCTACAGGTACTGCGACACCTCGTCGAACTCTTCCCCGGTGAGGCGCACTTCTGGTCGCACCTTGGACGTTATTACTCGATCGAGATGGAGGATTACCAATCGGCGTTCGAATGCACCGAGAGGGCAATCGCACTCCAAGAAGACGACCACGTCCTGCATCACATGCAAGGCATGGTAATCCGATATCAGATTCAGGATCTCATTGCGAAGAGAGGTGAGCTTTCGGAGATGATTGCTTTGGCGAAGAATGGCAGCGCCGCCTTCGCCAGGGCTCGTGAGCTGAACCCCGACGAAGAGCACGCGTACATCAGCGAGGTGCAGATGCTGATCCGCCTGCTCGACTACGCCGGTCAGGGCCGCGAAGACGGCGTGACCAAGTATCTGTCACTTCCGTCAACGGACCCGTATTTACGTGAAGCGTTGGAGCGGGCAGAGGACCTTCTGGAGCACGTGCGGCGTAACAGGGAGGGAGAGGGGCCGAGCTCATTTGAGGAAGACGCGCGGGCGAAACTTAACACGTTGTACGGTCGATACGAGCACGCTCTACAGGTGTGGGACAGCTTGCTGAGTCGGCCGGATACATACCGGCCACCGCTGCGCCGACAGATTGTCTGGACCTATCTCGCGCGGCGAGGCCGGTCTTGGGACAGGTTGGCGACCAGAGAAGTAGAACGCAGCATCTCACTCATGGCGGAGAACATCGAAGAGGACCCCTCCAACGAAAGAGATCTGCGCTTGTGGGTGCAGGCTGTCCGCCGTTCGCCGAGGTCTGTCCCGCCCGAGTCTGTCATCGAGCGGCTGAGTTACTGGAAAGCCCACTCGGGGGCACTGGATTCGATTTTTTACCTCTACGTCTTCAACGCCCTATTGGCGCTCCAGGGTCTTTCTTTGGCGCGGAGCGAGGCCTTACGCTATTTGGAGGAGTGTAAACAGGCGGCGCGCGTCAGGCGTAACAGGACAAAGAGTTTCGAGTGGGTGGGACGAAGGGACGGGATCGCAAAGCTCGTCCACCAGTCTGAACTCGGAGAGTGGGATCAAGCGACGGACTTTTGGCAACACCCGGAGCCGTTGGAGAGAGTCAAAGGCCGCATAGCCCGCGTTGACAGTCCTCAGGCAGGCCGGATAGAGGTCCAGGGAGGGCTCCCTGCGTTTTTCGTTCCGTCGCGCGGCGGCTACAGCGAGGGCCGTTCAGAGAACAAATCAGTCACTTTCTACTTAGGCTTTAGTTATGACGGGCCGCGAGCTTGGGATGTCCAAGATGCCTAAGTCGGTTTCACCGAGCCAGCCGTGCGGAAGAAACACAGCCGCTGAGCGCCTCAACTTATAGCCCCTAGTAGTCGAACTCGTTGAAGAGATAATACCCAAAGTCACAGGCCTGAGGCAGCGGGGCATGAACTATCCCTCTGCCCTGGACCTGCATTTCGACTGTGGGGGCTTCTGCCCCTAGCGACGATCTACGTTCTGCCGCGCGTGTACTTGAGCAGCGCCTCGACAGCCGCCCGGCTCACCAACCTTGTCCGGCGGTCAAGCGAGTTGTCGTAGGCCACGAGAACCTCCTCGCGCAGGAGCCGGGACATCACCGTGGGGGTAACATTCAGGAGTCGCCTCGGACGAACTGATTTCGATGCGGATAAACGTGCTTGTGCCCGTCGAGCAGAACCATTTGTTCTCGCTCCCGCGCCCGAACACGCTCAGGCTTGGCCGTGTTCGGAAATGTTGCGAAATCGCAGCTGCATAGTAGTGTTAGAACTTTTAGGTAACAGATGTTAGTAGATTTACGTAACCGGACACTCTTCCGGCTTGCGCCCATGCATCTTTGCTGCTATTTTATGCATCTATTCACCTGTTATGCAAGCTCGGTGCATAACGTTGGGAAACGCGAGATGCACAAGACAAAGCGCCAGCAGAAGATTATGAGCCTGATTCGCGCGCGCCGCATCGGCACGCAGCAGGAGTTGACCACGCTCTTAGAACGCGCCGGGTTCGTCGCCACGCAGCCGAGCGTCTCGCGCGATTTGGAGGAGCTGGGCGTCGTCAAACACAACGGGCATTACACTCTGCCGCGCGCGACCGAAGGGGCGGCGGCGCGCGGTCTGCTGGGCTTAGACCCGGCGGGCGAGTGCCTTGTCGTCGCGAAGTGCGAGCCGGGGCTGGCCTCGGCGGTGGCAGTCGAGATTGACCGCGCGGGTCTGCCCGAGATTGTCGGCACGCTCGCGGGCGAGGACACGGTCTTCATCGCCGTCCGCGAGCGCAAGGCGCAGCGCGCGGCCATCAGGAAGGTGTTGGAGCTGTTCGGATGAGGAGAGCAGAGGACAGTAGACAGTTAACTGACTACTGCCTTGCTGTCTACTTAGTTGAAAGGAACGAGCGTGACGGAACGGAAGATAAAGAAGATCGTGCTGGCGTATTCGGGCGGGCTCGACACGTCGGTAATGTTGCACTGGCTGAGGGCGCAGTACGGGTGCGAGGTCGTGTGTTATTGCGCGGACGTGGGGCAAGGCGAGGAGTTGGCGGGGCTCGAAGAGAAGGCGCTCGGAAGCGGCGCGTCGAAGCTCTATGTTGAAGACCTGCGCCGTGAGTTCGTCGAGGAGTACGTGTGGCCCGCAGTAAAGGCGAATGCCACTTACGAGGGAGTCTATCTTTTGGGGACGAGCCTCGCGCGCCCCGTCATCGCGAAGCGGCAGATAGAGATTGCGCGTCGTGAAGGTGCGGACGCGGTGGCGCACGGCGCGACGGGCAAGGGCAACGATCAGGTGCGCTTCGAGCTGACCTACTACGCGCTTGAGCCCGACATCAAGGTGGTCGCGCCGTGGCGCGAGTGGGAGTACAAGGGACGCAGCGACCTGATCGCCTACGCGAAAGAGCACCGGATACCCGTCACGGCCACGGCCGAGAAGCCTTACTCGACCGACCGCAACCTGATGCACGTCTCATACGAAGGCGGCATACTTGAAGACCCTTGGGCCGAGCCGCCCGCGGACATCTTCCAGATGACGGCATCGCCGGAGACGGCGCGCGCCGAAGCGCAGTACGTCGTCGTCGGTTTCGAGAAGGGCGTGCCCGTGAGTGTTGATGGCGTGCGTTTGGGCGCAGTCGAGTTGCTCTCGACGCTCAACCGCATGGGCGGCGAGCACGGCGTCGGGCGCGTCGATCTGGTCGAGAACCGCTTTGTCGGGATGAAGTCGCGCGGCGTGTACGAGACGCCGGGCGTGACCATCTTGCAGGCCGCGCACCGCGCGCTCGAATCTCTCACGCTCGACCGCGAGGTGCTGAGGATGCGCGACGCGCTCAGCTTGAAGTTTGCCGAGAGCATCTACTACGGCTTCTGGTTCGCGCCCGAGTCCGAGTTGATGCGAAGGACGATTGACGCGACGCAGGAGACGGTCAACGGCGAGGTGCGCTTGAAGCTCTATCGCGGCAACGTCATCATCGCGGGACGCCGCTCGCCCAACTCGCTCTATCAGGAGAAGCTTGCGACGTTCGAGGCCGACACGGTCTACAACCAGCGCGACGCCGAAGGGTTCATCAAGCTCAACGCGCTCAGGCTGAGAACAAGGGCATTGACGAATAAATAAGTCCGGAGTCCGTAAGGAGAAGAGATGCAGCACGCGGATGAAAAGGCGGAGGTGAAGATCGTCGAGGCCGACAAGATCGGGTCGGTCGTGTCGCGGCTCGGCTTGCGTAGGACTCTGGCCGTGGTGGGCGAGCGGCGGCGCGTGAGGGCGGGCGATGTGGTCGTGGTGCGCGCGCTGACGGACAGCGCGACCTACAACCAGCTTGAGCTTCCGACAGGGCGGCTGGCGAAGATCAATCCGGGCGACGTGGTGGTGGGTGCGCTCGGGAGTCGTCGCGCGCTGAAAGGCTTCGTCGGCGATGTGCCTGAAGAGACGGGCGCGGGCGACCGTCTGCACCTGCTCAACATGGGCGGCGTCATCGGCTGCTGCAAGGGGCATCACTCTTCGCTGAGCGATGCCATCGAGGTCGAAGTGCTCGGCTTCGTCGTCAGCCGCGAGCAGGAGGTGCGAAACATCTCGGACGCGGCGCTGCCTTTGCGCGAGAGCCTGCCCGACGGTTGCGCGCCGCTCGTCATCGTCGCGGGCGCGTGCATGAACTCGGGGAAGACGTTTGCGGCGACCGAGATCGTGCGGCAGGCGACGCGCGCGGGCTTGCGCGTGGCGGCGGCGAAGCTCTCGGGCGTGGCGGCCTTGCGCGACACGCTCAACATGGCCGACCACGGCGCGGTGGCGACGGCGAGTTTTCTCGACTGCGGGCTGCCTTCGACCGTCGGCGTGGGCGACCTCGCGCCTGTCGCGAAGAGCATCATCGCGCACCTCAACGAGAGTGCGCCCGACCTCATCGTCATCGAGCTTGGCGACGGAATACTCGGCGGCTATTCGGTCGAGTCGGTCTTTGATGATGCGGAGTTGCGCTCGGCCACGGCGGCCATCGTCTTCTGCGCATCGGACTACGTCGGCGCGTGGGGCGGCATCGAGTTGTTCAAGCGGCGCGGGATAAATGTTGACGTGGTCGCGGGCTCGGTCACCGATTCGCAGATGGGCGAGGACTACATCGAGCGCGAGATGGGCGTGCCCGCCGGTAACGTCAAGCGCGACGGCGCGCGCCTGTTCGAGTTGATAAGGACGAAGGTCGTGGGGGCGGGCGTTCAAGCGGAAGTCGCCTGACGTAAGACGCAAAGCACGGAGGGGTGGAAGTGACTGAGGGGAAGATTCGCGTCGGCATCTTTGGCGGCTCGGGCTATGGCGGCGCGGAGCTTCTTCGCATCCTGCTCTTTCATCCGTACGCGGAGGTCGCGCTCGTCACGGCGAACGAGCACGCGGGCAAGGCCGTGGGCGAGGTTCACCGAAACCTTTACGGCCTGACCGACCTGCGTTTCGAGAAAGCGCCGGAGGACTTCGAGACTCTTTCTGAACTCGACTGCGTCTTCCTCGCGCTGCCGCACGGGCAGGCGCTCGACATCGTGCCGCGTCTGCCTTCGGGCGCGAAGGTGATTGACCTCTCGGGCGACTTCCGTCTGCGCGATGCCGCCGCGTTCAGTTCGGCTTACGGGCGCGAGCACACCGCGACCGAGTTGCAGCGCGAGTTCGTCTACGGGCTGACGGAGTTGAACCGCGAGGCTATCAAGAGCGCGCGGCTGGTGAGCAACCCCGGCTGCTTCGCGACGGCGACGCTGCTGGGACTTGCGCCTCTCGCGGCGTCGGGAGCACTTCGCGGGCGCGTCGTGGTGGACGCGAAGACCGGCTCTTCGGGGTCGGGCGCGAAGGCGGCCGCGAACACACATCACCCGCAACGCTCAAACTCCTTCTACGCCTACAAGCCTTTCACGCACCAGCACGTGCCGGAGATAGAGCAGACGCTCGGCGACGTGAGCAGCGCGTGGTCGAACGAGCTTGTGTTCATGACGCACTCGCTGCCCGTGGCGCGCGGCATCTTCGCTTCGATCTACGCGGAGGTGGACGAGAGGCGCGCGATGTCGGCGGGCGAGTTGGAGCGGCTCTACCACGACTTTTATGAAGGCTCTTTCTTCGTCCGGCTCGTCCCCGGCTCGCCCGACATCAACTGGGTGAAGATGACGAACTTCTGTGACATAGGCTTTGCCGCGCGCGGTCGTCAGGTCGCCGTCTTCGCGGCGATTGATAATCTGGTGAAGGGCGCGGCGGGTCAGGCGGTGCAGAACATGAATTTGATGTTCGGGCTCGACGAAAAAGCGGGGCTGTTGCTTGTCGGCGGCAACCCCTAACAACGGATGCGGAATTGATGACGATGACGTTGCACACGACGACCAAGTTTGAAGAGATAGCCGCGCGTGAGGAGCAGTTTCAACTCGCGACGTACAAGAAGTTTGCGTTCGCGCCCGTGCGTGGCGAGGGCTCGTGGGTCGAGACGAGCGAGGGCGAGCGCTTTCTCGACTTGTACGGAGGCCACGCCGTCTGCGCGACGGGGCATTGTCACCCGCACGTGGTCGCCTCTCTTCGAGAACAGGCCGGGCGACTGCTCTTCTACTCGAACGTCGTCTACTCGGACGTGCGCGCGCTCGCGGCGGAGCGGCTTGTCGGCTGCGCCCCGGCAGTCGTCACCAAAGCCTTCTTCTGCAACTCGGGCACGGAGGCGAACGAGAACGCGATGCGCATGGCGCGCATGAAGACCGGGCGCGAGCAGGTCATCACGTTCACGGGGAGCTTTCACGGGCGCACGGCCGATGCCATCAGCGCGACCTTTCTCGGGCATTACCGCGAGATAGGAAGGCCGAACGTGCCGGGTCATCTCTGCGCCGAGTTCGGCTCAATCGAGTCGGTCGCGGAGCTTGCGGACGGGACGGTGGCGGCGGTGATGCTCGAACCCGTGCAATCAATGGCGGGCGTTCGCACGGCCTCGCCGGAGTTCTATCGGGGCTTGCGTCGTCTGTGCGACGAGCGCGGGATGCTGCTCATCTTCGACGAGGTGCAGACGGGCGTGGGGCGCACGGGCACTTGGTTCTTCGCAGGGAGCGAGGCGGCGGGCGGTGTCGTGCCGGACGTTATCACGCTGGCGAAGGCTCTGGGGAGCGGCATGCCCGTGGGCGCATGCCTGACGAATGAAGCGGTTGCATCGGCCATCAAGGAGAACGACCTCGGCACGACCTTCGGCGGCGGGATGCTTGCGATGGCGGCGGTGCTGGCGACGCTCGAAGCGATTGAGTCGGACGGGATGCTCGCCAACGCGCTCGCGGTCGAGGCTTACTTGCGCGAGAGTCTCGCGGGCGTGCCCGGTGTCGCGAGCGTTCGTGGGCGCGGGCTCCTGCTCGGCATCGAGTTCACCGACGCGGTCGCGGCGAAGGTTAATAAAGCTCTGCTCGAACGCCGCATCATCACGGGCACTTCGAGTGACCCGAAGGTGCTGCGGCTGTTGCCTCCGCTCTGCGTAACGAAGGATGAGGCCGCGCTGTTCGTTGATGCCTTAAAAGATATTCGTGCGTAAGCGATGCCGAAAAGATATGTGTGCGTAAGCGATGCCGAGAAATTTTCTGACAACCGCCGATTGGACGCGCGAGGAGCTTGAGGGCTTGCTCGACGCGGCCGCGCGTTTCAAGCGGGACGAGGACGCGTCAAAGCCGCTCGCGGGCAAGTCGGTTGCGCTCGTCTTCTTCAACCCTTCTTTGCGCACGCGCGCCTCGATGCAGGTGGGCGTCTACGAGTTGGGCGGCAACGCCGTCATCTTAGAGCCGGGCGGGACGAGTTGGACGCTTGAGCATCGCGAAGGCGTTGTGATGGACGGCGACAAGACCGAGCACGTCAAGGAGTTCGTGCGCGTGCTCGCGCGCTACTGCTCGGCGATTGGCGTGCGCACGTTTGCGGCGCTCAAGGATTGGAAGGAGGAGCGGAGCGACCCCGTGCTCGCGGCCTTCGCGAAGTACGCGGAGGTGCCCGTCGTCAACCTTGAGTCTGCGATGCATCATCCGTGTCAAGCTCTGGCCGACATGCTCACGATGCGCGAACGTTTGGGCGAGGGACGCAAGCGCGTGTTGATGACTTGGGCCTGGCACCCGAAGCCTCTGCCGATGGCCGTGCCGAACAGCTTCGCGCTCGCGGCGGCGCAGATGGGTCACGACCTTGTGATTGCGCACCCGCCCGGCTACGAGTTGGATGAGGAGTTGATAGGCGAGATAAACAACCGCGCCTTCGACGCGGGCGCGACCGTGCGCGTGACGCATGATGTCGAAGAGGCGTTCGACGACGCGCAGGTGGTCTACGCGAAGAGTTGGGGAAGCAAAGAGTTTTACGGCTCGGCCGCCGACGACGTGGAGGAGCGCGCGCCCTACCGTCGCGACTGGATCGTGGACGCCGCGAAGATGGCGCGCACCGACAGCGGCATCTTCATGCACTGCCTGCCCGTGCGACGCAACTGCATCGTCACGGACGAGGTGATTGACTCGCCCGCCTCGGTCGTCATTGACGAGGCCGAGAACCGGCTGCACGTGCAGAAAGCGATTTTGCAGGAAGTGATGAGTGATAAATAAGTGATGAGTTAAGAAGAAGTGCCTTGCTCTTTCTTCTCACTCATCACTTCGGAGGATTTATGAGCCAGCCGAGACTCGACCTGTTGCGCGAGGCGTTGCCCTACATTCAACGGTTCAAGGGCAAGACGTTCGTGGTGAAGCTGTCGGGGAAGGTGACGGAGGAGCCCGAGAACCTCGCGTCACTGGCCGAAGAGTTGGCGCTCATTCATCAGGTCGGCATACGCGTGTGCGTCGTCCACGGCGGCGGGAAGCAGTTGACCGAGCTGGCCGAATTGATGGGAGTCGAGCAGACCATCATCAACGGTCGGCGCGTGACGAACGACGCCACGCTCGACATGGCGAAGATGCTCTTCGCCGGGAAGATCAACATTGAAATCCTCGCCGCGCTCCGTCAGCGAGGGGTCGCGGCCGTGGGGCTCTCGGGCGTTGACGGCAACATCGTCGTCGCCGAGCGCCGCCCGCCCAAAGACATCGTCAATCAGGAGACGGGCGAGAGCGAGTGGGTTGATTTCGGTCACGTGGGCGACGTGGTTGAGTTGGACGACCGCTTGCTGCAAGTGCTCTTAGATCACGACTACATGCCCGTCGTCTCGTCGCTCGGCGCGGACGCGGAGGGGCGCGTCTTCAACATCAACGCCGACACCATCGCCGCCGAGATTGCCGTCCGACTTCAGGCCGAGAAGCTCGTCATGCTCTCGGACGTGGACGGCATCTACCTGCGACCGGGCGAGCAGGCGACCAAGATTTCGCGCCTCTCAGCGGCCGAGGTCGAGGCGCTCATCAGCGACGGCGTCGCAACGGGCGGCATGATCCCGAAGCTCCAGAACATCACCGAACTCCTCCGTCGCGGCGTCCGCAGCGCACACATCATCAAAGGCTCACTGCGAAACGCCTTGCTCTCCGAAGTCTTCACCGACGAAGGCACGGGCACGATGATTATTGCTTGAGAAGTGGGTTGAGGGCCGGGCGTTAGCTTGAGTTCTCT
>JAVXWN010000154.1:0-13339 GCA_032230645.1 Acidobacteriota bacterium | reverse complement strand
TCTCTTCCCTCTGGGCCTTCGGACGGGCGCACGTCCGCGACGGCGAGACCGAGACGCACGCGCGCGCGCACACGCTCGTAAAGGTGTCGGACGAGGCGGCCGTTGCCCTCGGGCCAAGTGATGAGCGATTGCGCCTCCGCGCCCGGCCGCTTCAATCGCGAAGCGAAGTAGAAGAGACCGGCCCACGCGCTCGCCTGCTCGAACCCGAGCCCGTAGTCGTCGCGGCACGCGTAGTCAACGAGCCAGCGCAGCCGTTCTGAGTTGAGGCCGCGCGCTCTCATCCACTCAGCCATCGAGACGCGGTCGAGCGCCGCCGCCTCCGCATCGTCCGAACAGTTAGCGACGGGGATGGCGAACGCGCGCCGCCCCTTCACGTCGCGCCAAGCGGCCCAGCGGTCAACCTCTGCGTTGAAGAGTTGAAGCTGTCGCGCGTCCTCTTCGCTCTGACCTGCATGAAGGTAGAGTCCCTCGTACCAGCGACCGCGATAGAAGATTCTCTCTTCGGGGTCGCGGCAGATGAACTGCTCGGCGACGACGGGCTCGCCTTCCGAGTCCGCGCCTTCGAGCACGCCTATCTCGTCGAGGAGCGTGACGAGCGCGCGGTTCTCCTTCAAAGGCGCGGGCAGGTAGTGCGCGCCCCACGGGTAAGGCACGACGCCGTGCTCGCTGCCGGAGCGCGCCGTCCCGCCCGGCTCGGGTTCGAGTTCGAGCAGCACGAAGTCTTCAAAGCCCGCGCGTAAGAATCTCCAAGCCGCCGCGAGCCCGGCCACGCCGCCGCCGACGATGACGACGCCTGCGCGCTCCCAAGTCTGCGGCTCCGGCCGCAAACCGTCGCGTATGAGATGACCGATACCGTCGGACGCGCCGATGATCTCGCCCTCGGGCAGAGCAGGCGTGTCCACACCGCCGCCGCGCGTGTCGCACGCGGCGAGCGCGAAGGGCATGCCGAGGAACGCTGCCAGCACTTCCCTTCTCGTGAGTCCGCGTCGCGTCATCCGAATCCCTTCCGTTCACTCATAGCGACGCCACTCGGCTTCGTAGTAGCGGACGAGCGATTGATTGTCGAGACGATTGACCTCGACGGGCACGGGGCCCAAGTCTGCCGAGAGCATGAACATCGCGGGCAATGATTGGTCGTCTAAAAATTTAAGCGCGACGTGGGGCGCCTGCGCGGGCACGTCGAAGGGCGCGAGCCGCGCGAGCGCAAATCCCCACACGCCGAACGATGGCACGGCCGTGTAGTAAGGACGCACTTGAAAGCCCGCCGCTTCGAGCGTGCGCACGATGCACCAGTAGGAGTTGCGCGCAAAGAGCGGCGAGGTTGACTGCACGCTCACGGCCGCATCGGTGTTGAGTTTAGCTTTCAGCAGCTTGTAGAAACGCGTCGTGTAGAGCTTGCCGAGCGCGTAAGTGTTCGGGTCGGGGAAGTCAACGATGGCCGCGTCGAATGGCGGCGTGTCCGCTTCGAGCCAGATCATCGCGTCCTCGTTGACGACGCGCACGCGTGCGTCGTCGAACGAGTGTTCGTTCAGGCGCGCGAGCGGCGGGAAGCGTCGAGAGAGATGCGTCATGTCGGGGTCGAGATCAACGAGCGTCACCTCTTCGACCGACGGGTACTTCAGAATCTCGCGCAGCGCGAGGCCGTCGCCGCCACCTAAGACGAGCACGCGCCGCACCTCGCGCCCGCCTTCGCCGGAAAGCGCCATCACCGGATGAACGAGCGCCTCGTGATAGCGATACTCGTCGGCCGAACTGAATTGCAGGTTGCCGTTGAGGAAGAGTTGAAAGCCCGCGCGGTTGCGCGTGACGACGATGCGCTGGTACGGCGTCGTCTTCGAGTAGATGATGTCGTCGGCGAACATCGCATCCTCGGCCATCGAGGTCAGCGCGTCAGCCTTGATGAAAGCAATGGCAAGGAGCGCCATCACGATGCACGCCTGCGTGCGCAGACGCGTCACGCTTCCGCCGATGAGCGGGCGCATCAGCCACGTCGTCCATAAACCGACGCCCGCGTTCAAAAACCCGAACAGCAAAGAGGTGCGCACGAGCCCGAGCTTCGGCACGAGGAAGATGGGAAACAGCAGCGATGCGATGAGTGCTCCCGCGTAGTCGAAGGCGAGCACGCGCGCGACCAGCTCTTTGAAGTCGAGGTGGTCTTTGAGAATCCGCATCAGCAGCGGAATCTCCAACCCGACGAGCGCGCCAATGAAGAAGACGAGCCCGTAAAGCACGACGTGAAAATAGCTCAGGTGCGCGAAGCTCAAAAACAGCAGCGGCGCGGACGCGCCTCCGACGACAGCCACGCCCAATTCAACGTCAACGAAGCGACGCGCCAACTCTCCCTCGACGAATCTCGAAACCCACGCCCCCGCGCCGAGCGCCGAAAGATAGATGCCGATGATGAGCGAGAACTGCGTCACCGAATCGCCCAGCACATACGAGGCGAGCGTCCCCGCCAGAAGCTCGTAGACGAGCCCGCAGGTCGCGATGACTAAGACGTTGAGGAAGAGTATCGGCGTGCGGTTCATAAAACAGTAGACAGTAGACGGTAGATAGCAGGCAGTAGAAGAGCCTTCGGCAAACTAATCATCCGGGTGTCAGCGTCAGCGACCGCAAGGCGAAGCCCTACTGACTTGCTGTCTACTGTCTACTCAGCCGTGGACGGCGGCAGCGATGATGAGCGAGATGCCGATGATGACCGAGCCGATGACGATGGCAAGCGCCGTGTTCTGGTCGTCCTCAATCTCCTTACGGATTGAGAAGGGCGTGGCCTTCACGATGATCATGTAGGCGAGGCCGAAGACGAGCAGGCCGAAGACGGTGAAGATTACCGTCGTGATGAGCACGCCCGCCAAATCGGGTAGTTGCACGACGAGGCCGGGCGCGGACGTGTTCGCCGCGAGTTCGTTGAGCATCATTTTCCTCCGTGGTAGCCCGAATGCCAGAAGTGGAAAGAGCGATAGCCGCCCGGCGAGTTGCGCACGTCGGGCGGAAGCACCTGCCGCGGCGCGGTCGTCAACTCCCAACCGCTCCACGCCGCCACGACGTAGAGCAGCAGGACGCCGGTTCCTAAGACGAGATAGAGTTTGCTGAGCATAGCGTTTTGAAGTGATGAATGATAAGTGATGAATGATGAATAAGAAGCTGCCCGCATTTTATTCATCATTCATTATTCATCATTCATCATCACCTCCTCCGTCACTTCCCGAGTCGTATGGGTTGAAGGCGCTGTCGGCCCAGCGCCGCCGCTCGAAGCCGAAGTGGCGAAAGGCCATGAGCAGCGGCGGAACAGAGAGCGCGATGAGCGCGAGCAGAAGGTTTAAGAGGCGCGGCACGCCCTGCTCGACGCGCACCGTGATTTGCGGCGGCGCGTCCTGATTCCATTTCTCCCACTGCGCTTCGAGCCGCATCGTGTAGCGCCCCTCGGGCAGCGCCGGAAGATACGCCGTCTGCTCGGCGTCGCCCTCGCTCCACGCCTCGCCGTCCTCGACGCCGTGATAAGACTCCATCGGCAACTCGAACTGCTGAACGAGCCCCGTCTCCTCGTTAATCAGATCGCCCGCGACGTAGACCCAGTTGTTGTCAACGTTCGCCCGCCCCGTAACGCGCACGTTGCGCCGTGCGTTCAACTCAATCGGGTCGGTGAAGATGACCTGCGTCTTCTCAGCGCCGCTTTCATCCGCAGGCTGCGGCGTCTGTGCGGCGACAGCGGGCGACGGGGCGGGAGTCGGAGTCGCCTGCAAGAGGTAAGACTGATTGAAGACGTTCTTGCGCGGCGCGACAACCAAAGTCAAGAAGCCGACGACGATTGCGACGACCAACAGCAGAGCCCAGTAGCCGTAAATCTTCTTATGCGGCCACGGCTGATTGGGCGCGACCGTATGCGGCGACGCGAGGTCAACCTTGAATTTGCGCTCGATCTCTTTGACGGGCGTGTATGTGCCGAGCGACCAGTTGATCTCTTCGGCGGAGATAGCGCCGCGCTTGCCGCGTGACGCGATGGGAACTTCTTTCGAGAGCATGAGCGGCGGCGAGACGTAGTCGGTCGCGCGCGCCTGCTCGCCCGCCTCGACCTTCCAGTAGAACTCGCCCTCGACATACTCGACGCGCGCCGTCGCGTCCTGAAACATCTTGAAGCGACGGCCTCCGTAAATCGCGCCGTTCGTCTCCACAATCTCGCCGGGCGCGACCGACGTGACATAGCTCCAATGGCCGTCCGACTCGACAAGCCAGCGAAAGCCGACCGCCGGTTCGTAAAGAAGATACTCCTGCCAGAAGTAGCGCACGCCGTCGAACTCGACGCTTCTGACCATGAAGCCGATGACTTGAAAGGTGCGCCCCTCGAACTCGGCCGCGCCGCCTAAAGGTATTGACTTGCCCGGCCCCTTTCGCTCAAGCGTCTTTAAGTAACTGAGACGCCCCCCGCTCGCGTCGAGCAGCGACCCGCAGTTCGGGCACCCGACGCGCTCCGTCCTGTCGGGCGCGCGAAGCTCTAAGGGCCCGCCGCAGTGCGGGCAGCTTAGCTGCGTGGCTTCGACGCGACGCGCCTCGCGCTCGGTGGCGCGGCGCGCGTCGGCGAGTCCCAACTCTTCAAGCGTGACCTCGCGCCCGACGAAGACGAGCGGAGGCTGCTCGCCGTAGTCGAGCGTGCCGAAGACGCCGCCCTGCCCCGAGAGGTCTGCGTATGCGTAGGTCTCTCCCGGCTTGAGCAGGTACGGAATCTCTCCCTCGGCCGCGAACATTTGCGCCGTGCCCTTCTCGGCGACGACGGGCGGCGACTGCGCGGGGATGGCCCAGACTTGCTGCCCGAGTTGGAGTGAATCGAAAGTGGGGAGCGCGTTGGGCGCGGGGACTTGAATCCGGAAGGTGAGATAGAAGCGCCCCTGCGCCTCGGCGAGCCAGCCCCAGCGTCCGTCCTCGAAGGCCGCGTACCACTCGTCCCAGAAGCCTCCGGCCGCGTGCTGAAGCTGCGCGCGCCCCGTCAACTCGAAGGCCACGCCGAGATATGTGCCGCGCAGGCTTACTCCGAGAGGCGAGCCCGACTCCGCAACGTCCGAGACTTTGCCCAAGTCCTCGACGCCGCGGTCGGTGCGCGCCACGACCGAGTTGCAGAACTCGCAGACGACGACAACGGATGAGCCCGTCTTAAATAGAACCTGCGCGCCGCACGCGGGACAACTGGCCTGAAGCGCCATCAGGCGTCACCCCCGCGCGTCACGGAATGCGTAGAGCTTACAGAGTGCGTAGAGCTTTCAACGGTGCGCGCCCTCATCGCGTCGGCTTGTGATGAGCATTCAAACTCGCGCGGCACGGACGCGGGCGGCTCGCGGCTGATGCTACGCACGCTCACCGCGCACGCGCCGAGCATCTCGCGCAAACGCTCATCCCACGGCCATGCCGCTCGCTCGCGGCAGCAGTAGAGGTTGAAGGTGGCTACGCCAAACTCAGGGTAGGTGTGACAGGTGAGGTGCGACTCGGTGAGCATGGCGAGCCCCGTCGCTCCGCCCTCGCCGGGGAACTTGTGCCAGTGCTGTTCGCCCACGACGCGCAAGTCAAGCTCGTCAATCGCACGCGCGAAGACCTCGCGCAATCTTTCTACATCGCGCAGCGCCGCCGCGTCGCACCCCGACGCCTCGATGAGCCATTCTGTCCCGACCGTCAGCATGATGCGGGGTTCGCGGATGAAGTCCTCAGAACTGCCTGTGGTCTGCCGCCGTTCAGACGAGAATAGGATAAGGGCGGGGCCGATTGCAATAACTGTTTTCGAGGTCGGGGTGGAAAACTTTCCTCTTTGCCGGCCCGGAAAAAACGGCTAGACTGTCTCGCCTTTCGCACGCAGGCGGGCCGAGGGGCGCAACGCCCCTCGGCGTACCGCCGCCAACAACGCGGCCCGGAGCGTTGCGCCACCGTCGATACTTCGGCGCGTTTGCGGCACTCGCCCGCGCGCCCGAAGCTCTCTAACTCTCACCATGGGGAACCAACTTTTATGTTCATGGACTTCGCCAAGAGTACCTTTATGGGCTTTTCCGAGAGGGGAAAGCTCTTCCTCCTGACCGTCGTGCTCTCAACCGCGTCTATCCTCGTGGCGCTGCTCTTCGCAGGGATGTCTGCGACGCTGCTGCTGGTCTTCCCCGCCATCCTCTCCATCCTCACCGTCACGAAGGATGTGTGGTCGGGCGAGGGGTCTGGCGGCGGCGGCAAGTCCAAGCTCGGGATGGCCTCGCTCGGCGTCGCGGTCGTCGCCCTCGGGCTCAACCAGAAGGTTCTGGTTGACCCGCTGCTCAAGCCGCTGCTCGCGCAGTTCCCCGGCCTCAAGCTGCCCGAGGTCGCGCCGTCAATCGCGGGACTCGTCTTTCTAGGGGGCGTCATCTTTGTCGTCAACTACTTCGCGCAGGACAGGACGGCGATGCGCGAGCACTCGACGCCGCTCGACAAGGAGTTCCCCGAGAAGGACTACAAGAGCCTGCTCCGCTCTTTCTCCGACGCGCTCCTCGAAGAGCTGAACAAGATAGACCGCGAGACCAACTGGAGCGCCGAGAACTTTATGCCACTCGACGCCGAGGTGGAGGTGCAGTCGGGGACGAAGCGCCTGAAGAAGGTGACAGACCTTCTGACGGCTATCCGCTCCGACACGCGCAGCCGCGTCTTCCTCGTCCTCGGCGACCCCGGCTCGGGCAAGAGCGTTGCGCTGCGCAAGCTCTGCCGCGACTTGCTGAAAGAGGTGGTGCAGACCGGCAAAGTTCCCCTCTACGTCAACCTCAGGGAGTGGGAGACCGCCCAGCCATGGTCTGAGGACGCGCCTCCCTCCGTCCAGCAACTCTATGACTTCGTGCTCAGTAACCTCAAGGGGCGCAGCGACGTTTTCGCCAACGACTTTCTTGAGAAGTACTACAAGAAGATGTTCGAGAATGGCAGGCTCTTCTTCGTCCTCGACTCATTCGACGAAATCCCGGCCGTGCTCGACGTGAGCGAGAACTCATGGCTGATAGAGAAGCTCTCCGAGGTCATCCACACATTCCTCGCCGGGGCGCACGAGTCGCGCGGCATCCTCGCCTCGCGCATCTTCCGTCGGCCGACGAGCAAGTTCGACGCCAAGACCGTCCTTGAGATTCGCCCCTTCACCGAGAACAAGATAGTTGACTACCTCAAGAAGTCCCTCTTCTACGACGAGGCGCTGGTCTCACTCCTCTTCAACCAGCGGCAGGAGCTGATACCCGTCGCGCGCAATCCCTTCACTGCCGCGCTCATCTCCAGTTACGCCAAAGACCACGACAACACGCTCCCGCAGACGCAGGCGGAGCTTTATTTAAGCTACATCCAACAGCGGCTCGAAGCCTGCCGCGAGAAGATAGAGAAGAAGAAGCTGACCGACGCGGGCGTCTTCGCCTGCGCGATAGATGTCGCCGACTTCATGTTCACCACGGGCGCGCTCGGCCTTGAGGCGTCGGTCAGAGACCTCCGCGACCAGCTCGTGCAGCACCCGGTCGAGGACGTGATTGACGTGCTGAAATATGCGCGCCTCGGGAGGCTCGGGGCCGGCGACGAGCACCGCTTCAGCTTCGTCCATCGCCGATTCAACGAATACTTTGTCGTACAGCGACTCAAGGAGCAGCCCGAGCGCGTCCCGCAAGACGCCATCCCGACCGACTCGCGCTGGCGCGACGCGCTCGTCCTCTACTGCGGCGTGGCCGAAGAGGAGCGGGCGCGCTCTATAGCCGAGTTCTGCTGGGGCGAGATTGATAAGATCGCACGGTTCAACGTTGACATGAGCGACCCGCAGTACATGCGCGCCGTCCACTGCCTGCGTTTCCTCAAGGAGGCTTTCCGCGGCCGTCTCCAGTGCGTGGACTCGTTCCGCGACGAACTGGCGCGCTACATTGCCCGCCAGATATCCGGCGGGCAGAACCTCCTCTCGCAGAAGATAGCGGTCGAGGCCGTCGGGCTCCTCAAGCAGGAGGATGTAGAGGCGACGCTCATCGATGCGCTCGACATCCGCAACCCGTGGATAGACGAGACGGCGCTAAAGTCCTGCCACTACCTGCCACGGCTCGGCGAAGACCTGAACAGGAGGCTGCGCCTCTCGATTGACCGGATGAGCGCCAGGGCTTTCCTCAACCGCCGGAAGGAGCTGATGCTGTCGCTCAAGCTCTCCAACGTCCTGAGCGAGCTGAGGAGGTATTGCCGCTGGCGGCTCGCACACATCTACTGTGTCGCCGCCAGCGCCGTCCTCTTCGTCCTGCTGTCCCCCTTCCTAGCGCTGGAGCTGCTCCTGATGTACGCCGTCATGAAGCTCTTCCAAACGGTCTCCCGTATCAAGCGCAGGGACGCGAAGAAAGCCCCCGGCGAGCCCACACCGCCGAGGCCGCTGAGCACCTTAAGCGCGTCCCTTATGTTCCCCCCGCTCATCCTGGCGGCCGGCCATGCGCTGATGCTCTTTCTGGAAGCCCAAACAGGCGAGCACACGCTCGACGCGGTGCTTTCGCCGACGGGGGCGTTGATGCCCCACCGGGTCGTGCTCGGCTTGTACGCGCTGGGGATGCTCCTCGCGATGCCTTGGTATCAGCTCTACTACTACTCGGGACAGTTCGCCGACTTCGTCCGCAAGGCCAGAGTCAGGCACATTAAATACGGGGTGCTGATGGTAGCAATCTTCGCCCTGTACGTGTGGGGAGTCACCCTCCTGAGCCAGATCAACGAGACGGTCACTACGGTATGCATCGGGTTACTTGCGGCTCTGTGCGTCGTCACGATGCTGTGGACATTCATCAGGTATGTGTTCTCGCGATACCGCGACGGTAGGCTCCTCTCTAAGCTTCACCCTCCGGCGGCGCTGCGCCGCGACCAGATAGCCGCGCAGTTGGGACAGTTCGCCACACAGGACGGCGAGTTGCAGTATGTCCGCCAACTCCAGAACGCGAAGGTCAAGCCCGTGGGCGACTGGCCGGGCGGGCACATACCACGCCCTTCGAGCGGCGAGGCCGCCACGCTCCTCGCCAAACTCGAAGAGCAGTGGCTCGGGCTCGACAGGTGACGCGAGGCGACGTGCGCGACCTTTTAAATATCCCGGCCGCGCACGTCGTGATATCATCACCCCGAAACGCCGTCTGATTTCATCCTATGCTGTATCTCTCGCAGGTGCTCGGCCGACCCATCAGCGAGGTCGAGGGCGAGCGCGTGGCGACGCTCAAGGACGTGATCGTGCGCTTGGGGCCTGACCATCCGCCGGTCATTGGGCTCGTCGCGCGTTATCGCCGCCGCGACTTCTTCGTCCCACGCGCAGGCATCGCGCGCATCGACGTGCGCGGCGTCCGGCTCAACTCGGACATCCTCAACCTGCGCCGCTTCGCACGGCGCGAGGGCGAAGTGTTGCTCGCGCGCGACGTGCTCGACAAGCAGCTCATCGACGTTGACGGCAAGCGCGTCGTGCGCGTCAACGACGTGCAACTCATCGGGACGGACGACGAGTGGGTTGTCACCGGCGCGGACGTGACGTTCGCGGGACTTTGGCGACGCCTCACGCCGCACAACTTCATCGGCACGAATCGCGCGGTCGAGGTCATCGACTGGGCCGACGTGGGCTATCTCGCCACGAACGCAGCGGCCGTGCAGCTCAAGTCTTCGCGCGACAAGCTCTCGCGCCTCCACCCCGTTGAGATCGCGCGGCTCGCCGAGGCTCTGTCGCGTCACCACGGCTCGGAAGTCATCGAGGCTTTGGACGACGAGACCGCCGCCGAGACTCTGGAAGAGATGCACGCCGAAGATCAGGCGCGCATCATCGGCGACATGGAGGAGGAGCGTGCCGCGGACATCCTCGAACACATGTCGCCCGACGAGGCGGCAGACGTGCTCGGTGATTTGCCCGAGCACATCGCCGAAGACTTGCTCGAACGCATGGAGCACGAGGAGAAGTCCGACGTGCAGGAGCTTCTCCCATACGAGGACGACGAGGCTGGCGGCTTGATGACTACCGAGTTCGTCGCGCTCCCGCGTCACCTCACGGCGGGCGAGGCTCTGCTGCGTCTGCGCGAGATGGCCGAGACGCCGAACATGATCTATTACCTCTACGTTGTCGAAGAGGAGTCGTCTTGGAAGCTCTGCGGCGTTATCGCGCTGCGCAACCTCATCCTCGCAGACCCTTCGGCCCCGCTCTCCGAAGTCATGCGCGACGAGTTCCAGTACGCGCACCCGAAGGACTCGGCGCGCGAAGTCGCCGAGACCATCGCCGAGTACAACCTGCTCGCGCTGCCCGTCGTTGACGATGCCGGAGACATCGCGGGCATCGTCACCGTAGACGACGCGATGGAGTACCTTCTGCCGAAGGACTGGCGGCAACGTCTTCCGCGCATCTTTGGATGATTCATCGGATGATTATGAAAGCGGGGCTTTCATTCTCCGCCGATTTGAAGGATGATGGGCGCGGGGACGACATAGCTGACTGCTGAAGACTTAAAGCTTAAGGATTCTATGAACGACGGGGAACCTCCGAGTGGCTTCGACGCGCGCAGAGATTGTGCGGGACGCGGGTCGCCGTTTATGGCGGCGCGGGGGCCGTCGTGTGCAGCGCGCGGCCGCGAGTCGAAGGGGACTCTTGGCCTACCTCGCCGTCATCGGCCCCGGCATGATCGCCGCCAACGCGGGTAACGATGCGGGCGGCATCGCCACTTACGCCTCGGCGGGGGCCGAATACGGCTACAACCTCCTCTGGACTTTAATCCCTCTAGTGCTTGCGCTCGGCATCATGCAGGAGACGTGCGCGCGGATGGGCGCGGTGACGGGCAAGGGACTGTCGGATTTAATCCGCGAGCAGTTCGGTGTGCGTTGGACGGTGCTGGTGATGGCGGCGCTTCTGGTCGCCAACGGTGGCGTGACCGTCTCGGAGTTCGTCGGCATCGCGGCGGCGACTGAGTTGTTCGGAGTGCCGCGCTTCGTCTCAGTCCCGCTCGCGGCCTTCGCCGTCTGGTGGCTCGTGGTCAAGGGTTCGTACCGAAGAGTCGAGCGCGTCTTCCTCTTGATGTCGCTCGTCTTCATCGGCTACGTCGTCTCGGCTTTCATGGCAAAGCCCGCATGGGGAGAGGTCGCGCGCGGCTTAGTCCATCCCGCAATCGAGTTCAACGCCGGTTACATCTTCACCGTCGTCGCGCTCATCGGCACGACCATCTCGCCCTACATGCAGGTCTTCGTGCAGTCGTCGGTGGTCGAGAAGGGCGTGACCGAAGAGGACTATGCGTTGACGCGCGTTGACGTGTGGACGGGCACGGTCTTCGCCATCGCCATCGCCTTTTTCATCGCGGTCGCGACCGCGGCCAAGCTCCACGTCGCGGGCGTCCGCATCGAGTCGGCCGAGCAGGCGGCGCGCGCGCTCGAACCGCTCGCCGGGCCTTACGCCAAGACGCTCTTCGGCGTCGGACTCTTCGGCGCTTCGATGCTGGCGGCGGCGGTGCTGCCGCTCTCGACGGCCTACTCGGTCAGCGAGGCGCTCGGCTTCGAGAAGGGCGTCTCGCGCAGCTTCCGCGAAGCGCCGATCTTTCTCGGCATCTTCACCTCGCTCATCGTCGTCGGCGGAGTCGTGGCGATGATTCCGCGCCTTCCGCTCTTCGACGTGCTGCTCGTCACGCAGGTCATCAACGGGCTGCTCTTGCCCGTGCTGCTCGTCTCGATACTTCGGCTCGCGTCCGACCGCGGGTTGATGGGTGCGCATGCGAACGGACGGGTCTATAATGCGGCCTCGTGGCTGACGGTCGCCGTCGTCTCCGCCGTGTCGCTGCTCTTTATCGCGACGAGGCTCTTTCCCGGTCTCTTCAATCTTTAAGTCTGGAGTCTGAAGTCTGAAGTCAGGCCGAAGCATGAGAGTCGTGCTGTCTTGACTTCAGACTTCAGACTCCAGACTTCAGACTTCAGACTCTCCGGCTTAGGATGAATCGTCCTCCGCTCAAAAAGCAGATCGTGCTGCCGCTCGCCTTCGCCGCCGCGCTCGGGCTGGCGCTCTACGTGTTGTCGAAGCTCCACCCGGAGCTGTCGCCGGACGCGACCGAACAGCAGAAGATGTCGCAGGCGGCGAACGAGTGGGCGTACACGCTCGTGAGCATCGCCTTCTGGATGAGCCTCGCGCTGGTGGCGGTGCGCGCCCTAAACGAGCTGGCCTTCTTTGTCTTTCGCAAGCGCAAGGGCTACGAAGCGCCGAGCCTGATGCGCGACCTCTTCTCGCTCGTCTGCTACGTCACGGCGCTCACGATTATCCTCCGTTACAACCTCAACCTTTCGTTCGCGGCGCTGCTGCCGGGCTCGGCGCTTCTCGGTGTCATCCTCGGCCTCGCTTTGCAGGACACGCTCGGCAATCTCTTCTCCGGCATCTCGCTGCACGCGGATAAGCCCTTTCAGGTCGGCGATGTCATCACCGTGGGCAGGCACGTGGGCGTCGTCATGTCCATCACATGGCGCGCGGTCAAGATCAAGAGCTTCTCGAACCACATCATTCTGGTCAGCAACAGCAGCATCGCCAAAGAGTCAATCGAAGTCTGTCCGCGCGACGGCCAGAACGCGCGCACCGTCCCCTTCTCCGCCGCTTACACCGACTCGCCCGTCAAGGTCATCCACGTCGTGCGCGAGGCCGTGCGCGAGTGCGACAACGTCCTGCGCTACATGACGCCCGTGGTGCGCATACGCAACCTCGGCGAATACGCGGTCGAGTATGAGGTCAAATACTGGCTCTCCGACTACGCGCGTCACCACGACACCGATGCGCTCATACGCCAGCGCATCTGGTACGCCTTCCGGCGCAGCGGCCTGACCTTCGCCTTCCCCACGCGCACTCTCTACATGGAGCAGCCCGGCTCGCGCGACGGCGGCGGGCGCGACACAGAGACGCTCGCGGAACTTCTCTCGGCCGTGGACATCTTCTCGCCGCTCTCGGCCGATGAGTTGAATGCGCTGGCGGCAACCGCCGCTGGCCGCGTCTTCGCACCCGGCGAGACGATCATTCGCGCGGGCGACAGTGGAGCTTCGATGTTCGTCGTACATCGCGGCAGCGTAGACGTGCGCGTGGACTCGAACGGCACGCCGCGCACTATCAAGCGCCTCGGCGAAGGCGAGTTCTTCGGCGAGATGGCGCTCTTCACAGGCGAGCCGCGCACCGCCAACGTCGTCGCCGCCGAGGAGACGGAAGTCCTTGAGATCGGCCACGACTCGATGAAGAACCTCTTCCAGACCAACCCCGACCTCGTCGAAGCACTCAGCCACACCATCAACGAACGTCGCGCAGGGCTTGCCGCCAACGCCTCCGACGCCCCCGGCGAAGAGGACACGCCCGCCAGCCTCCTCTCCAAGATTAAGCACTTCTTCC
>JAVXWN010000144.1:0-14329 GCA_032230645.1 Acidobacteriota bacterium | reverse complement strand
GGATAACATCCAATTCGACGAGCGTGTCTTCGACCACGTCGTGGAGGAGTCCCGTGGCGACCGAGACTTCGTCGAGTCGCATGTCGGCGAGAATGTTTGCGACTTCGAGCGGATGGACGAGATAGGGCTCGCCCGAGGCGCGCGTCTGCCCTTTGTGGTGCAGCGCGGAGAAAAAGTACGCCCGCCGCAGCACGTCAAGGTCTGCCTGCGGGTGGTTGTGCCCGACTTTTTCGACTATCTCCTCGATGCGAATCATATGCATTTTCGATTTTAGATTTTAGATTTGCGATTTGCCAGCCGGGATGCACGCGCGCTGCCCCTCGCAATCGAAAATAAAAAATCTGAAAGCAAAAATTTTCGGGTGATGCCTGACTTCGCGTCGGGCATCACCCGTAGAAAAAAGAGTTTGGTTGGCGCGCCTGTGGCGGCGACGGCGCACCGCGGGTGCGGGGGTCGGCCACCGTTTAGCTCGCGGGCGGGGTGGGCGACTTGGCGGCCTCTTCGGCCTCCTTCTTCTTCATCACCTCCGCGCTCAGTCGCTTCTGCGTTTCGAGCGCGGCCTCGTACTGCTTATCGAAGTCGCCCTTGGCTTGAGCATCGCCGGCCATCTCGGCCAGCTTCGACTTCTCACGCAGGAGGTTGGCCTTGTACGACCACGCGTTCGGGTTGTTCGGGTCAATCGAGGTGGCCTGCTCGGCCAACTTGAGTCCTTCGGTCGTGCACTGCTGCGCACGTTCGAAGTCGGCTTGGTTGGAGGGCTTCTTGTAGTGGATGAGAATCTTGTCGGGCTTGTTCTCAGTCGCCTTGTTCTCTTTCTGCTCGGTCACGTCGTAGGAGCATTGCCACTGCTTGCTCGCGAGGATGGTCAGCGCCTCGGCGCGCTTCTCGGGGGATGGCCCGCTGCTGGCGCGCTGCGTGAGCAGCTCGTTCACCTTCTCGTCACGCTTCATCTGCCCGTAGAGGAAGACGATGGCCTTGTAGGCGTCCTCGTTGCCGGGATCGTTCTTGAGAATCTCCTGATAAGCCGCGACGGCCTTCTCGCCGAGAGCGACGTTCTCGGGCGTCGCGACGCCGGGCTTGTACTGCTGCTGGACGGCGCGGGCGATGAAGAGCGGCGCGTTCTTCTGCATAGGGTCGAGTTCGTAGGCAGTGCGGAACTTCTCCTCCGCGTCGTTGAAGCGGCCGTCGTGGTAGGCGCGCGCGCCCTCGTTCAGCGCGTTCTTGGCGCGCACGCGGTTGACGAGCGTGCACCCTCCGGTGGCGGCCACGAGCGCGACGATGAGCGCGGCGATGGTTGTTCGAGAGAGTTTCATTGGATGATTGCTCCGGGCAATAGTTCGGAAGCTCAATTAGGTGAAGGGGCCCCTGTCATGCGCGAAGACGCCCCGCCGCGCAACCGCCCCGAGAAAGGCGGCGGGCGGCGGAACGTCCGTGCGTGACACTGTTTACTGATCCAGCGCTTCGGTCTGTAGGCCGACGGGGTTCGCCCCCGAGCCCTTGACGGTGTCAATGACCTTCACCACGTCGCCGTACTTGAACGTCTCGGGCGCTTTGATGAAGACCGTCTTCTCGATGCGCTCGTCGGGCGGCAGGTCGGTGCGTCCCTGGAAGCCTTCCTTCCAGACCTGACCCTCCTTGCGCGCCTTGAACTCGGTCGAGAGCGCCGAGCCGATGTTGCCGGGGTCGTTGACCGAAGCGTCGGCAATCTTGTTGCCGCCGCGAATCAACTCGACCCCGAGGTCTTTCTTGATGCTGACGATCAGCGTGAGCGGGCTCTGCTTGGCCGCCGCGTTCAACTCCTCGCTGCGCTGGGGCACAAGGGTCTTGAAGCGCGCGGGCTTCAAAGGCGTGATGACCATGAAGATGATCAGCAGCACCAGCAGGATGTCTATGAGCGGCGTGACGTTAATGCTTGGCTGTGCCCCGCCGCCGCCTGAAGTCATTCCCATAGGTTTGAACTCCTCCATCGGGCCGGCCGCCGCGCGCGCCGTAGAGGCGAATCGCGGCAACCGACATCTACCCTCTTGCGGCTCAGGACGCGGGCGGGGCCGGCGCGGTCGTCGCCGGGTTCGCGGGCCCGCCCGTTGCCGGGTTGGCTGAACCGCCCTTCCTCTTATCGGCGACCAGTCCGATCTGGTCGATGCCTGCGTCGCGGATGAGGTTGATCGTGTCAACGACCGCGCCGTAGTTGGCGTTGATGTCGCTGCGGATGTAGACGATGCGCTCGGCGTCCGACTTGGTCGCCATCTTCTGGTCGATCTCGGTCTTGAGCGCATCCTTGTCAATCTTCTTCTTGCCGAGGTAGATGTCACCGTTCTCGGTTAAGGCGACAACTACCGAACTCTCTTTGATGATGGCCGGGTCTTCGTCCGGGTTGTTCATGTCGCGCGGGAGCGCGACCGAGACGCCCTGCTGGAGGAACGGCGTGATGACCATGAAGATGATCAGCAGCACCAGCATGATGTCCACCATCGGCGTAACGTTGATGTCGGAGGTGAAGCCGCCGCCCCCTCCGGATGACATGCCCATAGCTTTACTCCCGTGACCCGCCGCCACAGGGCGGGCCGACGCGTGCGCGTTGCTGCTCGGCGGGGCGCGGCCTAACACTTTCGATGTTAAGCCGCGCGCCGGATGCCGGGCCCGTGACTCTTAAAGGAACGTTTACGGCTTGAGCTGTCGCGTGCGATTCTTCAGGAAGTAGTCGATCAGCTCCGACGCCGAGTTGTCCATCTCGATGATGAAGCCGTCTACCTTACCCGTGAAGTAGTTGAAGAGCCACACCGCCGGCACGGCCACCGCGAGTCCGAGCGCCGTCGTCAAAAGCGCCTCGGCGATACCGCCCGCGACCGCGCCGATGCCCGCCGACTCGGCCGACTTCATGCCGGTGAAGGCGTTAATGATGCCGAACACCGTGCCGAACAGTCCTACGAACGGGGCGGTCGAGCCGATAGTGGCGAGACCCGAAAGGCCCCGCTTGAACTCGGCCGACTTGATAGCGATGGCACGCTGTAGCGCGCGCTTCGATGCCTCGATTTCGTCACCGGAGATTTCCGAAGACGCCTCATGCGCGCGGAACTCCTGAAGGCCCGCGTTGACGACCATCGCGAGGTGCGACTTCTTGTGCTTGTCGCTGATGTTGATGGCCTCTTCGATGCGGTCGTTCTTGAGAGCCTGCGCGACGCGCGGGGCGAACTCGCGCGACTGCTTCTTCGCGGCCGAATAGGTCAGGAACCGCTCGACCATGATCGCTATCGAGTACATTGACATGATCAGCAGGATGATGATGACGGTCAGCGCCACCCACCCGAGGTTCTTCACCATCTCTGTGATGGTGAAGGCGCTCTTCAGGTCTTCACCGGCCTTTGCGGCCTCCTGAAACATGAAGGCGAAGAGGCCGAGAGCCTTGCTCCCGAGAATGCTCAACAGAATAGTCACGGTAGAAATCCTCCAAAGGTTTTCGGTTGCGATGGCGGGAGCGCTTCCCATCGGAAGGGGCGCGAGCGGCCCAACGTGAACGCTGCGGCAACCTCTTGAAAGCAGCGCCCGCATCGGGCCGCGCCCCGCGCCCCGTCTTACTGAAGCACGAAGTTGTATGTGATGACGCCCGAGACCTTCACCGGCTGCCCCGAGAGCAGCGTCGGCGAGAACCTCGCCTGTCGCGCGGCCGCGACCGCAGCCTGCTGCAAGAGCGGGTGGCCGCTGACGGCGTTAGCCGAGACGACGCGCCCTGACTCGTCCACCAGAATCTGCACGGTCACCGTCCCCGAGGCGCGCGCCGCCTTCGCGATGGGCGGATAGGCGGGCTGCGGCTTCGAGATGGCCTTACCGTTAAGGACGCCGCCCGAGACGACCGTCTTCTTTGGCGGGTCGGGCTTCGGTGCCGGTGGAGGAGGCGGAGGCTCATCAGCCACTTCCACCTTCGGCGCGCTGCCCCCGCCGTTGCCGCCGCCGCCCGTGCCGCCGACCACGCCAACGGGGCCCGTCGGGACGGCATTAACGTCGCCTACGTCCCTGTCACCGACCATGACGTTAAGCGTCTTGTTGGTCGCGACGACCTTGGCCGTTGGCGGAGCGATCTCGTTGCTCTTGGTGACGGGCGCGATGACGGCCATGTCCTTGACCATGGCGACCTGTGGGTCTTGCTTGGTGGCGGGCTTCGGCTCGTCCTGCGCCTTGGGCGTGTCGTCCTGTTGCATCGGGACGGGCGCGACCAGCGTCAGCAACTCCAGACTCGGGTCAGGAATCGAGTCGTTGTAAAGGTAGACGCTGAGGACGGCTACCGCCGCGAGCACAATCGAATAGAGCACCATCGTGCCCAGGAAAAAAGAGCCCTTCCTCGCGAGATCGTCTGAATGCGAGCCGGACTCAACCAGAGTGTCGAACATCTCTCGTATCCTCCCTCTTCCGGTGCCAGGTGGATCAGGGGTCTGAGATTCATTTAATCACATGCTCTTAACAAGAGAGTTGTGATTCTGAGACGATTTAAATCAAAAAGAGCCCGCTTGATAACCGCTTTTTGCCTGATGGAACGGGGAATGGCCTGAAGCGCCTGCGACCGCGCTGAATGCTACATCAGCGCCGCCTCTCCTTACTTACGCGCAAAGCCAAACGGGGAATGGAACCAACCGGGCCAGCCGCACGGAGACGAACGCCACAACCAAACGACCGCCTCACACTGCCGGCGAGACGGGCGCGTTCTTAAAATATTCGATTGGCCAGCAACGCGCTCAGTCTATGTCGCAATCCGCGGCGAAGTCAAGCGTAAAATCGGCGACGCCGCGCCCCGTGACTCTTTCCGTTCGGC
The DNA here is from genome assembly GCA_032230645.1 of Acidobacteriota bacterium. GTDB lineage: Bacteria > Acidobacteriota > Blastocatellia > Pyrinomonadales > Pyrinomonadaceae > QHXN01. Next base: position 9,525 of record JAVXWN010000144.1, on the reverse strand, counting down.
AACCTTTCCATTCAGTTACTTGGACACCGGAGGCGCGCGTTTGTTCGCCGAAATTTTAAGACGCCGCGAAACGGAGCGGCCGGGCAGGGCAAGCGGCGACCCGCAGGTCACTCTGGCTCAAACCCCGCCCGGCCGATGGCGGTCATTTCTCCTTTGCTACTTCCCTTCAACGCGCGGCGGCGCTGGCCTTCGCATCGCGTGTGCCGGTCGTCGTGCGTGGGCGGGCACCACTACCACCACCGCCGCGCGTGCCCGTGGCCGGTGCCTGCGCGCTTCCCAAAGCGAGACGCTGCTGCCACCAGACCATAATCGGGCTGGCGATGGCAATGGAGGAGTATGTGCCGAAGACGATGCCGATGAGGAGCGCCAGCGAGAAGCCGCGCAGCACCTCACCACCGAAGATGACGAGCGCGAGCACCGAGAGGAAGACGAGCCCCGAAGTGATGATGGTGCGCGAGAGCGTCTGGTTGATAGAGTCGTTCGTCACGTCGTAGAGGTTCGAGCGACGATGCATCCGCAAATTCTCGCGGATGCGGTCGAAGACGACGATGGTGTCGTTGACCGAGAAGCCGACGAGCGTAAGCAGCGCCGCGATGACCGTCAGGTTGACTTCGAGCTGGAAGATGGAGAAGAAGCCGAGCGTGATGAGCACGTCGTGAAAGACGGCGATGACGGCGGCCGCCCCGTAAGTCCACTCGAAGCGAAAGGCGATGTAGAGCAGGATGCCTACGAGCGCGAGCAGCGTGACGGCGACCGCCTGATTCCTGAGCGCCGCGCCCGCGACCGCGCCCACGGCGTCGGTGCCGATGATGCGGAAGGCGTTACCTTCGGCGGGGAAGTCCTGCGTCGGCTCGACCTGCACGCCGTTTGTCAGAGTCTTGAGCGCGTCGGCGACCTTCTTGCGCCCGATGTCCACCTGCGTCTGCCCGGCCGCCTCGGCCGCGTTCGACTCCATCTGCGGCAGGCGGATGAGCACCTCGCCCGGCTTGTCCGTGATGGGCTGGATGATGGGGTCGGCGACGCCCGCGGCGTGCAGCGAGTCGCGTATGACCTCGGGCGAGGGGCGCTGCTTGAAGTCGGCGGTGACGACCGTGCCGCCCTTGAAGTCAATGCCGAGGTTGAAAGCATCAGTCCCGCCCGGTACGGCGTGGCGCACGAGCGCCGAGCCGAGTCCGGCCAGCATGATTGCCGTCGAGAGCATGATGAAGCCCTTGCGGTACTTCAGCCAATCGAGGTTTACGTTGTGGAGTATCTCAAACATAACAATTAGTAAACGGTGAATAGTAAACGGTGAATGGTGAAAAGCAGTTTCTATTTACTATTCACCATTCACCATTCACAGCCTTTAAATGCTGAGCGTCTCGACGCGCCCCTGCTTGCGCGAAAGCTCCCAGATGAAGATTGTGCGCGAGACGTAAACGGCCGTGAACAGATTCGCCAGCAGTCCCAGAACCAGCGTGACGGCAAAGCCGCGGATAGGCCCCGTGCCGAAGACGAAGAGGAAGAGCGACGAGATGATCGTCGTCACGTGCGTGTCGATGATCGTCACGAAGGCGCGCGCGAAGCCGATGTCAATGGCCGACGGCACGGTCTTGCCCGAGCGCAACTCCTCGCGTATGCGCTCGAAGATGAGCACGTTCGAGTCCACGGCCATGCCGATGCCCAGAAGGATACCGGCGATGCCGGGCAGCGTCAGTGTCGCGTCAAAGACGATGAGCGCGGCGAGCGTGAGCACGGTGTTTAAGAGGAGCGCGACGACCGCGTTGATGCCAGACCAGCGGTAGTAGACGACCATCGTCAGGATGACGAGCCCGAGTCCGACGATGGAAGCCGTCACGCCCGCGCGAATCGAGTCCGCTCCGAGGCTCGGGCCCACCGTGCGCTCTTCGAGATAGATGACCTTCGCGGGAAGCGCGCCCGAGCGAAGCGTGAGCGCCAGCCCGTTGGAAGAGTCCTTTGTAAAGTTACCCGAAATCTGTCCCGAGTCGGTGATCTGCGACTTGATGAAGGGGGCCGACTGCACGCGGTCGTTTAAGACGACGGCCATGTATGCGCCGACGTTCGCGGCCGTCCACGCGCCGAACTTCTGCGCGCCCGTCGGCTTGAGCGTGAAGTTGATGTGGTAGCCTTCGTCGCTTCCCGTGGGCCCGGCCGAGGCAGCGTCGGCGCTGCGAAGCTCGCTGCCGTCAACGACCGCAGGCGTCTCGACGACGACCCAGGCAGTCGGCTCGCCGGGCTTGCGCGGTGGCTGACCGGCGGCGGTCGCGGGCTCCTCGCGCTCGTCGTAGGGCAGCACGCGGCGGTTTGAAGGCACCGTGCCGCCGAGCGATTGCTTAGCAGCCTCTTCGGTCGGGTAGGTCGCTATCGGCGCGGGGTTGTTGGGACTGACGACCTTCATCAACTCAAGGCGTGATTCGCTCTTGAGCAGGTCTTTGACGCGTTCGGGGTCGGAGATGCCGGGCATCTGTAGGAGTATCTGATGCGAGCTGGCCGAGCCATGCTCTTGAAGCGTGGGCTCGGCAACGCCGAGGGCGTTGATGCGCGAATCAATAATCTTCATCGCGTCCTGCGTCGCGCGATTGCCGAGGTCTGTCTTGGCGCGGTCGGTCATCTCCCAAGTGATGGTGTTGCCGCTGGCCGAAGACGCCCACACGCTCGGGTCGAAGTCGTTGACCTTGCGCGGCAACTGGTCGCGCATCTCGGAGGTCTTCGAGGCATCGCCTGTGACAAGCACGATGTGGTAGTCGTTGCCGTTAATCTCGGGCCGCACCTCCTTCACGTCGTAGCCCTGCTGCGTGGCAGCAGCCTGCACGCCAACGGCGGTCGTCTCGGTCAGGCGCTTCAGATAGTCCTGCACCTGCACCTGCATGACGAGGTGCGAACCGCCCCGCAGGTCGAGCCCGAGATGGATGTTGTTGCGTAGCGTGTTGTTGAGCCCCGCGAGCGTGAAGTCGCCCACTGTCGGGCGATGGCGCGGGCCGACCACTATCCAGAGCCCGATGAGCGTCACGACGGCGATGATGATGACGCGCTGTAGAAGATGCTTTTTCATAACTCAGTAGTCAGCAGTCAGTAGAAGAATTATCGTTAGCGAGTCATCGAATGCCAGCGTCAACGCCTGCTAAGCGGAGACTATTTAATGACTACTTCTCAACTCGCCTTCTCCTCTTCGCCCTGCATCCCGGAGACGGACGAGCGTGAGATTTCGAGGATAGTCTTGTCGGCGCTCATGACGAGCAGTGACTTCTCCTTGACCTGCTTGACGGTGGCGTAGATGCCGCCGTTGGTGATGATCTTGTCGCCCGCCTTCAACGTCCCGATCATGTCTTGCAGCGCCTTCTGACGACGCCGCTGCGGGACGATGATGAGGAAGTAGAAGACGCCGAAGATGAGCACGAAAGGCATGAGGCCGCCCAGAAGGCCGCCCATCCCCCCCGCCTGAAAGATGAAAGCGAGATTGGTCATCGGAAGTTTAAGGGTTTCTGCGATCTCAAATTTGGCGACCGGCATTCGCACTTCGGGGCTCGGGGACGGACGCGCTCGCCTCCAACCGAAAGCGGATTTTTCAGGAGATAGTACGACGAGGCGCGCGCCCGCGACTCACTCCACGCCGGAGCCGAGTCCCACAAGAAACTCCCGCCGAAATCGCGTGAATTCGCCAGACCGGATAGCTTGCCTGACGCGCCGCATGGTGTCAAGGAAGAACGCAAGATTGTGATGCGACACGAGCACGGCCGCGAGCATCTCGCCCGTCATATATAAATGACGCAGATAAGCGCGCGTATGTCGGCGGCAGACGGCGCAGCGGCAAGCCTCGTCGAGCGGTCGCGTGTCGGTCGTCCAGCGCGCGTTCTTGATGTTGAGTCGGCCGCGCGAAGTGAACGCCTGCCCGTTGCGCCCGTTGCGCGTCGGGATGACGCAGTCGAACATATCCACGCCGCGCGCGACGCACTCAACAAGGTCTTCCGGCGTGCCGACGCCCATCAGGTAGCGCGGGCGCGCAGTCGGCATCAGCGGCGCGACGTGCTCCACCACGTCGTACATCACAGCTTTCTCCTCGCCGACGCTCAAGCCCCCGATGGCGTATCCGTCAAAGCCGACCTCGATTGTCCGCTCAAGGCTCTCGCGTCTCAAGTCGAGATGTGTCGCGCCCTGCACGATGCCGAAGATTGACTGACGACCCGACGGACTCTCAACGTCAAAGGCGTCGTGAACAGCCGTGTGCTTCCCTTCTTCATTCGATAATGCATCGTCTTCCGTGCCGACTATGACACGGCCCGTGTCGGCGCCCTCGCGCTGCAACTCGTCGAAGCGCGTGCGTGAGCGCCGGGCCCAGCGCGCGGTAAGCTCAAGAGAGGCGCGCGCCGCTTCGTGCGTCGCCTGTCCGGGCGGGCACTCGTCAAAGGCCATCACGATGTCGGAGCCGAGCGTCGCCTGCACCTCCATCGAGACCTCGGGCGAGAGAAAGCAGAGGCGGCCGTCCGTGTGCGAACGAAACTCGACGCCCTCTTCGGTCAAGCGCCGCATGTGGCTCAGGCTGAAGACCTGAAAGCCACCCGAGTCTGTGAGCAACGCACGACGCCAGCCCGTGAAGCGATGCAGCCCGCCGCAAGCGCGTACAACGTCCGCGCCCGGTCGCAGCCAGAGGTGATAAGTGTTGCCGAGGATGATGCGCGCGTCGAGGTCTTCGGCCTCAAGCTCCTCGAACCGTATGCCCTTGACCGACCCGAGCGTGCCGACGGGCATGAAGACCGGCGTCTCAATCACGCCGCGCCGCGTGCGCAAAAGCCCCGCGCGCGCCTCGCCCTCCCGCGCAAGCGTCCGCCACCCGAGCGCCGTTTCGGTAACTGCTTCCTGTTCGTTCATAGCGAAGTGAGGAAGAGTATACAGTCACGCACCCGCGTGAAGGCAAAACAGGTGAGCGCAGCCAGAGTTCTTAACTCGCCCTTTCATCTTTGCTCTCTGCTCTTTTCGCGTAGCTCTGAGATGAGGCGCGCGTTCTCAAGCGTCGCGCCGACGTGCGTGGCGACGGCGACGAGGAGGTCTACGTCGTCCTCGCTCCAATCGCGGCGCGCGCGCGTCTGGTGCCCGCTGATCGAGCCGATGACGCGCCCCAGATGCATGACGGGAACAACCAGCAGGCTCTTGAGGCGCATCCGTGCAATCACTTCACCGAACCCGGCGGCAAGAGAATGCTCACGCACGTCAGCGATGACGAGCGGGCGGCGTGAGGTGCGCAACGCATTGCGGATGGGCGAGCGTTCGCGCACCTCTGTCCAGTTCGTGACGGGCTCGACGCCTTCGGCGCACCACTCGTCGTAGTATTCTTCGTGCTCGTCGTCGGCGAAGAGCACAGCGATGCAGCGGTCGAGTTCGAGAACTTCGCCGACGCGCTCGATGACGGCGCGCATCTTCTCGTGCGGCTCAGTCCCGCGCTGCAAGGAGAGCAGGAGGCGGTTGACGACGGCCTCGCGCTCGGCCTGCGCCTGTATGGTCGCGAAGAGTCGCGCGTTGACGATTGTTTCGGCGGCCTGCGCGGCGAGTATCTCCAACAGGCGCAGCTCGCGCTCGGTGAAGCCGCCCGCGCGGTTGGCGACGTAAATGAAGCCGATCAGTTCGCGCTTGAGCTTGAGCGGCACGCTTAAGACCGAGCGAACACCCCAACGCTCAGCGAAGCTGCGGTTGAGGCGCGCATCCGACGCTGGCTCGTTCGAGAGGAAGGCTTCGCCCGTCTGGTAGAGTGGCGCGTCCTCGTTCCCACGCTCAAGGTTGAAGTGGAACTCTTCGATAAGTCCGGGCGGCGTGTTGCAGCCCGGCGCTTCGGCGCGGACGGCATCGGTGCGCCGGTCGTAGGTGGCGATGAGGCACATCTCGCCGCCCGCGAGCTTGCAGATGGCGTGCGCCAGACGCCCGCTGATGTCGGACGTGTCGGAGAGCGTCGAGAAGGTGCGCGTAATCTCAAAGAGGCCGCGCATCTCTTGCTCGCGCTCCCAACTCTCTTCGAGAAGCTGCGTCTTCTCGATGGCGATGGCGAGCGGCGCGGCGAGACGTTCGAGCGCGAGCAGGTGACGGCGTTGATAAGCGTCGGCGGCGCGGCTCGTCAGGTTGAGGCTCCCGACCGCGCGTCTCATCGAGAAGAGCGGCACGCAAACCGCCGAGCGAAAGCCCTCGCGCCGCAGGTCTTCGTAGACGTTGAAGCGGCGCTCTTCCTTCAACTCAGGGATGACGACCGTGCGTCTCTCGGTCAAAGCGAGTTCGGTGACTGAGCCGCGCAAGGGGCCCCGCGCGCCGACCGAGAGCGAGCCCGCACGCTCGCCCGTGAGCGCGAAGACGCGCAGCGTCTCGCCGCCCTCTTCGCACAGCGCGATTGAGGCACGGTCGAAGGGGACGAGCGCGCGCACCTGTTCGCTCGCAAGCTCGAAGACCTCTTCGATGCTGCGGCCCGTGTTGACGGCGGCGACGATGCGGTTGACTATTTCGAGTTGCTCGTTGGCTTCGATCAGGTAGTCGTTGAGCGCGCGCATGCGCTCAAGCTCGGAGTCGGTCGTAGTCCCTCCGTCTTCGCCTGCTGTCGGTGGTTGGCTTCCGTCTGACATGGGGCTCGGCCTAGCCCTTCTTCTTCTTGTGACGCTCGATGATGCGGAGCGGGGTGGCGAAGAAGTCGAACTCCTCGCGCAGGCGGTTTTGCAGGAAGCGCTCGAACGAGAAGTGGATGCCCGCCCTGCCCCCCGAGGTGAAGACGACGAACGAGGGCGGTCGCACACCGACCTGTGTGAGGTACTGCACGTGCAGTCGCGATTGCCCGCCACGCACGGGCGCGGATGTGGTCGGAGCGCGTCCCGACGCCATGACGCGCTCGTAGAAGGCGTTGAGCTGTGAGGTCGGGATGCGGCGGTTGCGCGCTTCGTTCGCGCGCAGGGCGAGCGGCAGTATGCGCTCGACGCGCTGCCCCTTGAGCGCCGAGATGGTCATGATGGGGGCCCATTCGAGGAACTTCATCTTGAAGCGCAGGTCGCGCTCGAACTCCGAGACGGTGTGCGAGTCCTTGTCGGGAATCGAGTCCCACTTGTTGATGGCGAGGATGATCGAGCAGCCCGCGTCCAGAGCGTAACCCGCGATGTTTGCATCCAGCGCCGTCACGCCTTCAACCGCATCTACGACGACGACCGCCACGTCCGCGCGCTCAAGGCTGCGACGCGCCATCACGACCGAAAGCTTCTCGGTCATCTCCTCGGTCTTGCCCTTGCGCCTGATGCCTGCCGTGTCAACGAGCCGGAACGTTTGGCCTTCCATCTCAAGCACCGTATCCACTGCGTCGCGCGTCGTCCCCGCCACGGGCGAAACGATGACGCGCTCCTCGCCTGTGAGACGATTGAGCAGCGAAGACTTCCCGACGTTCGGGCGGCCGACGATGGCGAGACGCAGCTCGCGCACTCGCTCCTCCGAATCATCTTCCGCTCCGGCCTCGGCCGCCGGTAGTCTCTCAACGAGCGCGTCGAGCAACTCGGCCACGCCGTCGCTGCTCTCGGCCGAGATGGGGAGCACCTCGTCGAAGCCGAAGCGATGGAACTCGCCCGCGAGTGCTTCGAGCTTGGCCGAGTCAACTTTGTTCGCCGCGACCAGCACGGTCTTCCCCGTCGCGCGCAGGAGCCGCACAAGCTCTTCATCAAGCGGCGTCGCTCCCGCGCGCGCGTCTACGACCCAGACGAGCACGACGGCCTCGGTGATGGCGAACTCGGCCTGACGGAAGATGTGCGCGGGGATGACCTCATCCTCATCGGGCACGATGCCGCCAGTGTCAACGAGCGAGAAGCGACGGCCCGCCCACTCCGACTCGCCGTAGATGCGGTCGCGCGTGATGCCCGGCTCGTCGCCGACGATTGAGCGGCGTTCGCCGACCAGCCGGTTGAAGAGCGTTGACTTGCCAACGTTCGGTCGCCCGACAATCGCCACCAGCGGCAACGGCACGCTCGCCTTCGACTCACGCACGTCCTCTTTATTAGACTCGCTCGACATCGCAAAGCCGCCCGCCCGGTCTCCATTCGATTAGAAGTAAGATGCTCAGTGAAGTTTAACGTGGGGTGCGATGCGCCGCAAGGAACTCTTCTAATATCTCTGTCAGAGGCGATGCTCGAAACAGCTTGCGCCGCAAACGCTTTGGCGATAATCTGCGCCGCACACGTTCAGGAGACAAGGCCCTCCCGCCCGGCACGAGTCTCGACGCAAATCACGATGTCACTGCTCAAAGCATCCCGCCGACTATGTGAGAAGGCGCGCACTCGCTTCGCACACGCGACCGCACCGGTCGCGCCGCACATCGAACTCGGGCGGCGCGGCGAACGTTTCGCGGCGGACTACCTGCGCGCACAGGGCTACAAACTCGTCGCCTCTAATTTCAAACTCAACGTCGGGCGCAACCGGCGCGGCGCGGTCGTGCAGGCCGAGATAGACCTCATCGCATACGACGGCGCGACCGTTTGCTTTGTCGAGGTCAAGACGCGCGCATCCGACTGGTTCGCCGCTCCCGAAGCCAACGTAGACCTGCGCAAGCAGCGGCAGGTAACGCGCGCCGCACGCGCCTACCGACGCCTGTTGGGACTTGCCGGTGCGCGCTATCGTTACGACGTGGTGAGCGTCATCATTCCGCCGCCCGATGAAGATGGACGTGAGAGGGCCCCGCGCCTCGAACTGCTGCGCAACTTCTGGACGGAAGAAAAGTTCCGCAAGCGCCGCTGGTCGTGAAGGTTTGAATGATGAACGGGTGTGGGTTTTTGATGCTGGACGCCAGATGTTGGGTCTATCTTCTTCCAGCACTCAACATCCAGTACCGGCACCCCTTCCCCCGTTCATCGTTACGTTCTACTTCTCCGCCCTCTGTCCCGCGCGTGGCGGGGCGTTCTTCACGTACTTGTCGAACCAGTTAATCATCTCGTAGAGGACGTGCTCGGTCGTCTCGCGCGCGGCGTAGCCGTGTGCTTCGAGCGGGAGCGTCACGTAGCGCACTGTCCCGCCGTTACCCTTTATCGCCTGATACATGCGCTCGGACTGAATGGGGAAGGTGCCGGAGTTGTTGTCGGCCTCGCCGTGGATGAGCAGGATGGGCTCGTTGATCTTGTTGGCAACCATGAAGGGCGAGACCTTGACGTAGAGGTCGGGCGCTTCCCACAGCGTGCGCCGCTCGCTCTGAAAGCCGAAGGGCGTGAGCGTGCGGTTGTACGCGCCGCTACGCGCAATGCCTGCACGGAAGAGGTCTGAGTGCGCGAGCAGGTTGGCCGTCATGAACGCGCCGTAAGAGTGGCCGCCGACGCCGACGCGTTCGGGGTCTGTCACGCCCATCTCGGTCGCCTTATCAATGGCTGCCTTCGCGCTCGCGACGATCTGCTCGACGTATGTGTTGTTCATCGTCTCGGGGTCGCCGACGATTGGCATCGTCGCGTTGTCGAGCACGGCGTAGCCCGCGAGCAGGAAGAAGAGATGCGAGGGGCCGACGATAGTCGTGTAACGCTGCGTCGAGCCCGTGACCTG
>JAVXWN010000068.1:0-31087 GCA_032230645.1 Acidobacteriota bacterium | reverse complement strand
GCAGTGGAATGGCTGCCTTATTTCTGCTCCCCTACGCCACCATGATATTTAAAAGCGTTCTTAGATTCGCTCCCGGACAATTGAAAGCCGCAGGCGGTGGCAGATTCACAAGCTACACTCTCTTTGCGCTCCTAACGGCCGTGGGCCTGCTACAGTTGTACAATGTCACGACGCTGGCTGTCTTTTGGCCTTACTTCGTTGTGATTGTTTCACTGCTTCTGGGGGCGATGTACCAGTTTGTGCGATTAATCCTCATCCCGCAGCAACCCGGCACCTAACAATGGTCTGCGCCCGACAACGTGGGCGTCTTGAGGCTAAAAGCGACTGTGGGGCATTTAAACGCTAAATCATTGACAGCCACATCCGCCGGGCATATCTTTCTCAGCGCGGATCAGCTAGGTTCCTCGCCGACGGGCGCTCTCGTCGGCCTCACGTCCACTACCACCTCACATCGCGAGAGCTATCAGTCATGACTAAGCCGACACATTCGCAGCCGCCTCTTGTTTCATCAGCACGCAGGACTAATCAGCCTCCAGTTCAGCAGGCGCGAACGAAGCTCGTGACCCTGCCGGTGTGCCGCCCACAACCGACGCCCAGAGTCTTACAGCCGAAGGCCGCAGCCCCACAGGCGGGACGGACGCCGGCCGCGCCGCCGGTGTACCGACCCCAACCAGTCCCGAAGTGTCTGCAACCGAAAGCGGCGACCCCCTCACAGCCTCCTGCGTATCAGCCCCAACCTGCGCCGAAAGTCTTACAGAAGAAGGCGACCGTACAACCGCCGGTCGGCACGACGAAGCGTGCCCCCGTAGCTCCCCCCGTCTACAGCCCCCAGCCAGCTCCTAAAGTCTTGCAAGCGAAGAAGGCGGGCGGACTTCAGACACACACGGACAGTTCACACCGCCAGTCCCCGGCGGTGTCGGCCAGTCGTCCCGGAACGAAAACAATCGTGCAGCCGAAGACGGCGCAGACCTCACGGGGAGACGCGTCTCCGAAGACGCCCCCGGCCTCTAGTCCGGGGCGCGTGAACGTCGTGCAGCGCCGGGTAGATAATAACCGCAGGGCCATCGGCAAACGCATCGTCATTAGCGACGCGCTCTCTGACGATTACAGGGATAGGGGTCGCATAGTCCGTTTCTCGCGCACGCGGGACAACCATTTCGCGGTTCAGTTCGACCACGGGCGGGGTGGGCTTTACAGAGTCCACTACTGGGATATGGATTACGAAGAAGAGTGGGACAGGAGGTCTTCCAATAATAATAACAACAACGCCCCATCCGGAAGCAGCCATTCCGCCTCCCTGCCCGGCCCGCTACCTTCGTCCCGCGAGTGGGAGCCAATCGAGAGCGAGGGCCAGTATAACAACTGCACGGACTACGCCTTTGAGAGCGATGTGGACCTGGCGCTGGTAAACGATTTGGATAAGCTGTTGCGGATCGCAGAGACTAAGGGGTATCAACGGACGGGAGATCGCTCGCAAGCGACCGTAGTACTTTACGGAAACAGACGCCTCGGGACGTACACGCACGCCATCAGGCGAGTGGGCGGCGTCTGGCAGGAGGTGCAGTACGACGGGGGGCCTATGCGGAGGTACACGGGCTCCGACGGCCCACCGCTCACGCATGACGGGGACGAAATAGTCGCCATGCTGAGGCGCACGTGACGGGATGGAAAGGCGAACGAGGCTAAGGCGGGTAGGTAGCCAGAGGGGCGAGTTCTCACCGGGGCTCGCCCCTCTCTTTTTACAGGTCTCGCATCCCCTGACACCTATCCAGCATCGCGCAACGGCTCGCAGGGCAGGAGATTGAGCCTCATTCCGACCCGCAGCATACCCCGTTTCAGCACAGGGCGATTCTGTTTGAAGTTTCGAGCGCGCATTTGAAGCAAGGGGTGTTAAGTCCAATATTGGGGAGTCACGGCGTCACCTTTATGTCGGCCGTACTGTTTCTTTGCATTTTTGAAGCTGAATCCAAAATTTGGATAGAGAGTAAAGGGGGTCATTGAGGATCAGAGAGGGGAAGTGAGCAGGATTTCGGTTGAGCGAAAAGTCAGCCGATCAAGGCCACACTCTTGCAGCAAACTATGCTCAAGTGATACAGATAAGCACGGAGGGCGTTATGGCGAAGAAAGAAACTACATCAGGAAATACCGCGACGGGCAAATCAAACGGGCATCACGCCGAGAGCGCGCTTACACAGAGAGCCGGTAAAACCTCAGACCGTTCTAAGTCAGTTCGCTCCGACCAGTCGGCGGACGCGCTCGCGCAGCGGGCATGGGAGACGACCTACAAGAATAGCCGTAAGAACGGGGAGGCTTAATGCCGCCGATCACTTACGACACCTCAGTCTTTAAGAGTTACAAGCCGGAAGATTTTCCTTCCGGCTTTCTCTTTTCAGCCGTCGTCATTCAGGAGTTGATCGCGAGCGCAAACGATGATTCCGAGATGAGCATGTGGGCTGCGACACAACGCGCCTTCGAGAAGGAAGATAGGTTGATCGTCCCGACTTCCGCAGACTGGCTGCTCGCGAGTAGAGTCCTCTACTGGTTGATGCAGAGACGCAAGAAAAAGGCCGGGGGTCAATCGCCACCATTAAAGACCGGAGCCAGTCAGCGCATGGCCCTAGACGCCCTTATTGCTGTGAGCGCGCGCAGGCATAAGGCTACGGTCGTCACCGTCAACTACTCTGACTTCGAGGCAATCCGGTATTACTGCAATGTCAAAGTAATCAAAGCCTCCGAGTTCTTCAAACGATAGCCTTCATAGAGTAACCGCGCCTGCATAGGGTATCCGATTCAGCGGCTCAAACCGGCCACTCTTTCTTTGTTCTTTCTCTGTTTTCCTCGCGCGCCATAGATGTGTCGCAATTCGTTTAGGCCATAATCACGCTCGGGGCCGATAACGTTGGAGGTATGAGACTTGATTTTCAATCAAACAATAAAAGCCCCGCAGACCTTCGCGGCGCGTCTGTTCGGGGGTCAAAACCTTATCTTTTCTCAACATCGAAATTGCTAAGCCGGGGCTTTTCAACCTTAGCAATTCTTAGCATTTTTTTGGCGTGCGATGTTACGGCGCGCAGGCCAGATGATTGCCTCAAGCTCCATTGGCCTTCATTTAGTGGATACCTGCGCTGACGCTTGCGGGCAGGCAAGGGCGGTCGCCCGCGTTGCGACCTATCGGCCCGCCGCACACCGCACAGGTCTTAATGCAGTTTTTCGTGACGACCACGTTGCGCCTTTCGGCTTCGCTCCACTCGTACCAGCCGAGATAGGGGTGCTCTGCGTCGCAAACGGTACACCATATTGTCATGTGCTGGGCCGTGTACCTTTGGCTAGGCGTCATCACCCCGCAACTGTTTTCGTACTCGCGCCACACGGCGGCCAGCGCGGGCGGCATTTGAAGCGAAGCCGTCGCCCCCTGCGCGGCGCGGAGTACCAAGCTATACACGCGGGCCGCGACAAAGGACATACACTCGGCGTACTCCCACACGCCCCGTCCGCTCTCCAGATAGGCGACGATCTCGACTCGGCTTTTGATGCTCATGCTGCCTCCAACTGCGAACGGTCGCTGATTACCTGAACGATGATTAGTTCTTTCTCACGCCCGCACGTCTCGCACATGACGGGGCTCTCATCCTGCGGGTCTTCAGGGTATCGAATATGAATCGCGCGCGACTCGTAAAATCCGCATATGCACACACGTGAGGCCGAAGACGGCAAGCCCTGTTCAATCTTTTCAACTCTGCGCTCGATGCTCATTTCTTTCCGCCCTTCTGCGCCGCGAGCCTCTTTTCAATCTCTTTCAGCCGCGGCTCAAGGTCTAAGGTCTCAACAACCTTAATTGAGTTTTCAATGATGGCCCGCGCCGCCGCCACTCTCGCCGACGCGGGCGCTTGCCTGTCCTCGGCGATCTCTAAGAGCACCCGCGACGCCTTTGAGCTGTCGGCCGTCAAGCGAGACGCGCTCGCCTCGACAAGCCTGCGCCTTCCGTCGCGATACGCCGCGTTGAAGGCGTCTTCTTTGAGCCAGCGCCACAGCGTAGTCTCTCCGACGCCAGAAGACTTCGCCGCGGCCTTCACCTCGCCGAGCGCGAGCAGAGAGGCCAGCGCCTTCTCCTGTTTGGCCGTCAAATTTTCGCTGGCGACTTCCATTGACTACCGTTGACTTTCATTTCGAGCGTCCGCCGCTCTCTTTTTTTAGTGGCGAATTTCCGCCACCCTCATTTCAAAATCAGCACACCCACAACATCTTGCGCTCACCCTTTACGTCGCAAAGCCCTCGACTCTTCAAACGATACAACAGAGTGTGTGCGTCGAAAGTGTGGGCAGTAGGGTTTCATTATCACGGGACATATTCACCATTAGCGGACGCGCTGCACGTCTCAAACCTTCGTCTTCAAACCGAGCGAGCGAACTTGCTCGACGGCTTCGCGCCTGACCTTCTCGCCGAGGCGTTCAACCTGTGCGGGGCTCGGATCAACCACTTTTCGAGCTGGCATCTTTCGTGTGCCCCGTTGATGAAAGCCCGCCGGGGAAGGTAGATAAAAGACGATCTTATTGTCCGTCACCTCTATCAACTGGCGAAGCGAGCCCGCGCCGGTCAACACGTTCTTGAGATTGCCCGCGCGCTGTAGAGTCGGGAATGTGCCCCGGCCGTCCCTCTCTTTCGCCCTGACCGTCGAGGCGGCGAGGTGCGGCCATGTGCCCGCAGCCCCGGCCCCGCCCTGACTATCGAACTGCTCACGCTCGGTCTGATAGAACCACTCTTCGGCGGGCCGCGCCATGAACGCGGTCGGGCGCTGGAGCTTTTTACCGAACTCGTCAAGCGCACGGTCGAAGGCGCGCGGGTCGAACTTCATACTAAACATTGTGCCCCTCGCGGAAGTCATCGGCCCCGAGGTCAAGGCGTAGCATCTCGCGCAGGCTTCCGTTATTTTTAAAATTTGCCTGCACAGCCTCAACCACACAGCGGTTAAAACAGACTTCTAAGTCTGCCGCTTTCACCTCAACAGCCGTCCGGCGGGCCTGCGCAATATGCGTGCTTGATAGGGGTACACGCCGCGCGTCGCCCGGTTCTAGGAAACTCTTCGCGCGTGCGCCGATGTATTGGTCTAGCACCTTCAGAAATCTATCAAATTCCTCGGCCATAATTTTTCTTTCCTCTCTGACGAAAACCCTTAACTGGGGATCGCCGGGTCTTGAAGGATTGTGCGGCGTGCGTCGCCACGGTTTTGATAATCCCTTCGCCACGCCTGCACTACTTCATCGGCGAGGTCGCCGCGTCGAAGGTCGCGCGTGACGTGATGGACGATTGCATCACGCGCACGCCCATCCTCTTGAATTGTGTGCGCCGTGATGTCGGCGATAACGCTAGAGTCCGTCGTCGCGTGAATAAAAACGTGAGTCTCTTGCGGCTTGTTAGGGTCAGGCGAGCCGCCCCGGCGCGGTTCTACTATCGGTTGAATCTGTCGTTGACCGCCCGAAGTAGACGAGCCGCCCGAGGTGTCGCCGGTAGCGGAAGCCCCGCCCGAGCCGCCCGAACCCGCGATGAGACGCCCGCCGATTGCCGCGCCCCCCGCGAGCGCGAACCATGCGGCAGCGGCGTAGAAGTGTGTCGGCGCGTGCCAGAACATGAAAGGGTTAGCCAAGTCCGAAAAGCCTTCGGCCATCTCTTCCATGCCCTTTAAAGCAGCCTTCCTTGCGATGAAGTCAGCCACCGCGACAAGGGTCTGTTTGAAGATGTCCGAGAGGGCGGACTTTAAACTCTTGCCGCCCGAGATGATCGCGCTGACGCTGTTGAGAACGTTATTTTTTAGATTGATGAAAAGCTGACCGGCGACCTGACCGGCCAACTCAATCGCGGAGAAATCCGCCTCTTCTTTTAGCGTCTTTAATGCTTCGTGTAAATCGTTGAGCTTGTCGGCACTTCCTTTGACGAGTGCGCCGTACCCCTCAGCCTTCGCGCCCGCCTTCGTATAGCTTTGCTCGGCCGTGTCGCCTACTTGTGTGAGCGCCTTTAGCAGTTCGTAGTTGGCCGCCGTCGCGCCGCGTGCGCCCGACGTTAGGCTTGACTCGTCAATGGCTGAAGGCTGGAGATATTTGGAAGCGTCTATGCTCTTACCGAGCACGGGCAACGGGCCTTGCGCGAAAACACCCGTGCCGCCCGAGAGGTCGCCGCCCGGCTGTGTGCCGAAGCCGGTAAGCCTCTGAAAAGCGGCGAACTGCTGCGCCGGGTCGAGGTCTGAGAACCGGCCGCGCCCTTCGTCGGGCGATGCTTCGCCACGGTTGCGCCAGTTGGTTGAGGCGGCGAGGTCGCGCACCGCAGCGTCGAGTGAGTCAAGGCCACCGTTAAGTCGCGCGTGAGTCCGCATGATGATGTTGACGTAATCGCCGACGCCATCAATGTTCTTTTCGATAAGTGTATTGAGCCGCGCTTCGGGCGTCGCCGATCTGCCTCGGCTTTCGCCCGCATTGTAAGCGGCGAGCGCGAGACGTTCACTCCCGAACTGCTTCAATAGGTCGGCGAGATAGGCCGTGCCGCCGAATATGTTCTGCCGTGGGTCATAAGCGTTCGACACGCCGTAGCGCGCGGCCGTCCCCGGCATCAGTTGCATGAGCCCCTGCGCGCCCGCTGGCGATGTAACTCTAGGTTTGAAGCTCGACTCTTTTTTGATGACGGCGCGTATCAAGTTCGGGTCTATGCCGTACCGTGCCGCCGCGTCTTCAATGGCCTTCTGTATTTCATCGCCAAGCTGTTGCCCCCGCGCGCCCTGCATGAAGCCTTCGATTAATGATTGCCCGGCGTCAAAACCGAGATTGAGCATGACTTGAGACGGGCTATGCTGTTGCATCTGGTCGCGCCAGCCCTTCTCTAGTTGTGCGCCCGCGCTCGTGCCCGCGTTGTAGAGTTCCCTTAGCACCATCCTTCGCGCCCGTGACGACCGAATCGAGCGCGTTGAAGCCAAGCTCTTTAAAATCACCCGAGGCAATCCCGGCGAGAATCTTATCGAAGCCCCCAAGTAAGACCTTCTGCACACCGGCCGCGCCCTCGGCGAATCCTTCGGCCGCGCCTGATTCGAGTCCCGCGATTGCCGCCTTCTGGCCCTTCTTCACTTCATCGAACGTTGGCTTAAAAGCCTGCGCGGCACGCTGTTGGTTGAGGTCTTCAATGGTTGACCACATCGAGCTATAAGTGCCCTCCGTGGCCTTCATCATCCCCGCGAAGTCCTTCTCCATCCCGCCCGTGATGACCTTTACGGCCACCTCGGAATCGAGTTGGTTTTTCTCCGCGAGCTTTCTTACCTCATCAACTGACTTCCCGCTGTAGTCTGAGAGATACTTGAGGACGTTGACGCCCGCCTTAGACAGAGATTCTATCTCTTGGCCGCCCACGCGGGCCGTGACTTTTATCTTTGCGAGGGCATCAATAATCTGTTCGAGCTTCTCAGGGTCGCCGCCCAAGCCCGCCACAGCATCGCCGACTCCCGTGAGCGTGGGGATTATCTCTTTCGCCTTAAACCCCACGGCCTGCAACCGCTGAGACAGCTCTATCAACTGTTCCGTGCGGAAGGGAGTCTTAGCACCGAAGTCGAAAAGCTCTTTCAGGTGCTCGGTCGCTTTCGTCGCCGCCTCTTCACCCGAGAGCCCGGCGTTGCGGAAGATGGTTGCAAAAGCTATCTTCGACCGCTCCTGAAGGTCTAAGAAATTGAACGCCGTCGAGACTTCGGATTGCAGGCCGCTTGCTAGTTTCGAGACCGCCCCGAGCAGAAGGTTTCCGCCAAGCACGCCCCCGACAATACCCGTCACGCCCGAGGTGAGCCCGGACGTGAGAGACCCGAACAAGCCGGATGAGCCCGAAGCCATCTTGAAAGCCTTCTCTTCGGCCTTCTCTAGCTTCTCAAATTCCTTTTGCGCCGCCTTCGCCTCGGAGAGCAGCCCGCCGATGTTCTTTCGACCTTCGACAAGAGCTTGCGTCAGGGCTCCGCGTGTCACCTGTGCATTTTGGTTGATGGACTGACGCAGGGCATTGAAAGAAGAGGTCGAGGCTTTCACGTCCGCTGTCACGCCCGAGAATTGAGTGTTGACGAACTGGCGAAACCTTTTAACCTCGGCCTCGGCCGACTTCGCGTCGGCTGTAATTGGAAAGTCTAACCCTACGTCGCTCATCCTCAGTACCCCACTTCCCCACAATCGAGGCAGCGCAGGCCGCCGCCCTTACTCGGCTCATGCCGTGTGTGCTCGCAAGTGATGACGCGGGCCGATGGGCTCGTCACCCATGACCCCATATCTCGCCCGCCGCAATTACTACAAACACCGTCAACGATGTCATGTGTCTCACACTCCGGGGCCGCCTCTCCGTATCCCATGAAGCCGCCGCGCTCGCGGAGGCCGCAATCTCGACACGCGCCGTTAATGATGAAGGCATGTTCACAACGGCGAGCCGGGGCCGGGGTGTCCACCTCTTTCAACTCATAGCCCCAAACCGGAAGGAACAGGCGGCCGACCTCTCGGGCTACTTCTCGGGCGATGATCTTGGCTCCGAACATCGTGCGCTCGTCCGCTCGCTCCTGTTCTTCTCGGTACAGCGGCCACATGACCGCGTTATTAAAATCAAACTCCAGCGGGCTGCTGTGAAGAAGTTGCCACGGCGTCCGCCCCGTCATCTTTGCGGTTATGGCGAGCCCGCGAGCGTTTCGCCCCGCGTCGCTTCTCAGGAAAGTTTTCGAGGGCTTCGGCGTTCAAGCCTTCGCCCTCACCTTCTTTCGGCGGCAGCGGGCACCCGGCGAGTATCCAGACGAAAACGCCGTCAACGAAGGCGGGGCGCGTCTCGGCCATGTGCATGTAGCTAATGACGCCCTCGGGCACCTTCTCGGGCGGCGCGTCTACTACGCGGGGCTCGTCGAGCGCGTGACACAGCGCCATGCGTTGAAACTTCTGCCCCTCGATCACGTCCTCAATCGGCACGGCTTCGAGCGCCTTGTTGAACCCCTCTTGGTTGCCGTTCTGTAAGTTCATCGCGGCGCGCGATAGATGTGCGGGCACTCTGCCGGAGCGAATGTAAAAGGCCAGCTCTAAGGGGCGCACGCGGCACGGCATCCCGTCGAAGGTCATCTCGACGGGCTCGCTCACGGGCGCGGGCGCGGGGGCCGCCTCAAGCTCGCGTTTCCAGACATCGGATATTGTTTCGCTTTTGGTTGTCATCAATCATCCTTTCGCCTTTTACATCTCCCCTTCGACTTCCGGCACGTCTTTAAAGTCAGCCATACGAGCACGGGGACGAGACGGCGCGTTGAAAGCGGTCGCGGCGATTGCCCGAGCGGCCCCGGCCCCGGCCCCGCACTCCGCTGCGAACAAGCACGCGCGGGAACAACCGGCGGCGAGACTTACGGCCCCGCGCACCTGCTCACCCCAGAAGCGCAACGCTTCAACGGCAGGGATAAAGCCGAAGTCGCGGACGATGATCTCGTAAGCCATCGAACCGACGCGCGCGCGCTCAGTAAATCCGACGACAGCCTCTAGCATGGCCGGGCTCGGGCGCATCGCGGCAACAGAGGCCAGAGCGCGCGCCACTTCCGCGCGCATAGTCTCGACGGCCTCGGGCGTCCGGACGCCTCTCAGTTTGAATAACAATTTAGGTTCATCTTCCATCGCTTCCGCCTTTCGTCATGCAACCTCTTGCATTTGCTCAACACGTCTCTTCGCCGCCACGTAATAGCCAAGCCCGAGGCGCGTGCGCGCGTCGAGTGTTTTTAGTTCCGCCCATTCGAGCGCCGCGATCCGCTCCCACAAGCCCGCCGACTCGAAAGGCTTTGACCCGTCGGCCATTGCGCGCAGGCGTTTTAGTTCGTCGTCTTCGATTAAAGTTTTCATAGCAACAAAAAAGACCGACCCCGTGAAGCGTCATTGCTTCACTAAGTCGGCCACGTCGTTAGCCCCTGAAAGGCTCGCCCGTTAGGCTCGAATGTTATTCGCCTTTGATTATCTCGCGCGTGCGTACCACGCTCGGGCTTCCCTGACTCAAATCTATTTCGACCTTCCCCGTCACCCGTCGCTCCGTGATCTTCGCCAGTACGCGGGCAAGCTCGGCGCGATGCTCGCCCGGATTATATTCCCCTTCGCGGATAGTCTTAACCTTTTCTTCTTTCATGCCGCTTTTTTTATTCCGGCCTCGGCCTTCAGCTCGGCGTACCTTTCAACCGTGACTTATAAGCCCGGCGAGATTTCGCGGGCGTAGCGCGCAGGCTCATCGTCACGCACGCGGATTAGAGTCTCCAGCCATTCGTTGACAGTGAAGTCGGCGGAAGGTTTGAGCATGTGCGATGTGTCTTTCTTCGGTTGCTTCATGCAGCCCCTTCTCTCTTCATTAGTTCAAACTCTCTGCGACTTGCCCGCGTAGCAACTCGGCAGTGTTCGCCGTCACCGTCTGCCACAGCTCATCACCGGAAAGTGATTGCAGAAAGGCCACGGCAAAAGTCTCCTCCTCTTGGTCGGCGCAGGAGAGCCAAGCGTCTACGCTGCGGTCAAGTAGTTGTTCGGCAGTCATGCAGCCGCTTCCCTTCTCGCCCGACGATCACGACGAAGCCGGGCGACGTGCATCACATCAGCGTCACCGATGCCGAACGGACACACAACAACATCATGCGCGACCGACTCACACCGAGAGCAGTAGACAGGCTCAGGCTCAGGAATTGGACAACGAACCATCCCACGCACGAAAGGCAATCCTTGTGCGTAATCGTAGAACTCGACGCAGCCAAGTTCTAAGAGCGTCGAATGGTAGGCGCAGCAGTCCGGTATGATCGACTTCGAGTTGCACCGTTCATCCATACCCGAGTAGACCTTGATAGAAATGCGTTCCTCAAACTCGAATTGATATTGCTCGCGCACTTCATCAGGAATTTTGGGGAGCGCCAGCGCACGTGACCGTCGCCGCTGGAGAGGCGAGACGCGCGGCGCAGGGGTGTCCGCAAAGACGGCATGACGGATGAGAGCGAGCCGGGCGTCAACTTGTGGCATGTGACACCCCCTTGCTGGCCGACCGCAGCCGTTCAAACTCTTGAGTAATCAGATCGTCAGCCTCAGAACTGAAGCGACCGGGCGGCGGGAGTTTGTAGTCAGGCTCACCATCCAGACCGACCCAAACCCACTCGGACAGGTCGAAAGGCGGCCCGGCGTCCGATTCGCCAAAATCGTAAGTTGTTGATTCTGTTAGGTCATTGTGGGTGGAAAATTTTTCCACTTGGGTACTTTCCACCTCCACCACGGCAGGGTCGTCAGACGCTTCCATACGGGGCTCAAAACCGGACTCGTCGGGTTGTTCGCCCCCGAGCGTTTCCGACTGTTCTTCTTCTTTCTTTTGTATGGAAATCTCCGCATGGAAACCGTAAGCCTCATCTAGCGCTGCTAAGGCTTCCACAATCCGCTGCCAAGCCTGCGCCAGCCGTTCAAAATCCACGTTACGGGCAAGATTCTGCCGGGCTGCCGCCCTCATCAAAGTGTTAGCCGCCTGTTCAGCCTCCCGTACAACCATCTCGGAGTCGGTAGCCTTCCGCCTGCGCTTAGCGGGGCGGTTTTGGAAACCGGCCACGGAATCGGCCTCTATGCGCGCAGCCTCGCGCATCTCGACGCCAAGTCGATTGTCAGCAGTAGCCGCAGCCGACATTAGCGTGAGCCGACACAGATATGCGTGCGGGTGACTCTTTCCGCCCTGTTCCAGCGGCTCACGGTAATTGTCTTTTATTCCAACCAGCTTCGCGTGGTCAGGCCAAGACCGGAACTCATTACGGGCGGTCTGAAGTGTCTTGGGAGAGCAGCCCATCCGAGCGGCCAGATCGTCGTCGGTGACTTCGACGTAATCAGGTCGCCCGCCAGTGGCCCCTATCACCGCACACAGGAAGTCACGGACACGCTTCGAGGGGTCGTAGAACTTCTTAGACGTAGCGGCGTAGCGCGCGAGGATGTAGTTACAGGCGTCCGTCGTATCAGCGAAGTCTATGGCAAGGCGTTGAATGTCTGCGTCCGACGCCTCTTCACCGCCGAGCGCAGCATTATGGACGAGCTTCAGGTGAGCAGCACTCTCACGCGCCTCTTGCTCATGCTGATAGTCGCCTTGCTCCTGTTCATTCCACGGCTGATAGCTCATGCTGCGCGCACCCCCTCGCCTTTGGATTGAGAGAGCACAAGAGCAAGGTCGTCAATGCCCTTCGCCTTCGGATACTCAGGCCAGGAACGAACCACGAACCGCACGTCAGCGTCACGAAGGTTAGCCATCAAAGATTCAAGAGCATGACGGACGTGCGGATTCGAGCGCCAATCCGAGTCATAACAAATCACCGCACGCTTACCCGGAAACTCCCTCTTGAACCTTTGCGCGAACCCACCACCCCATTGAGTGACGCCGCCAGCGCCGATGATCGACGCGCCGAGCAGATGCGCCGCCACGTCAGCCTTCAAAGCACCTTCGGTTAGGAGAATATCTCGCACCGACGAAAGCCGACCCGCACCAGAGAAGTGCAAAGGTGGTGTCAACTTCGTGCCCTGCGGAAACTTCTGCCGACCGTCATCAAGCGTAACTTCAGGATTGGACGACAGCCAGAGATATTTCGCCGTCACCTTCCCCTTCTCATCTACGAGCGGCACGTCGAGCCGATATGAGAGGCCAGAGATGCGTCCCGCTATGTCCCGATACGGCACGAAGTGACCGGGCAGACACGCGACCATGCGCCAGTCGAGACCCGAGAAATAGAAGCCCGGCACGCCGCCCAGTCCGAGCGGAGAAAGCCTCTGCGCGATGCGTACAGCCTGTTCCCTGTTCGGAGTGTCACGGTAGCCATTCGCTTCAATCGCCTTGTCGTTCAACCCGCGCGCACGAAGACGGCCCAGTCTCTCCGAAGAGAGACTGAGGCCGCGCAGTACGCTTTCGTAGACAAGGTGCAGGTGATCCGCGTCGGCAGTCACGACCGGAGGCTTGCGCTCGACCTGTGGCACGAGCCGGGGTCTCACTGGATTGTCGCGCGTGACGAGGACGTGTAGATACACTCCGTCCCGGTCTTGACGGTCGCTCGACACGTTCTTACACCCGGCGACTTCCTTGTTGTCGAAGTAATAGCAAGGCCATGCTCGACCGTCGCAGACCAAGCATGGTGTCCTCTTCGACGCACGTATGATTCGGTTCCTGCCCGCCATCAGAACGCCCTCCTTGCCTGCCACCGGGCAACGCGGACGGGTATTCTTTCGATGGCCCCGAACAGAGTGGCGGAGCCATCTACGCCGATTTGATAAATGGAGCGGCGGCTGACAGCACGAGATGACGCGCCGACCATAGCTAGGCGTTCAGGAAATTGATATGCCGGGCTATTGCGCAGCGGGCGGGTTTCGGATACTCTAGGCATCGTTAGTTGTCCTTTCAAGGCACACGGTCACGAACATCAAGAGCCCGCCGAGAGGTCGAAACTCTCGGCGGGCTCGTATTCTATGCGGCGCGCAACGTAGCACGCTCCTTGAACTCATCCACATCCTCACGCCGGAATTTGAGCCAGCGATTGAACCTGTACGCGGTGATTCGACCAGCGGCCACAAGTGCGCGTAACGTGCTCGGCGTCATGCCCAGTTCGGCAGCTACTTGTGGTGTGTTGAGATAGATTTGCTGACGATCTTCTGTCTGCATAGAAATAGACCTCCATCCACGAGGCGGTCGGCCTCGGAAGAGTCAGACGTGTGTGCTTTTGGTAGAAGTCGGCGGGTAGGCTGAAAGAGAAGGGACTTTACACCAAGGGCATGCCTCGGCTAAAATCCCGTTCGCTTCAGTCGGTTGCACCCGACGAAAAGCACTTGGCTAGTAAATAGCAAAGCAAGGGGCGCGGAACTTTTGAACGGGATTCGCGCCTTTCTTGCGTCTTACCTCAAATAGCCTTACTTAACGCAACACACTATACAATGTATCGTAGAATAATTGCAACTATTTCTCCGCTAGACAATTTCTGTGCGCTGGGCCTCTTCAATAAATCCCAGCCATGTCTTCCCCTGCTGTGTGAGCCATTCGCGGATTGTGCGGTCTGATGTGCCGAGAGCTTTTGCGACTCCCCTTTGCGTTACCTGTTCGCCTTGCTCCTGAATTGCTTTGATTAGCTCGATCTCGGCAAAGCCGCCTGGTCGCCCGCGCGTTTCCACTCTGACAAACTTCAACGCTTCGGCAACGAGTCTTAAATCGCGCGGCGTTGCGCCTTCATCCGGCACATCCCGCAAAGTCACCATTCGCTCGTGAGTCGGCCACCAATGAAGGTCAACGGCAATTTTCGTCTGCGGGTGCGTGATGCGAACGGCGAAGTAGAGACCATAGCGCCACGCTGCGCCGTGCTTCAGTCGATCCATGCTAGAGGCGAGAAACGGGCCGGGCGCTTGGCTCGGCTTAGTCTCAACCTCCTGCCCTATCATGTAAGCCGTGAAGTCTTTCAGCCTCTCAGCAAATTCGTCGCCGGTGTAAGTAATTAACCAGAAGTCGCCCCGCGTTGTCGGCGTCCCGGCCATGCCTTCAAAGCTCCAATCTGCTCTCAGCCGTGGCATAACTCTCCAGTAAGGGCCGATCCGCTGCGGGTGGGTTGCGATGTTTTTCTCGTCCGGTTTCATCGCTAGCACTTCTTGAAAAAGGCGCGGGTTCACGCAGTAAGGACACGATGGATAAGTTGCTTTTTCTTTCTTGCTCATAGGTCAATTCATGCTGCTATAAAATTAGGTTAGCGTCCTGCCTTACGACCTCGCCCTCCAGCCTCAGGAATAAAGCCTTCAACGTCAGGCCGACGGAGCAAACGACGCCCCGCTACTTCAACGGCAGATAGACGCCCGCGCTTGATAAGGTCGTCAATTGCCTGAGGAGAGACACCTCGTAGACGTGCGGCCTGCGAGATCGAGATCAGCTCGCCCACATCTTCCGTCTTGTTTCGGGATTGTCTCTGCATCAGTGGCGAATACTACTTGAAGCTTTCAAGTACATAATACGCCTATACTCTATTCGGCACAAGATAAATTATGGGTTGCTGGGCGGGATTAGGCTTCGGCTCAGTAAGGAGCAGCGTCACTCTTCGCCTGCACCGACATCGACAAGCGCCGGTCTCTGAACAGGGTCGAGAACGTCGCCGCCGTCTTGGGCTGCACCGGCCTCTATCATCTGGATAAGGAGTACGTGGAGGCGCGCGGGGCCCGCGTCCGGCTCTGCGAGGTGATGGAGGATTACGACCGGCAGGCGCGGCCGTGGCTGTACCCGTGGTTGAACGGGGAGAAACAGCGCCCCGTTGCTCGCCGTGCGAAGAGGCAGACCAGGGTGATGCCGCTTTCCGCCCCGTCGGCACTCCTCGCCGCGGCTTAAAAACGACTGGCCTAAATCGGGGGCGGGACTCATCCCCGCCCCCGACCTTCCCGGCAAACCTGGAATGCGATAAA
Organism: Acidobacteriota bacterium; assembly: GCA_032230645.1. Lineage (GTDB taxonomy): Bacteria > Acidobacteriota > Blastocatellia > Pyrinomonadales > Pyrinomonadaceae > QHXN01. The sequence goes on along the minus strand of JAVXWN010000068.1, from coordinate 15,659 downwards.
ACTCTACCGCGAACGCCTTAGCCCAAGGCATTATTTCAGTTCGTTGTTCAGAATGTTCGCCAAGCGGGCGCCTGCCAGGGCGACACGTTTCCGCGCCAGTGCGAGGGCGGCGCCCCGGTACGCGGGTGTGATGTTGAAAGGCCCCTTACCAAGTCCTATTGGCGTGACGTAGACGTTTTGTTGTGCGGACTGAAAACTCTCGTCTATCCATTTAGCAGTGTCCATAACGTCGGCGAGTTGAGCCGGGGCCGGTGGCAGAGCGTTTGCAACTACCAATGCGTCCGCCGGCGAGTCGCTCGTGCCCAAGATGTCGTCCCAGAACGCGTGCAATCTGACCCCGCACGTGGGAGCGCACACTTGCACCAAGTTGCCGCCGGCATCACCGTCACGCTGGGTTTTACCGAAACGTGCCGCGCCGTGCAGCGGCTGATGTACGTCGCCCACCAGGTGCAGCAGCCATGACAGGTCGTAGGACTTCAGCGCATCGGGCTTGTTCGACGCCAACACCGCGCGGAACGCCGCGATCTGGGTCAGCGCGTTAGGCGTCGGCACAGGGGCGAGTTTGGTCCCGTCCTGGGTGAACGGCTCATCCACGAAATGCCAGTACTTGTGCCGCAGCAGATCCGGGTAGCCGATGTTCAGCCTGGAGGAGGCGCCGTCCGGGCGGTTACCGTTCTCCGTGCCGTCATCCGAGTAATGACTGTCGCTCTTGATCCGATCCGGCCAAGTGGCGGCGATCATGAAGACCATCATCCGCTGGTCTTCGGGGGGCGTGCCGGGCGGGATCAGCTTGAGCCAGTTAGGACGATCCGGGTTCAATTTTAACAGGGCGTCCACCCGATCCCTTTTTGTCGGCGTCAGACGCCGATAGGCTGTGGCGGCAACCGTCATGTGTCCGAGGTTATCCCAGCCGTAGACGGGTACGCCGAAGGCGACCATCAGCGCCAGGGTCAACGCGCAAAGGCGACATCCTTTGCTCATTTCACGGCCTCCTTTTTTTAGTGAGTTCAGCTTTGCTTCAGTTGATGCCCTCGGCTTGCTCGGCCTCGTGATCGAGCGCGTTGACGGTGACGGGCGGCGGCAGCCGCCCATCGTGTAGAGGTGTTCGTATGTGGGCTTGACCAAAATGCCTTTATAACAAACCGTTGCGCTCCGCTTTCAGGATGAACGGAGGGGTATCGACGGGGGTTTTGAACCTGCCGAGGAGCGTCGCGAAGAAGTGCGCGACGGCGAGGTCATTCCGTGTAAATACGTCGGAAGTCGGCGAGGAGATGGAGAGGACTCCCACGTAGTGGCCTTCCTTCGGCCCATTCAGGTCGGGTATGCCCACGCAGATCATTGCCCGGTCGGCTTTATCCTGCTGCGTCGCTTCGAATTGCTTGTAGCGGTAACCCTCGCCGGGCTTCGGCGTCTGCACATCGGCGGCCAGAAGTTGTTGTTTTTTGACGTACGCCCAGCCGGCGACGCCGAGGCGGTCACGGTACGCTTCGTCGCTTTCTTCGTCTGACTGTGGCGACACTTTGAAGTAGAGTTCCGTGATGTCCTGATCCAGATCATAGCCGTAGTACCCGTGTTCCGGGACTACGAGATACTTCTTCGTTTTGTCCAAATACACGACCGCGACACGGATGTCGCGCACCTGCGGCTTGTTTAGGGAAATCGACTCGATACACCAGTGCAGGATGTCTTCCAGGTCTTTGGAGTCTATATCCGACTTGTGCAGGATCCGCGTCAGCGAGTCGGTCACCTGGGAGTAGAGTTCTATCCGTTTGCTATCAACAGCCTTCTGGGCTTGTCCCGCGCTCTCAAGCTCCTTTTCCAGTTTCTGGCTCTGGGCCATTAACTCATTCGTTCGCGCCCTCGTAAAGGACTGCGTCAACGCCAAGGGCGCGGTCACGGTCACGACAATAATGGCTAGGATGATGAAATGTATTCTTACGCGGCGAGAGAGATTGACATCTTTGGGGAAGAAAAATTGGGTGCCGATCAGGGCGAAGTATGTGGCCGAAATGACAAGCGCCACGAAAATGAGCAAGACCAGTGGCGGCACGCTCGGATCCTTCTCGAAATACAACCAGACCGCAGAGGCAAGGGCCACCACCAGCGCCGGGGCAAAGTGAATGGTGACGGTGATTAGAACTTCTTGAACCAATCTCTTCCTAGGTGAGATTGCTGTGGGCAGCTCTTTAGACGGCCCTTCAAGGCTTGGAGGTGTTGCTGATGGCTGTTCATCTGGGTTCTTGGTTTGGGACATGTCCTTTCGTCTCCCCCGTGGAATTGGTTTTAGGCTTATACGGAAGACAAACGCCTTGATGCGCCCGGGCGAGCGGTATAACGTCGCGACTAAAGTGAGAGTAATTCCGGGGGTTTCATCGGGCCTCCTTTGAGGGGCAGCGGTCAGACCCTTTGTAGGCGCGAGAGCTTATACCCCAGATTCGCCGAAGGCAAGGTTTTTGAATCACTGGCCGTTGAGGATGGTGCCCCTGCTACACGTAACAGCCTAACAGGAGGTTCAGTTGGCCCGCAGCGCGCTGATAATCGCGTCCACCCGCTTCTCCGCGACGAGTCGCCCCAAGCGATTCTCCTCGATGCCCGCGACACGCCCAAGGATGTACCTCGCCGGTTCGGCGTGAACCGTTCTCCAACGTGCCATCTCGACCAGACGCTCCAACACCTCCGGCCTTCGCAGTTTAGCCAGGAGGGCCGGTTCCCTCCCCCTCGTTAAATCGGCGAGCAGTGCGCCGGCCTTGTTCAGGTCAGTCCACGTGCCGGACAGCAGCATCCCGATGAAACCGTCGGGATGGATACGCCGCACGCGCTTCGAATCGGCGGCGGCCAGTACGACTAGGGCCCGGGTCGCGTTGTTGCGTACCCCTTCGTCTAAGTCTCGGCTGGCCGCGGCTAAGGCGGCGACTTGCGCTCTGGTGCGGCGCCCGTAACCGAGTACCTCCGCGGCCACCGCCCTCTGCTTGCCATCTGACGAAGTGGCGAGCACGTCTCGCAGCAGACGCTCGTGCCCCACGGCATAGGCACGCAGTTCTAGTTGAACGGCCCGCAGCGGCGGGTAGTCCGAGAGGGAGAAGCCTTTTGAGCGGTCTTCGGCGCCGACGCCCTTACGCAGGGCCTCTTTCAGTAGGGAGTCGGTCCGGTCGTAGAGGCGAATGACCTTCTTGGGGAGTCGTGCCCCTCCCGCCGGTGCCGGGAGGTAACGGACGGGCTTGCCTGAAAGCCCGATGTAGATGATCAGCTCCCCGCGGGCGTCACAGCAGGTCGCTGCCACATCGGTCGAGTCGCTGCCGGTCGCCCGCCGCACTGACTGTCTGACACGCGCCTTCTCTTGCTCCCACTTCCCCATGTCGAGGTCGTCGCCCTCGTACAACGGGAGGGCGGCTTGCACCTTTGCGAGATCAACGCCAGCGTAGCCAAAGAACTCGATCTCGCCGACGCGAAAGGGTTGGTTTTGGAATGAGGCGGCCAGCAGGACGGCGCTCAGGAGTAGGTGTGTCATTGCTCACAAGGCAGGGGAAGTTCATTCCGGGGTTGAGGAATCATAGTCCCGCCTTATATCGCTGTCTATGCCCGGGCCAAACCCTTGCTTCAATCCTCTCACACCAACTCCCTCCAGTTCGGAGGGATGATTTCAAGCTTTAAGGCGTTAGCAATCATGCTGGGGATAAGCTGTACCTCTCTATGACAAGAGCCGCGTCAATGCGTCCGGATGAAGACCCCAGCCAAGGAGCCCCGCCAGCCCCATCACCACTCCGAAGGCCGTCGGGACGAGCGCGAGGTAGTAGAGCCAGCGCTTCTGCGTCAGCGCCGTCATTGCGAGCAGTGAAATCGCCAACGCCAACATCACGTCGGAGAGGTCGAACTGGTCGTCGTGGATGTTGAGGTCGTTATAGGTCTTGTCGGCCTTCTCGGCGGCCTCCTGCTGCTCTCTCTTCTTCTCCGACTGCTCCCGGGCTATACCTTGATATTTGGCGATCTGTTCAGAGTAGGCAGCCTGTGCCTGTGGCGGTGCCGAGGTGGCCTGCACGGTCAGTTGGGCGACAGTGGCACCGGCGACCTCTTCCCGGATGTTGCGTGCCTGATACCATGAGTAGTTGTCGATCTTGTCGGCCTGTGCTTGCTGCATGGCCTGGACGATATTGTCATCCTTCACCTTGCAGACACCCATGAAAGTTGCCAGCAACGCGACCGTGATTGCCACCAGTGTGTTCAGCCTTCCCTTAGCTCTGTCCTTCTCTGAGGCTTCGACACTCTGCCGCCGGTCGTCGTCGCCCAGATACTCCATCGGGTCTGGCTCCATATCAGTAAGGTTCCTCTAAAATAAGTCGGGGTTCGTAAAGAATAGAGTTCACTTCCCTTTCTTCGGTGCGGCCTGCGCCAACGCAGTGCTCCGGATCGTCGCCCAATCGACCGCGTGCATGGTCGGAGCAAACCGCGTTTCGACCTCTTCGATGGACTGCCCTTCCCCGAGTAAATCCGCGACGGCCGCAGTAAAGGATTGGATTCACTTATGACGACGTCCACATCATCAGATGTATTATAGGAAGCCGCTTCACCCATTGCCCTTCCCAGTTGCCGCCTCCCACCTCCTACGAGCGTGCTTCAGCATGACCTCGATGGTTTCGTCCGCGAGTGGCACCTCCAAAGCCGCGTCAATCTCTACGGTGTAATACTTGAATGAGTTGATCTTCTTGAAGCGTGCATTGAATTGCGTCTGGATGATGCCGACTTCGACCAGCCGGATGTCTTTGTCGTTGTACCGCTTCCCCTCGTGATCGTCGGCGGGTTTCCAGCGGTTCTCGGGGTTGTACTGAAGGTAGAGGTTGATGATAAAGGGGTGAGTCTTAAACAGTATCATCGAATCTCTATCATCAAGGGACGCCACGGCGTCCACACCCACTTCCCTCTTGGCGTCCACACATTCGATGAAGTGGGCGCCTGCAAGTTCGTAGAACTCCTGTAGCTCAAGCCTATGCTTCGCCCGGAACATGCGGAATTGCTCATCGAGGTCAGGACGGATGCGGAAGTGCTGCCGTGTGCGGTCAGCGCGATGCCGGTCGCCTTTGTGGGCGTCCACATGCTTCTTCACCTGGCGTCCACCTCTGCGCTTGGTGGGCGTCTTGGCGTCTACATCGGGCAGGGAAGTGGGCGTTTTGGCGTCCACCGTTTCGATGCGGGCGTCCGCTGATTCGATGTGTGGGCGTCCACCGCTGGACGCCTGTTCCGGCATATTGTGGGCGTCCACAGGTGAGAGGGACTGGGCGTCCGCATCCGGCTCTGGTGGGCGTCCGGGTCTACTGCGTAGCGCCTGCGCGAAGTTCAGCGGCTTGTTCTGTGACATTGCCGTTCTCGGTACTAAGGATGTTCTCGACCGCGAGCTTGATGATGTCCTCGGTGATCGGCTTGGTCTGGTTCACGGCCGCGAGGAGAAGGGAAGCGTTAGCTATCTTCATAATCTCGCGCGGGACGCCCCTACTGGCGACGTAGAGGGCTTTGAGCGCGTCCTCGCCTATGATGTTCAGGCTCCCGCCGGCGAGGCGTATTCGGTGCTCCAGCGCGGCCACCATGTCCTCGAAGGTGAATGTGTCTAGGTAGTTCGTCAAGATAATGCGGGAGACGAGCGCGGGCTTCGTTGCAAGTTTGGTTTCGATCTCTGGCTGGCCGGCAATGATGATCTGAATTGTCTTCGCCTCGTTACTCTCGAAATTAAGCAACTCTCGCAGAAAATCGAACTGCGCTCCCTTGAGGTTCTGCGCCTCGTCGATGATAAGGATGATGGTTCCGCCGTCAGCGTAGATTTGGAAGGCGTAATCCCGAATCTCGTTTATCTGGGCTAACAACGAGCGCCGACCCGGGAGCCCTAGCTCGCTCGAAATAGCCTTCGCGAGCTGCATCTCGGAAGGGAAGCTGCCGTTCGGGAGCATCGCAATCTTGTAGGTCTCGTCGTCGATGTAGCCATTCAGCAACTCCCGAAGTACTGAAGTCTTGCCGTAGCCGATTTTCCCGACGATGAGTGAGAGCCCCTGACGTTCCTCGATCACGAATTTGCACTTGAACAGGCACGCATTCGTTTGGTCGGTCAGGTAGAGGAACCGCGGATTCGGGCTGGGTACGAACGGATTCTCTTTAAGGCTAAAAGCCTTATACGCCTTCATAGTAGGCGGTTATAAGCGAAGAAGGGAAGTGAAGTCAAGATAATTCGCAGGGGGGTGGGTAAGAATTGAAGGTTAATTATACAGATTTAACGGAAACCATGTGCAGAATCTGCATACGGTCTTGCCCACACATCTATTCTATTCCTCCGTCAGATTTAGCATTCCTATCATCATCAACTTGGTCGCTACTTTCGACCTCTGACACCTGCATTGTTATTTCTGTATCATTCGGGCGTTATTCCAAGCGTTACAGATGCGCGTCACTCTCGTGTCACTTTTAACCACTCAGTCGATTTCGATTGATCTAAGCCTAAACACAATTTCTGCTTTCAACTCTCAAACTTACTTCCCGCCTCACCGCTGGACCCGACACAACACTGCTCGTCAGAACTTTCTGACACATTACAACTAAAATAGAGACGCTCTCTGACGCGAACTTTTTGCACTTTAACTCATGTATTTACTGTAGCTTACAAGGAATAAAAAGTTTCCCGAATCTCTGACGCGAAAAATTTCGGCCGTAAGTGATTCTATTGGTGAGAGTTACGCGTGTCAGAGAGGTCAAAAAACGGGCTTCGCGTCAGAGACCCGCGTCAGAAGATTTGGGCGAGAAGTTCGGGCAGTGTATACCCAAAATTGGTACATGAGCCGTCAGACGGGGAGCCGTCCCACCGGTGAGGGCCCCACTCTGCCCTGCGGGAGAATGCAACTTACCGGCCCTGATTTACGAAAACGTAGCTTCTCGGGAATGACCGTTACTTCGTCTCAAACTCCGCCCGCGGAACCCCGGACTGCCTGATGATAGAGTGGAGCGTGCCCGTGCGCAGCTCGCTGTGGAGGGGCACCGGCACGGTCACTGTTCCCTGATCTGTCCTCTTCTGCATGACCACGTGACTCCCGCGCTGGCGGGCCTCGGCGAAGCCGTGACGGGCGAGAATGGCGCAGACCTCGCGCCCCGAGAGCCTACGCAGCCTCCCCAATGTTGACCTCCAGCGACGTGACGTACATCTCGGGCTTCAGACGCTCGGCCACCTCGGAGGCGTCGGCCGCTTCGAAGAAGAGGTCTACCGCCTCCTGAAGATTAGCGCGCGCCTCCTCGACCGTGTCGCCCTGTGAGGCGATGTCTAGTTCAGGGCAGAGCGAGACGTAGCCGTCGTCCTCACGCCAGATCGTCGCCGTTAAAGTTCTGGTCATGCCTTTCGCCTTTCTTACTTACTCCGCCTCCCCGTGCTCGCTCCCTTCAGCCCTTCGATAGCGTCTTTCAGTTTCTTTTCGGCCTCCGACTGCCGCCTGAAGGTTTCAAGGACGGTATCCTGAGCCGCCTTATGCGCGTCGCGCGCCTCATCTAGTTCGCGCGCGGATTCTATTACCTGAGCCGCGGCCTCAAAATAGTCATCTGGTGGTTCGTCGCTCACCGCTTAGAGCCCTTCTTCTTCGTCACGGCTTCGCCTCCGCTTTCTTCAAAGTAGGTTGATAGAGTCAGCATCCAAGACCGCCGCGCTTGCCCCGCAGCCATAAGCAACAACGCGGACGCGGGCACCCTTTTTTAGCAGCGTCGGCAGCTTCTTTACATTGGCGGCGTCAAAGGTAGCGTCAATTAGGTTGAAGGTCTCCGTGCGCTGATTCTTCCGCCTGATATTGAACTCTAGGAGTTGGCCTTTGTTGTCATACTCCGCGCGCACGACTTTGCCGATGTAAACGAACCTTTCGCACCGCTCGCGCGTCTCGCGCACGCTCAGATTAGAAATACCGACCATGTGCCCACGGTCGTCATACCGAGCAAACGCTTGCCCATCCTGCGCGAAAGCTACCGGGCACAGGAGAAACATAAAGGCGACGGTCAATGTTGCCGCTTTCACTTCCGCTTGTCTTTCTTCGCGGCTTTCTCTGTTGAAGGTGGACGCCCCACGCTACGCAGTTCAAGTTTCGCCACGTCCACCGCGCGCACGACGAAGGCCCTCCCGACTTTTTTGGCGGGTAGCCTCTCTTCTCCGATCAACTCAAGCACGCGTTGACGGCTCACGCCAAGCTGCCCAGCGGCCTCTGCGGTAGATAGCAGTTTGTCGTCTTCGGCTTTCATAGTCCGGCATCCTAACAAATAATCCTTGTCAATTGCAATCTTTTTTCTTGACAAGGTTTGTACTTGTGCTAGAATCCTTGTCAGTTGACAGGGATTAGAGAGATTGAAACGGAGGCGACACGATGATTCTGATACAGAGTGCAACACAGTTTGAGCGGGCGGCGGCGAGACTTCAAAAAGAGAGGATGAGGATTGCGCGGCACGAGCCCGGCTTCTACCGCGTCGAGAACACCTCGAAGGGTCGCACCTATCACGTCAGGGTTGAGCGTCACGACGGCCTGACCTTCGGCACATGCACCTGTGAGGCGGGCACACCTTCACGCCGCAACTCTCAACCGCTTGTGTGTAAGCACCTCTGCGCGGTCGTCATCTACCTCCGGGCGATTCGTGAGATGAGAAGGCGGGCGCACTAAGCCCGCTACATAGACCGGGGGGCGCGTCAGTCTTGGCAGATGCAACGCGCGCCCCTTCACATCCCGCCAACCATGAAGGAGAGCAGAGATGCCGATGCATTCTAGCCCGAAACGACGTGCGCGCGAAAAGCACGCACCCCTCTACCGCAGCCCCGAGGTAATCAACTTCGCCATGTACCGCGATCTACGCTTGACGAGTCACCGCCCTTCACTCGCCATGCAGCTCGTGCGGAATTGTCCGAAGCTTCACGCGGAGGCCGATGCGAAATTGTCCGAGACGATAAGCAGGAGACGGGTTGAGAAAGGCAGGAAAGGGTCGAAAGGAGAGTTGATTAAGTTCCCCGCACGCATGGCCTTTCCGGGCGGCATCTACGAACTAGACCGCCGGGGCGTCGTCACGGCCTTCAACCCGGCCCATCCTCCGGCACCAGCACTCGTCGGGCTGGACTTCTTCGACGCAATCGCGCCGGGCCTGAGCCACCTCCGCGCCAACTACACTAAGTTTCTCTTGAGCAAGGCAGACGACTACCAAGCGGAGGCGGGCGACCGGACGTTCATCTTCGTCAAGGTCTTAGGGAGCGCAGTCGTCACAGTTAACGACCTACCGGGATGAAAAAGAAGACGCGCGGGGCATGTGTCTGAAGCACGCGCCCCGCGCACGGCCATCAACTCAAGCAACCCAAGAAGGAGACAGAGCAGATGAACCGCAAACAGTCTACCAAGAGCACCGTGAAGGGCAAGGCCGCCGTGACGGTAGACGCGCGAGACCTGCCCGCGCTCATCAGCGCCACGCTACTGCACCCCGACCTCCCGACCTCCCTGCACAACTATTTTTGGGAGGGGATGCTTGAGCTATTCAACGACCTACCCAAAGCGAAGAAGGACGCGCTTGAGGCTTCGCCCGCGCGCGTCGCGCAGTTGCTCGCTTTCCACGCCGAGGCCGAGGACGGAGGTGCGAAGTAGCGCGAGACGAAGACGGGCCGGGCGCGTGTCTCTAGCACATTCCCGGCCCCGGCCACAGTTGCAGCAACCCGAGAAAGGTACTCCGAAACCATGACCAAGCGAAACACTAACACACGCCTCAAAGCCGTGCCCACGAGCAAGCCCGAGCGGTTGACCTATATGCAGATTGACAACCTCGCTTCTCAACTCTCCATTGAGTTGATGCAAGAGGACGAGACCCGCAGCCTCGTTATGATTTTCATGCAGGAGATCGCCGAGCATCCCTTCGACCCCTCGCACGTCGAGACGATTGCGCGTCTCGTCAACACTCATCTCTTCGCCCGCTCTTATGAGGCAAACGAAGCCTTTGATGCGTTCATGCGTGCGGAGCGCGGGAAGTTCACGAAAGGGGGCGCACGCTGATGACTAAGAAACGCAAGGCGCAGGACAAGACTAATCCCGCGCGGATGACAGTCGCGGAGCTACTCAAAACTTTGGGCGTGCCCCTGCACGTCTGGATGTGGCTCGAAAGGTACGCGGGCGGCGACAAGCACGCGCTCCAATCGTTCGGGAATGATGACGACGCGGCGGTCGTCCAGACGGCGCGGCTCGTCTACGACGTGCTGAACTCGGCACACGAGGAGACCGGCATGGGGCTGCACGAACGCAAATTCCCCGAGGAGGCGCGGGACTTCATAGAGGAGTGGCTTTACAAACTCTGCAATCACTACAGGCTCCACGCTTGGAGTGATGCAGACTTGGCAGTCGCGGCGCTCCCCACGCTGCTCTTGTCGGAGGGCATCGTTCTCGACCCCGAGGGCGATTCCACATTCCTACTGCTACGTTCCGGCGTCGAGCGCCTGACCACAAAGCATGAGCGGCGAGCATTCCTGCGCGACGCGGAAGAGACCGACGCCGAGCACGAGAAAGAGAGTGCGACGAACTGGCGCGCGGCCTTCAAACTCTCCCGGGTGCTGGCCGATCCGCGCACGCCCCGAGAGACGCGCGACGAGTTGGAGTTACTGATACGCGAGTTCTCCATGTCGTCGCGTGTCACGGTCGAGCATCCGGCTTTAGTCAAGCGGGCTTTCCTTCTCATGTGCGAGGCAGAACCGCAACGGGGCCGGGTGAAGAAAGACCGTTGGGAGATGAAGAACGACCGGCGCAAGCTGCTCGCGCTGCTCGACACGCTGCCAGACGAGGACGGGGGTGCGCAATGAAAGCGGCCCCGTCTTACTATCTGACAACCGACGATTATACGCTCCGACGTGGCGCACTCTTAGAGGTCGCGTGGTCAACCTTCCGCTTTGGCGATCTGCACGCCATCGAGCTTGGCGACGGGCGAATAATTTTCCGCTACGTGCTACGGCCTGTCTTCGTCTCCAACAAATTGACGTTGGAGATTCAAGGTAAGGATGACGACACACGCGCGCTGCTGCCGCTCGTCTTAGTGAGGCGCGTCGGGGCGGCACATCTCGTCATCACTAAGAACGTTGTTCACATGGGGGCGTGGCTCTCCATCCACCCGCGACCGATTAGAAATTTACTCTTTGAAGAAAGGGGAGCATTGTGAGACGCACGCCGCGCAGAGAAGGGAAGCCCCGGCGCTTCCCCCGCTCACTTCCACGATTCAACTACCGCGAGGCATGGCCACGCAGGAAAGGGGGCCGCGCATGAACACAACCTGCATCTACTGGTGAGCCCTCACCGCTCGCTTACTCGCAACTGCCGCAACTGGCGATGCAAGAGTTCCACCGACTTTCACACGCCTGCCGACATCTGATGAGCACTGTCCCACAAGTAGGGCCGGGGCACGGCGCGTTCTCAATGCAACTCTGCTCGCACTCGGACTGCTGGGCGTCGCAGGCGTCGCAGCACGCGGCGTCGGCGTGCGCCTTCCGGGCGGCGGGCGGAATGGACAGGGCGACTAGGCACAGGATGAGGGTTACCAGCGTAAGCAACCTTCGCATCAGCTTTCTCATGGTGTCACTCCTTCGTTAAGGTTAAGGCAGCGGCGTGTTGAGGGACGCGCCGATAGGGAAGGGGATGATGTGCCGATACCCTACTCTCTTGGAGTTGGGACTTCAATATAAAAACTACCGGCCGTATGACCGGGCGGCCTCACCCCGCCTCACTCATCATTGACACTCGCACTCAACAGGCATATCTTTCCGGTGTTCCCCCTGACAAAGCGCCCCTCAACCTCTCAAAGTCACGCGCAGAACTTTCAAAGGAGATATGCCATGAAGCCGAAGAAACTCACCCGACGTATTTTTGCAACCGCCTTCATCCTCGCGGTCGTCGCCCTCGCCGGGTCGGGGGCCGGACGGGAGCCTGCGTTGGCGTGCCAGTCATGCTTTAGTGAGAGCGCGACGGCCTACCAGTACTGCCACGCTAACCCGACGGGCGTCTATGAGGGCTGTAACTTCACCCACGCGTGCTCCCCGTATGACACTGCCAACTCGATCTACCGCGAGGAATGCCTGCTGAGCAGCAAATCCTTAAAGCGATAAGGGGTGTCCGGCGCAGTAGGGTTGAAAGGGGCGGGTCTCTTCGGAGGCTCGCCTTTTTTCTTGTCACGGATTTCCGCGACCTCTCGCCACGCCGCCTTTTTTAACCTCGCCGATATTGACGAATCCGGGCCGCCTCGCGTTTGAAAAACATTTGATTAATCAAAAGCCCTCGCCTTTTTTCCGTTCCAACTTGTTCCAACTTCTCTTTTTTACCTCGCACATATTTGCGAATCCGCGCCCGGTCTCGACGGCGGGGCCGCAGTTTTATTGAGAAATCCTGTCTCATTTTGTCTCATCGGCGCGGCCTTGGGGGCGGAAGCGGTCGGAACTGCTTAAACTTGACAAAGATGGTCGCCTTCCTTAACGTAGGGGCGCTCCGGGGCCTCACTACGTTCATTGTTACCTCATCTCCACTACAGAAAGGAATTACGCTATGCACACGAAACTCGCTCGCTTCTTTACGATCACCGTTCTCGCCTTGGTGTTGGGTAGTGTCACTGTTGCGCCGGTAGCGGCGCAGAGCACTGGGCGACAGCTCGATGGTGGCTCGCAACCGGTAACGGTCGTCAGCAGCACGCAAACGACAACGGTTGACAGAACAGCGCACACGGTCACGGTAACGACCACGACCTACTACTCGGACGGTACTTGGGAGCGAGTCGTCGATACTTGGTCGTACACTGACTGAGATCGTGGATACGAACGACCGCAGTCTGGCATCGCGCCTTGCTGCGGTCGTTCGTTGTTTTTCGAACTGCATGCGGCCAGCCATGCCTTCTACGAAGCCGCTCGTCAACGGCTATAAGGTGCATATAGGGTATCGAGGTGCGCGGGAGGTTCCATAGGGTATCGCTTCCAACATGGGGTGTCGGCGTGAGAGTTTCAACATGGGGTATCGAATCCCGACCGCAGATTTATTATTTTTCTTGGTGACATTTTGTGACATCGGGGCGACCATAATCAGCGCGGCCGATAACATCTGAGGCGCGGTTTTTATTGACTTCAACGGTGCCATTTTCCGCCATTTGAAAACATTTGATTAATCAAATCAGCGCCCGTCAGGGGAACCGGCGGCCGTGATGCCGCCATTGAATCATGCGCATGAAAGCCTTCTCCGCGGGCGACATCCTCGGCCATTCGTGAGTGTTGGCGGGTGTCGTGCGTCTGAATAGCGGCGGGTCGGGCCATCGACAGAGACCGCCCCCGGGGCGATGCGGCCAAGCGTAAGCAAGGCAGGTGCAAGGCTCGAAGTGCGTGCGCTCGTCCGACCGGCGTCCGCGCATCTTCCCGCGATGGTGTCGGCCGTGAGGCGCACACAACTGACGCGAGTCTCCCCACACGGCCCATGCGCGGCAGCGCGAGCCGTCGGCCTTCGGCTGTGTGCAGCGGCGCAGCTCTCTTGCCTTCTCACTGTAGGGCATGTTTTGAAACTCTCAGCGCGTCACGCTTTGTTTAAATTCAGGCGCTCGGGTATGCCCTCGTAAGGCGCGACTGTAAAGCTGCCGGTGGCCGCGCGTATCCTCTCGCGGAAGTAACTGGCCGTCGGTTATTAGTTCCGCTACGGTGTTGAAGCCGGTCTCATGATCCATTAGGTATTCGAGCGTTGCCTTATACACGCCCTCGACAATCGCGTCCCTGTCTATCCCCATGAAGTCCTCCACTTCTTTTTGCCAATAAGATGAAATTCACTCACCCGATGAACCGCCTTTGGACGACGTGGGAGGGAAGGCTAACATTTGGTAGAACCTTTGCAGACCACTATCAGTTGTTTCTATCATTTCCGCAATCTTTCGCAGTAGTTCTATCGCCTCGCGGGTACTAATACCCTGAGGTATGAACACCCGCACGCTGGATATATCGGCCAACTCATGGCTCAAAAGCGCGCCCACCTGATAACCGTCGTGGTCGGCGTCCTTGCCGTACCCGACCACGCTGCCGTCGAACTGGAGGAGTTCCTGCGGCTCGTGGAGGGCGTAGTCATTCAGCATCTCTTCCTTCGTCGGCTTTCGCCCTGCACCCCTCCTGCGCTCTCTTTGCCGCCTAGCCGCTCGTGTTATTCCGAATACGGAGCGTACCCAAAAGCGATTGTGTGCGAAGTTGAGGCCGCCCCTTCAGGACTTCAGGCGGCTCAAGACCTCCTCCTCCTTGTCGGGCGAGAGCTTGCCGAACCACGAGCCCGTGACCACGCCCTCGCCGTTGACCAGGAGCAGCGTGGGCGTGCCCCTGACGCCGAGGTCTTTGAACGGCGCCTGCCGCACCTCCCCGACCGGCACACTCAGCTCGCGCAGGTACTCGCGCGACTCGTTGACCTGCTGCGGCAGCACGGCGACGAGCCGCGCCTGCCCGGCCTCGCGCGCGAGCCTCTGGTAGAAGGGCGCGCTCTCGGCGCAGAAGCGGCAGCCCTTCTGAAGCACGAGCAGGAGCGTGCGCCCGTTGCCGCGCCAGTCCACCTCCGGCACGGGCACGCGCGCGCCGACGAGCGACTGCTGCTGCGGCGCCTGCGGCGTCGGGGCGAGCAGGTAGGTCTTGACGAGCACGGCGCAGAGCACGGCGGCGACCACAATGATCGCGACGTTGGCCGCCAATTCGAGCTTGCGTGTGAGGGTTCCGGTCATGGCGTTGACTCCTCCGCCCCGCGCGCGGCCCGCAGCCGCGGCGAGGGTCGCTTCCCTTTACGTCCCTGTTAGGTGAGTCTTCGTTCGGCGCCGGCGTTGAAGGCACGCCGGCCGGGGCAAGCAAGCGTCGTTCGCGTGGGCAACATAGCCCCGCCGCGACGCGGAAGTCAAGAAGGCTGCCGGCCGCGCCGCGTCAGGACTGGCGGCCGAAAACCTTGACACGCCCCGCCGCCGGGCATATCCTCCTCTCGCCCCTACAACAGCAAACGGTATCGCTGCATCACCGGCCACTACCTTTCACCGGGTCTGCTTCGTTAAGGAGGACATCCCATGACAACTTCACGAGTTAACTTCCGCCTCGTTGGGAGGCTGGTCGTTCTGGTCGCCCTGCTGTGCGCGGCGGCCTTCACGCTGTCCAGATCGCAGGACGCATCCGCAAAGCCGTGCCACGAGGTGACGACCTACTACTACTCCGACGCAACTCTCACCGACCAAGTCGGCGAGAAGTACCTCACTTGCAACAACGGCATCATCACCACCGGCACGGTAACGCCGTACTACCAGAGCTTCGACGGCGAGTGCTGTAGCTGCTGCGGCTTCTGTCCCGACTGGTGCCTTTAGTCTTAGCGGCCGCCAAGCGGCGCGCCGAAATAGGGGGCGGGTCTCTTCAGGGCTCGCCCTTTTTTGTTGTCATGGCGATTCGGGAGAGGCAAGATACACCGCGAGAGATTCGGCTTTTCACGCGCTATTGCGTAGTTAAGCAGAATGGTTCGACACAATGGAACCAAGTACAGCCCTCAGTACCTCCGCACAGATCGCGGTAGCCATCGCAGGCTTCGCCGGTGTTGTCGTCGCCGTCCGCAACGAATCCGTGCATGATTGGGGCCGGGTAGAAAAGTTTTGGCTTCGGCTACTGCTAATCAATTCAATAC